>NZ_JBQWIF010000046.1:0-40033 GCF_052958135.1 Pseudomonas sp. SZ40 | reverse complement strand
GCTGTTCGTACTGGCGCTTCCATTTACCCAGCAGGCTTTCAGCGATACCGAGCGTCTCGGCCACACGACGAAGCGGCATGCCGGCAAACACCTGGTCTACCGCTTTACGTTTGAAAGATTCGGGAACGTCATCTGGCCTGGGTCATGAACACTCCTTGCGGCGGACATTATCCACCTTAAGTCAGTGTCCACTCAGCCCGGGACAGACCATAGTGTCTACATGCCAATAGATTTAAGGGGAGCTGCTGGGCGCATCAACTCCCTATTCTAGAGGTTAGCGGAGTGCAAAAAAATTCGCAGCATCGTACGAATAGAGCGAATCTGAGATGTGCTGATGACACATAGCGATTTTTGGAATGTAAATAGCTTTCGGCGTGCGGTGGTGTTGGGTCTTAATTAATTAAGGCATTAGTGCAGCGTTGCAAGATGATCTAAGGTGAATGTGAAGTCGCCGCCGGCTTGATTTATTTAGAGATAGTGGGCTGTTTGGTTTGCGGTTCATCGTGATATTATTTGCCTGCCACTCTTCATTTAATTAACTCCCGATCGCCTTGGGGATAGAGTGATGTTCGAGCTATGCCTCAAACAATACGCTCCAGTGTGCTGTTCATTTATTTCTTGGCCTTCTATTGATTTACCCATCGACGAAGGGCCGATTCAACCTGACCAAGTGAGCGAGATGCCTCGATATGGCTATAGCACTGATCAGACACCCGTAAGGCTGCCTTGCGCTTGAGTTCGGGCATGGAGGTAAGTCGCTGTTTGCTCATCGAACACCTGTGTATGACGAAGATTTTCGCCTAAAGAGCTGTCCGAAGTTAGTAGGCAACCACATGCTGAAATCAAATCGAATAGCGACCAACTCGGCAAGTTACTGTTTGTCTCTAATCCGTGTATGAATACTATAGGTCATCAGTACGGATAATTTCTTCACCAATCTCGTCAAGTTGCTTCACCAACTGGTAGATGTGCGCTACCATTTCCAGCGTCGGCCTAGGTATGTAACGGCCAGTATTTATTTTGTACAAAGTGCGTGCAAGCCAAATGCTTTGAACGACTGGAACCCTTGCACGCTTGGCCCGCGCGATAAGTTCGAGCGCGTCGTCGTCTTCGCCCTTGCAGTGGATTAATGGAAGTGGAGTCTTGCCTGGACGGTAGTATAGTGCCACGGCGTAATGAGTAGGGTTGACCACCAGCATGTCGGCGTCTTCCACCACCTTTGGTGCGCGAGTGGGCTCTTGATTGAGTATCTCGAAGGCGAATTGCTTGCGTTGCCCTTTGACATGTGGATCGCCTTCGGCCTGTTTGTATTCTTTCTTGATATCGTCATGGCTCATGCGCAGCCGCTTGGCGTGAAAAAATTTCTGGAAGCCAAAGTCGACGGCTGCGATTACCAACAGAAGACCTAGGGTGACCCGTAAAATGTGCCGAAACAGCTCAAGCAACGACTGCCAGTAAGTGGTTAGATCAGAATTGCTGAGCAGGATTAGTGTTCCGAGCTCCGGTTTCAGTAGCAGGTAGAGGGTGACGCCAATCACCACTGCCTTGATGGTGCTCATCACCAAATTGGTGAGGTTTTGCCCGGAGAACATTTGTTTGGCCTGGGCGAAGGGATTGAGTTTGTTGAAGTCAACCTTCAAGGCCTTTGGTGCAAACAGAAAGCCAAACTGCCCCCACCCCCCTAGCAGACGCATCAGCATTGCAAGGCCGATACTAAAGAGCGAGAAACTGATCAGCGCCTTCGTGGCTTCGTATACCAACTGCTCCACGATCCGCTCGAAAGGTTGCTGGCTGGCGTTCACCGATAACTCGATGAGCTGTTTGAGTGTATCCACGCTTTCATTGGCAAGGCCCAGGGCAACTTCGCTGACGACCAGCAAAATGAGTAACTTGCTGACATCCTGGCTCTGTGATATTTGGCCCTTTTCCCTAGCATCGCGCAGTTGCTTGGGCGTAGCTTTTTCCGTTTTTTCACTCATGGTTTTTGCACCTGCACGATCTCGCCGAGAAGCATGCTGATGACTTTCAGGTATTGCAGCTCGCCAGTGCCCAGTTCGAGCAGGGTGGGCAGGTAGATCAGCAGGAAGGCGATACCGGCGATGCTCTTAGCGGGCATGGCGAGGATAAAAACGTTCAGTTGCTGCGCGTAGAGGCTGATGATGGCCATAACAGCTTCGATAAGCAGAAGAATCGCGATGAAGGGCGCCGCGTAAAGCAGCATGTGGTGAAGGGTACGGCTCAGCTGTTCGAGTAGAACCAGCAGGCCTTCCTCGGTAAAGATTGGCAGCCATGCTGTGGGGGGCCAGACTAGGTAGCTATCCCAGATCACCTGCAAGATCAGCGGCAGCCCACCAAACACCATCAGCAGCATGATTAGAGCTTCCTGAAACAGCATGCCAAGGGGCGTAGCATCCGGGCCAAGGGCAGGGTTGATCTGCCCGCCGCTCAGCGCTCCGCGTTGGCTGTCGAGCAAGGCGCCAACCGAGGCGAACAGCCAGAATGGCATGTATAACAGCACGCCTAGCAGTGCTCCGAGGGCTACTTCCTTGAGCAATAGGCCGATGATCAGCCCTATGTTTCCGTCCTGGCCGCTGAGTGCTTGGCCAATAGAGGGCGCCGGGATTAGGGCAACAGCTACCACGACCGCATAGCGCAACGGTCCTTTTAGGTACTTGAAACAGAACGCGGGTACCATCAGCATACAGGGCACTAGGCGCGCAGCTGCTAAGCCTATGCCCAGTAGCAGTTCAAAGGCGGCCTGCGTGTCCCATGGCATTTATGGCGCCCCGCCGGTGCGCCCGATCAGGTCAAACGCCATATTGATAAATTGAATCAGTTCGAGGCCTATCCATCGCCCGGTCATGGCCAGGGTAAGACCGACCGCGGCAAGCTTGAGGCCAAAGGGTAGGGTTTGATCCTGCATCTGCATCAAGGCCTGCAATATTGACGTGATCACCCCAACCAGAACGGCGACGATCAGGGGCGGGGCGGTCAATATCACCACCAAAAACATCCCCTGTTTGAAAAGCGCCAAGGCTTCCATGGTGGCCTCACATATAAGAGAGAAAAAGGCTGTCGATCAGCCGTGTCCAGCCGTCCACCAGGACGAAAAGAAGCAGTTTTAAAGGTAACGAGATGGTCATCGGCGATACCATTTGCATCCCTAGCGCTAGTAACAAGTTGGATACGATCAGATCAATCACGATGAATGGGATGTAGATCAGAAAGCCGATCTTGAAGGCGGCCTGCAATTCTGAAAGCACAAAGGCCGGAATCGCCAGCAGCAGATCCTCTTTGCTGGCACTTTCGGCCATCTCTTTGGGCCACATCCTGTGCGTGTTTTCCAACAGATGCGTCAAAACATCCGGGTCAGTGTTATGCGTCATGAACTGTTGCAGGGGGGCAATGATGCCGCCTGAGCTCTCCTGCAGGCTTTGTGTCGTCGACATATCTAAAGGGTTTTGATCCAGGCGCTTCTGAATTTCGTGGGCCACTGGTGCCATGACGAACATGGTTGCCGCCAAGGCAATACCGTAAACCGCCATGTTTGGCGGTACCTGTTGAACGCCGATCGCGTTGCGCGTAATCATCAGCGTCATGGCTATCTTCAGAAATGCGGTGCATACGATCAGCATGAAGGGAACCAGCGACAGAGCGCCCAAGAACAGCGCTAGAAGAACCGGGTTCATGCCATCCAGAATCATGACAGTGACGCCATCCGAGTAATCTGTAAGCCAAGGCGGCCGCCCACGTCGACCAACTCGCCCTCGGCAACTACCTGCTCGCCGTGACAGAGTGAGGCATATCCTGGCGTAACCCCCTGGACTTCCAGCACTGTGCCACTGCCCAGCCGCTGCAGTTCCTCAATGGTGAGGTTCAGCGCGCCACAGCGCACGGTGACCATAATGGGAAGCTGAGACAGCGGTGTGATTGGCTGCGCTTGCTCCTCGGGGTACTCGACATGCTCAGTATCTGTCTCCTCATCTTGCTCATGATCGATGTGGTACTCGGGGGCATCTTGCGCTTGCTCGACATAATCGTAAGTTTCTAGGGGCTGGTCAGTTTCACTCATGGTTATTTATCTCGGTTGCCAGGTTCAATAAGAGGCGCTTTCCGCAGGTTCGCGTCTGTGCATTCCAGTACCGCCCTGCAAGATCGACGACGCCAGTGCCTTCGCAGTTGAAGCGTTCTTGGCTCGGTACAACGACATCACCCGGGCGTAGGGAGCCAAGCTGTTCGTAAGTCAGTTCAGTTAGGCCCAGGGCCAACGGTATGCGTATACTCAGAGATGCTGGAAAGATCCGATGGCGCTGTCTCCAAGTCGAGGCTTGCAGCCAATTGAGCAGGGTGCTGGCGGAGCTTGCCAGTTGCGTATGTAGAGCTTCCTCACCCAAGCTCACCTTGGCCGCATAGCGAATTTCTGCAGCCATGGGGGCTTCTATTTCCAGAATCGACAGCGGGCTCAGGCACTCTGCTAGAACCGGGCTCAGGCGCTGGCTGATCAATTGCCAGTACCAGTTCTGCGTCTCTCCTGCTACGGTCACAGGCAGCTCCCCCAACAAGCTCAGTAGGGCGCCTGCGTCGCTGATATGCAGAGGGCCCAAGGCGCTGTTAAGCCACGTGCCGGGCTGCTCGGATGCATCCGGCGACAAAGGCAGTAGACACAATTCACCCTGCATGCCGCGCGCCGTAAAGGTGGTGGTGACACCCGCCCCCAGAGCTCGAGTTGCCTGGGCCAGTTGTGGTGATACGGGGCGTAAGGCAAGCTTGATCACGCATTCGCCTCATCTACCATTGAGAGGCGAATCGAACTACCCATGGCTGAGGCTAGTGCCGCCTCGCAGGTGCTTTGTTGGGGGTGTAGGCGCTCGAAGGTTGAGCGCCGAGCAAACCCGAGCTCTACCTCCCAATGGCCCTCACGTTTGCCGGCACGCACTTGAACCTTGCCCAGATTGGGCATCAGCAGGGTCACGGTAAAGGCCCCGGGAGGCGCTATGGGCAGGCGTTGAACCAACTCATCGACCAGTTGCGTACCCATTGCGTCGGGCTTGGGCGACAGAACGCCGGAACCTGTGCCCAGGCCGGAGCTGTCGTCCGAGATCTGCTTGATCGGCTGGATCAACTGCGCGAAAACCAGGCCGTCAGCCTTAATTGATGATGAGGATGTTTCCAGCCCTTGAATTAGGCTACGAAGGTCTATTTCACCGCGTTGTGACATAGCCGGAGCGCTAGGGGGTTTCATCGTCGCGATAGCAGGCTGGGTGTGCGGGTGTGCAGCTGGTTGCGTTGGTTGGTGCGGCCTGTTAGGTGGGCTATTGCCTTCAGCTTTCATCGTTCAGGACCTCGGTAAGGCAAGCTAGTTTTTCGACGGCACGCTGCGCCTGGCTGGTAGCCGCGCAGGCCTGCCGCAATTGCTCTTGCTGTTGTTCGATAAGGGTGTGCTGCTGTCGGATGTCGTGGCGCAGCAATGCCAGTTGATCCAGCATGCGACGCTCTCGGTCGTGCCATCGATCAACATCATCCAAACTTATGCTCTGGTGCAGATGTTCCTCTACTAGTTCTGTCCGGCGCTTGTTGTTTAGACGCCTCTCGCTGTCCAGCTCGGCCTCGGCCTCGGCCAGTTGGCCACGGCTGTGCTCCAGTGCCGCGTACGCGGCTCGCTGCAGGCGCTCTGCTCGGGCTTGGCGGTGCTGGCGAAGCGGCTGTAATAGTGCGATGGCCTGTTCGAACGAGGCTCGCTGCGGGTCGACTTCCAGCTCTTCTTCCACGCTTACTCCGGTAGTTGGTCGGTTAGCTGAGTGAGTGCGGCGAGGGTTGCCTCCATGGAGGAAGGGCCTCGCAGATCCTGCTGGAGAAAGTTGTTGATGGGGCCGTTGAGCTGAACCGCACAGTCCGTTACAGCATCTGAGCCTGGCTGGTATTCGCCTAAGCGCAGCAGCATCTCGACTTGGCGATAGGCTGCCATCAGCCGACGCAGCCGGTTGTTGGCGCGCTGGTGCTCAGTGCCCGCCACGCTGCTAAGCACGCGGCTGATGCTGGCGGGCACGTCGATAGCTGGATAGTGGCCGCGCTCTGCGAGCTTGCGTGAAAGCACGATGTGGCCGTCCAGCAGTGAGCGCACTTCATCCGCTACCGGATCATTCATCGAGTCCTGCTCGATCAGTACGGTATAGAGGGCGGTGATTGAACCTTTCTCGCTCATGCCCGCACGCTCTACCAATTGGGGCAGCAGGGTGTACACCGAGGGCGGCAAACCACCGCGCCCCAGCGGTTCGCCAGCAGCGATGCCGATTTCTCTTTGCGCGCGGGCGAAGCGTGTGAGGGAGTCGATCAATAGCAGCACCTTCATTCCCTTGGCTCGAAAGGCTTCGGCAATCGCCGTTGCGGTGAATGCGGCGCGAGCCCGTTCCATGCTGGATCTGTCGGAGGTGGCACATACCAGTACGGATCGTTGTCGCAGCGTTTCGTCCAGTTCGTGGTCGAGGAACTCACGCAGTTCCCTGCCACGTTCGCCGATTAAGCCAAATACGATTACGTCACAGCCCATATTGCGTGCCAGTTCTGCCATCAAGGTGGTCTTACCACAGCCGGCGCCAGCGAAAAGTCCGACTCGCTGTCCTTCGCCAAGCAGCAGCGCGCTGTCGATGGCTCTAATGCCTGTTGGTAACGCCGTGGTAATGCGTGGGCGCTGGGTCGCGGGGATGGCATCCGTGATCACGGGTACTGTCTGGCGAGTATCGCCGGGGCCCGAGAAAGCACCTCGGGACTGCCCTAGAAACGGTCTGCCGAAGCCATCCAGCACGCAGCCCAGAAGCTCTTCGCTGACACCGATGCGATGTGCGATGCCTAGCGGTTTAATGGAGGCGCCGATCTGAATGCCATCGGGGGTGCCCAAGGCGCTGAGCAATGTGCACTCGCGGGTGAACCCGACGATCTCGGCGAGAATGTGGCTGCCGTCGGCCTTGATCACCTCGCACAGATCACCCACCTTGGCTGCGGGTACCTGGCATTCCAGCAGAATACCGCTGACCGCCGTGACCTTACCGGTGACGCGTACAGCGGAAAATGATGACAGGCGAGCGGCTTGGCGCCGTTCCCATTCCTGCAGGGCAGAGATCGAGGTACTCACCAGGCCACATCCATTCGCCGCTCACCGTCAAAATGAATGCGACCGTCCTCTATTTGCACCAGGCGTATGCCGTCAATTCGGTCGCCGATGTACATCCGCCGACCATTGGCCATCACCAGATGGCCGTTGCTACCACCGATGATTTGTGTGATTGCGAATGGCAGGCCGGCGTTTCCGTGGGACACGCGGTCTTCTAGCTCGAAATCCATTCGATGATCCCTATTGAAGCGCTGCAGCATTCGCTCGTATACGAGCATGCTGTCATCCTTCAACGTACCGATCAGGGCGAGGCCATCTGCGGTATGCTCAAGGCTGACGGTATTGAGCATTCGCTCGCTGAGCATGGTCTTGAGCATTCTGGCGGCTGCTTGTAAATCGATTGAGGAGCGTGAGTCCTGAATACGAGCTGGTGGTGCTTTCACTGACTCGACCTGCCCCTGCTCTGAAGAGAGCAGGGTGGTGCTCAAACTCCAGGCACTACCCACGACGCCCAGCAAAATGCCCAGAGTTATGCAGGCGCAGCGACCGATCAGACGTCCGCGAACCCCGTTGAGTGCAGGGCTGAGTTTTTCTCCGCGAGGTTTAGTACCCTCGCTGCTAACTATCGCGATCGGAAGATCCGGCCATGGCTCGTTGGCATGGGCTAAGCTCACCCATACGGAGCCTAAGGCGAACTGGGTATTTGGATGCAGTTCATTGAACGGATGGCCTTCGCTATCCAGCGCTTTTCCGTCAACGGCATCGAGGCGCCAGTGCTCACCCTCTCGTTGCAACTGGCAATGCATGGGCTCCACCCCTGCATCATGCAGCGCTAGATCCAGCGCATCATCAGCGCCTATGAACCATTGGTTACCCACGAGCGGAAGCGCGGCACCTTGATGAAGACCATTCAGTACGCGCAATTCGTACAGATCATTGATTGAGTCATTCATGCGAAGTGCTCGCTATCGAAGGCCGCTTCTTCCTCCAGCTCGAAGCGGCCGATGACTTTAACCTGCGCCGAACTGCTGACTTCAGCAAAAGACAAGACGGGTACGTGATAGAACTCTTCTTGCAGCAAAACGTGCAGTGGGCTGCGTAGATCCTGAGGAACCAGCAATACCGAGCGCTCACGGGAGCGCTGCGGGAATGCCATGTGCAGGTGATGAAGCAACAATTGGCTAGTTTCGTCGCTGAGTGCGAAGAAGGTTTCGGTCTGCGTTTGACGCAGACCGTCGCGCAGGATGCTTTCGCTTTCGGGGGTAAGCAGCCAGACCTCCAACCCTTGCGCCGTGGCGTATTGGTGGTAAATCTGTGATCTCAAGGCAATGCGCACGTAATTCACTAGCATGGCGATGTCGCGCTCATGCTGCCCATGCTCAACGAGGGTTTCGGCGATCACCCGAACCGAGCGCAGCGGTACGCATTCGGCTGCCAGCCCTTGGAGTACGGCCGCGAACCGCGCAAGCGGCAGTACCCGCAGCATTTCCTGAGCAAGTTCGGGCTGTTCGGATTCCAACCAGCCGAGGATGGCTTTGGTTTCCTGAAGACCGATGAATTTTGGCGCACAAGCGTGCAGCGTACGCTCCATGCGCTCAATGATCAGGGTTATAGCACTGACCTGTTCTAGGTCGGCGTTTTCCAGAATGGGCGAATCGCTAGGCACCCATACCCACTGGCCTTCCTGGCGTTCAGCGCTGCCAGGAATTCCATCCTGGACTTCGAGATCCTCCAACTCTTGTGCATCTACCGCCACGTGGCTCTGAGTAAGCGTGGCGCGCATCATTGGTACTTCGTAGACAGTAAAGCGGAATTCGTCCTGAGGGATGTGATCCGCCTGCTCGATGATGAATGATGGCAGCGTCAGACCGTACTGAACGACGAGTCGATTTCGGCGCTGGCGGATTTCACAGACGATCGCGGTGATCTGAACGCTATCCTGGCTTGGGTGAAACTGCAGGACGAATTGCCGGCTGGGATTGAAGGTGCGCAGATCCTCGTCACCGTTCATTTCCGGTGACACCCCGACCAGTTGCTCTGCTTCGGGGCTCGGTCTATCGCGATATATCTGAAGGACACCACCGCAGCCGCAAATCAACGCGATGGTAATGAAGACCCCAGTAGGCATGCCGGGCAGCGCTGCGAAGCCGAGCATGGCCACCGAGGAGATGATCCAAACCTTCGGCTGGCTGGTCAACTGCTCAGCAATTTCCCGGCCGATGTTGGATTGCGGTGTTGGATTCCCGTCGGGAACCCGGGTTATCACGATGCCCGCGGTGACCGAAATCATCAGGGCGGGAATCTGCGAGATCAGCCCGTCACCAATGGTCAGAATGGTGTAGATGTGCACTGCATCGCCGGCGGTCATTCCCATCTGCATGACGCCAATGCTCATGCCGCCGATCATGTTGATGGCGATGATGATCAGCCCGGCGATGGCATCGCCCTTGACGAACTTCATCGCGCCGTCCATCGCACCGAACAATTGGCTTTCCTTGGCCAGCTCCTCGCGTCGTGCCCGAGCATCCTGCACGCTGATGAGGTTGGCACGAAGATCGCTGTCGATAGACATCTGCTTTCCCGGCATGGCGTCCAGAGTAAAGCGTGCCCCGACCTCTGCGACACGCTCGGAGCCTTTGGTAATGACCATGAAGTTGACGACGGTTATGATTAGGAAAATCACGGTGCCCACCGCCAGGTTGCCGCCCACCACGAATTGTCCGAAGGCCTCGACGATGTGGCCTGCGTCCTGATCCAGAAGGATCAGGCGGGTGGTAGAGATCGACAGCGCCAGACGAAACATTGTGGTGATGAGCAACACGGCCGGAAAAGTAGAGAACGCCAGTGGGCGTGGCAGGTTCATTGCGAGCATGATCAACATGCAGGAAATGCAGATGTTGATGGCGATCAGGATGTCTATCAGCCAGGTCGGCATGGGCGTAATCATCATGAAGATGATCGCCATCACGACAAATGCGCCCACGATTTCGGAGCGGCGCATTGCCGCCAGCGCTATGCCATTGAGCAGGTTGAGGAGGGAGGTCATCAGCCAAGGGCCTCCTGGAGACGTTTCTGCTCCTCGTTGACCAGAGCGGTAGACAGAATCAGAAGGTTATCCAGCGTTTTTTGTCGGCTCTTGTTGTCATTCCAAGTCATGTACTTCAGCTCCTTCAGCAGCGCTAGCAAACGATTGACCAGCGCGAGTTGATCCTCAAGGTGACGGCCAGCTACGTTCTGCACCAGTTGGAGCGTGTCTTTGGGCTGCATGCCATTGCCAATGAGCTGCTGCAGAATTTTCACGAATGCGGATGTTTTCATCTGTAACCCCGGGTTCTTCTCGAGCATGGCGCTGAGTACGTGATCGCAACTACCGTAGAGCTGCTTCAGGAACGCCGTGCGCTCTAGATTCTTCATGGCCTCTTGCTGTTGCTGCGGTCTTGCGGTCGCCATGAAATGATTGGTTTCCACCTGAAGGTCACTAAGCTGGGATTTGAAGCCTGCCCCCTCCTCCTCCCTCTCGCTTATCATCTGGGTTAGCTCGAGCATGCCCAGCAGGCCACTGCCTGTAAGGCTGCGCGCGCTCTCGCGGCGTCTTGGGTCATTGACTCCAGAGGTAAGCTGAACCCTGGAACGTAGTGGCCGCAGTTGCTGCTTGACCCTGTCACTAAGCTGTCGTCGCAATGCCTGGAGGGCTCTTAGCTCCCCGGCCGCTTGCTCTCGCCTCGCCTGTTGCTCTGCGACCCGAATTAGCCCGAGTAAAGCATGACGTCCGCTGTCGTCTCGGGCGTTCTCGTAAACTTGCTTGAGGCCACCTTCGTTACGAACGTTCTGGCGTAAAGCTTGTGCCTGTCCTTCCAGTGCAACGAGCAGTTTCCGATTGAACTTAAAGTTCATCACCTGCTGCGAATGCTGCTGCAGTGCATTGAGTCGCAACAGCCGTTGCTTGAGCTCAGTGCTTACTTGGTTCAACTGCGCGTTGAACATCGATACCTGCTGCGCAGTCGTGCCTGCGGGCACCTGTACGTTGTTTTGCTGGGGGGGGGGGGGCTCCGCACGAGAGGCCGCAGGCCCTTGAGGAAGCGGGAGCCTGGTTAACGGCTGGGTAGGGGGCGTCGCACGATTTATCATTGCGCAGTCTGGTTGATTGATCGCTGATTGAGTGGTGCGTCAGCGATCTCAGTTCCAAAAAACGCGTTGTGCAAGATATTGCCGGAGAATTTTGGCGCTGAGGCAGGAACTGGCCCAAGGTGATATGTAGATATTTCTATAAACCTTTATTTATCAAGATATTGAGAAAATAATCTGCTATGGCATGTATATCGCTATAGCTCCTGCACCCCAACAGGAGAGATAGCATGCACGCACAAGCACTCACCAATCGTTCAGACCACAAAGCAGATAATCAAGCGTCCGCGGGAATCCGGTACCTCACTAAAATCCAGATGCAACGACTTCGAGCATTCATTCATAAGCGTGTGATGAATCCCGACGATGCTGACGATATTTTGCAGTGCACATTGTTCGAGGCGTTGCGCAGCGAACATAAATTTCAAAACGCCAGCAAACCGGAAACTTGGCTGTGCGGCATCGCGCTAAACTTGATTCGAAATCACTTTCGCCGTCTTTACAGCCAGCCTCATCAGGAATGCTGGAATGATCAATTTAATCTCGAAAATGAGCAGTATGACGACATAGGACAATTGGTTGATGGTCGCCGCCAGCTTCAGCGAACGGTCGAGGCGATCAAAAATTTGCCGGCCAATATGCAACAGGTCATCAAAGTTAGTTTGGTGTTGGAAGGCAATTACCAGGATACCGCGCAAACGCTGGGTGTTCCGATTGGAACCGTTAGATCACGATTATCGCGAGCCCGCGAACAGTTACGGCAATCAATTAATCCGTTCGCTTGACCAAGCGCGCTGCCTAGTGTGATGTCGCCAGGTAGCGAGCTAATTTAACGTGTCGAACAATCATCGATGCGGTTGTGAAAGTTTTGCTCAGTGCGACGATACCGTCGAGCAGCTCTATTAGCAGAGGCATGTCGGCATTAAAAATGCTTAGATGATATTAGAGTTTCACTATAACCCGCGAGGCCTACATGCGTTGCATTTTAGTGGCTTGCGGGGGGGGGCAACGGTCGCCAGGCGAAGTGGCGAAAATATGTAAACTGGGCATTAGCTTTGTTAGGCTGGTCGCTCCCGTTTCAACTGAGAAAATTGATTTTAACTATGCTCAATGATGTTGAGGCAAAGCTCTTTAAGAATAAGCACGTGTGCGCGCAAGCTAGGATTATTTATTTTTCTAATCTGCTGTCGGTTTTTATCTCTTTCTCTAGGCGAGCTAAGTGCGTACGGGTATTGCACTGTCGTGCTAAAGATTTTTTAAAATTACTTTTTACAAAGTAGCATCTACTTGCTGATTTTTATGCTCACCAATGTTGCCCGCCGATATTCTAGGGCGCGTCTTGACAGTACCCGGGCAACCAGCGTAGCTGACGCCAGCGCCAGCCATAAATATTGGAAATAATAGAATGTGGATTTTTCATTGTGAAACCTCACAATCTATCCGGCTATGAGAGGCTGTCGTTGTATCTGTCTCATGGGTGGTGGCATCCCCATATTCAGTTCCATCTCCCCCCCCCTAATTGTGTTGTCTCGGGAAGGTAAAAGATAAAATCGTGCATATAATGAGCAGTTTAAGATTGATAGGTTAAGCTCTGTTTGTAAGTTGCTTCTATGCAAAGATGGGATGATGGTGCCGCTGATCAGGCCTGTGCCACAGAGCTAGTCGCTGCACGAGTGCGGGGTAGAACGTAAAACGTCTGCATAAATTTCACTTACTCCCGTCTGCCCATGGGAACCGGCTCACTCGCTGAAGCCACTGAACGCTTACTTTAACGATACATAATGAGCGATCATGATTGTCCCTTCCCCCTACTCGAGCTTTTTAAATCATTCACTTGCCTCACGTGCTGCGAGGCACCCGCAGGGATTGAATCTTGAGCCAACAGGCCTGAGTGCGAGTTCCTTCGCTAACTGTTTGCAAAGTCCAGACGCCGCGAAGATCCAAGCGTACCTTACAGCACAGCCAAGCGTAACGGTGATTGTGGGCATTGGCCCTGGGCATGGTCACCAAAAGGCAGCACTGACAGGGATGCAGCGCCTAAATGAACTGGGTTTCAAAGGACGGTTTTCAATTATTGTGGAAAACGACAATAAATTCGCCAGAGACAAATTCAAGTTTTTGGTCAAGTCCTACGACCTGAAGTGGAAGCTATATGACGAGCGCCAGTGTCCTTCCAATCAGTTGGGCCTGACGTTTGCCTGCGATGATCACTTCAAGCGAAGCTCCGCGCAGGGCTTCGCTGACCATTACAAAACCAGTCAGTTCGTGCGATTGGGTCCTACGGGGTGGGTTAAAGGTGCCCATGAAGTATTTACTCATGGCCTTAACGTCCAATTGGCGAGCAAGGTCGCTCAAGAAGGCATTCTTGAGTGCAATGCCTTCACTGCGACATCCGATGGGTTGCGGCGTGACGTCAACACATTAATCAAGGGGAAGGAAAGCGGCAAGTGGCAGCTTGTGCTCGTACACGGCCTGCACGATTGGCCCTCTCAGGTTTCACGCACACCCTCTACGCCGGCCGAATCAGTGGGGCTATCTGGTAAGGACGAGTTGGATATTCTTTTGACAGCGTTGCTCAAGCGGGCAAGTAGCAAACCTGTCGCGGTCTGTGTTGTAGGGCAGCAGCCGACTATCTCGGCGAGCATCCAAAAGGCGTCTTCATTTAAAAAGAGTATATTCGTCTCCAGTGTATTGGGTATTCCTGGGTTTCACGGCAGTAATGGGCTAGCAAGTCGCCGTCTCTCCACAGGAGATGTCGGTTTGGTGCATTTGCCACAGGTCGCAGAAAAAGACTTCCAGCAGCTCATTGGACATGCCGACCTCATTGTGGCTGAAGGCGCTAACTCGTTATCAGCTGCAAAGAAAAACGGCACTCCATTCTTGGTGGGTGGGCGACAGACCTCGCATGGTGGTGCCAATAACTATTTTTTAGCACAGGAGGTTTTTCTGAAAGCAAGCCGAGCGCTTAGCACAGCGTTGCCCATATCACCGTCAAAGACTAATGAGAGAGGCCAGCGTACCGCAGCTCTCAGCGACTATTTGAGCGAATGCCTCGAGGGTCAGTTCAGTGCATTCTATGCCGGCGGCAAAGAGCAGTTTCTTGACTGTCCAGACAAACTCTTCGAGGCCTTACGGCAAGTGACTTAACGTCCATCGCCCCGTACAGAAAAGCGCCATCATGTTAACCAGCTGTAACAACCTGGGTACAGGCATGGCACGGGCGACCCGATTGATAGTAGCGAATCAACGGCAGGGAACCGAATATAACGAGTCGCCACTCAGCTAGGCGCTAGTTTCGATGCGCGTAAGCTCGAACGTAACCTACGGAGCACATCACAATGAGATTAGATAATTTCACCGCTGGCATTCAGCCCCCTTGCCCGAACTTCAACACCGAGCAGCTGCCCAGTCGGCCCACCGAGGCCAAAAGTAATCCTGGCCAGCCACAAGGAACCTCAATCAGTTTCGGTAATTCAGAACAAGGCACCTCGCTCTTTTCCCCTGCGAGTGGCCAGCTGGATTCCGCAACTTTGACAAAGCAGCTGTCCATACTGAAGTCGCTGATGGAATTATTAAGTGCGTTGGCCGGCGGGAAGAATCGAGACGCAGGTGAGCAAGCTCGCCCGAATGCGATGCAGGCGGTATTACCACTCTCGGGCACTGGCCAGCAAGCTGCTGTTGACGGAGGCGTCAGACCTGTACTGAAACAGTCTGAGAAGGATGTGTCTAGCAAGCCGACCGCCTCGACCGGGCGCCCCGACGGAGATAACCGAAGTGCCGATGAGATTATCGAGGCCAACCCTATTCTCAAGAACCTGGGCAGTCAGAAAGACATCAACCGCGAGGGTGCATATAAGCAACTGGGCGATTGGACGGCGAACAACAAGGATCCAGAAGCTCGAGCCGATGCAGCTTATAACGCGGCAAAGGTATTGAACTACATCGACACTTCCCAAGGGGCCGATGGCAAGGATCGCAGTCAGGTCTCTGGCAAAGGTGATCTTTACGGTATTACTAAGGATGGCGACGCTCGTCATGGCACGCCTGCTGGCAACTGGAAGGATTTCACCGAGAAAGGCTATGGTGCTCTGAAAGACGATCATCGTCTGGACAAAACCAATGATCCCTGGGTGTACAAGGACGGAACCAACAAAAGCGAGTTCAAGGGCGCCATTACCAATATTGGCCAGAAGCTGGCATTTATTCCTGGACTGAGCAATGTGCTCAAAGGTATGGGCGAAAGTCAGGGCGGTTTTTTTGATACGCTTGGCGGCGCCTTCAAGGGCGTAGCGCAGACATGGAAAAATAATGCAGAGGGGGCGATAGACTCGATCCAGAAAGGAAAGATCACACCCAACCAACTTCTGTTTGGCGCTTATATGGGCAATATCAAAAATTCTGAAGATATACCCAGGGAGGCCAAAGAAGCAGCTGAGAAACTCTAATCTGAACGAGCTCGTCTCTATGTTCGTTTTTTACGGCCTAGGTAGGCACGATAAAAAAATGGCCTCCTGGCAGGTTGTTTTGTTCAGGTCAGGCCGTGGTGGCCTGACCTGCTTGCAGCCGGTGGGCACGTTGGCATGCCTTACCTAATCTTTCCTAGCCTGAACAGCGAGTGTTACTCCAAATACATACACCCGAGAATGTAGTGGTCTACTGACCCCGGACACCGATTTAGGCGAAGATCCTCGCCGTTAGAGAGGTGTCTGATGAGCAAGCAACGACGTACGTTTTCCGCCGAGTTCAAGCGCGAAGCAGCAACCTTGGTTTTGAACCAAGGTTACAGCCATATCGAGGCCTGCCGTTCGCTGGGCATCGTGGACTCGGCGCTACGCCGCTGGGTTAAACAGCTTCAAGATGAGCGCCAGGGCGCCACCCCGAAGAGTAAAGCGCTGACACCTGAGCAGCAAAAAATCCAAGAGCTGGAAGCTAGGATCGACCGACTGGAACGAGAGAAAACGATCCTAAAAAGGCTATCGCTCTCTTGATGTCTGACGAATTCAATCGTACGCGCTGATAGACCAATTGAGTGAGCGGGAGTCTGTGGAAGTGGTCCGTTCAGCCTTCGACGTGGTGCGGTCTTGTTGCTACGCTCACCGCCTCCGGCGCAGCCGTGTTGATGCCCGCCGCGCTGTACTGCGCAGCCAGGTCAACCAGCTGTTTAGCCAGCGCCGAGGCTCAGCGGGTAGCCGCAGCGTTGTGGGTATGCTGCGTGAGAATGGCGTAAGCCTCGGCCGCTTTCGTGTACGTCGGTTGATGCGTGAGTTGGGCCTGGTCAGCAAGCAACCTAGCTCGCACGCTTACAAGCAGGGTACGGTTGAACGTCCAGATATCCCGAACCAACTGAACCGCGAGTTCACCACCGAGCCCCCCCCACCGAGCGCCCCAATCAGGTGTGGTGCGGCGATATCACCTACATCTGGGCACAAGGTCGCTGGCATTACTTGGCGGTAGTGTTGGATCTGCATGCAAGGCGAGTGGCCGGCTGGGCGCTTTCCGCCAAGCCGGATGCGGAGCTGGTCATCAAGGTGCTGGACATGGCCTACGAACAACGAGGCAACCGCAGCAGGTGCTATTTCATTCCGATCAGGGCGCCCAATACGCCAGCCGTCTGTTCCGGCAGCGGTTGTGGCGATATCGGATGGAACAGAGCATGAGTCGCCGAGGCAACTGCTGGGATACCGCGCCGATGGAGCGGTTGTTCCGCAGAGTCGGAATGGATTCCTGCGACTGGTTACATAACAGCACAGGCGGCTCAGCGTGATATCAGCCACTACTTGATGCATCGCTACAACTGGATCAGGCCGCATCAATTCAACGATGGGCTACCACCTGCGGTAGCCGAAGAAAAACTTAACCCCCTGTCCGGGATTAGTTGACCACTACACTTGGGAGATACGGTTCCACGGGCGCCCTTAGCGCTTCAGCGGGTGAGTATCAGGTCGTCGACAGCCCACGTGAGCGGCGGCATTTTGCGGTGAGCGATGGCTCGGGAGCGTCATTTTTACTTGGAAAGGAACTCTCTCGCAGCCGTCGCCACTCACTGCAATGCCGTTAGGCGGTTCTGAGTACGAATGACCAAGACCTCAGTTCCCCGACTAAGTAACCGAGAATAATAATTATGCGCCGTACATACCTTCATCTGCTCGATGAGATTCATCAACTAACACTTTTGCCAAAAACTGTCCTAGCAGCGGAACTCACTCACTTATCTGTTCGTGGTGCCGATTTTTCCATGCATGCGGTCAACGATCATGATCAGAGTAGCGTTGTGATCCACTGTGAATTGGGTGCACTGCCCACTCATCGAAGGGAGGAGGTGCTGGCGCGTCTGCTCGACACTAACTTCCATATGATCAGCTCGGGCAAGTCGGTGACCTTCTGTCGTAACGAGCAGAGTGGACACCTGATGCTCAGTATGGCGCAGCCGCTATCAAGTCTCTCCGGGCAGGTTGCGATCGATCAAATGGGAGCGCTCGCTGAGTATGCCCTGATTTGGCGGCAGAACTACTTTCTCGACGAGGCCTCCGCCGCTCAGCCAGCTAGCGGCAAGCAGGCCCAGCAATCTGTTGCTGCCGCGTCTTGGAGGGCCAACTAATGCTTACACCTACTCATGTTTCGAACGTGACACGACCCCAGTCGAGCCAAACAAGCCAGGATGTCCGACGCGCGAGTGTCGAAGGTTTCACCGTCCCACGGCAAGGCGCGATCGAATCCTACCAACTACCCGTGCGGATCATAGTGCCGCAAGGTGAGCCGGCGGCTTTCAAGCCATCCAGCACACTCAAAAAGCGTGCTCTTGATCTCCTAAAGGAAATGCCCA
The DNA here is from genome assembly GCF_052958135.1 of Pseudomonas sp. SZ40. NCBI lineage: Bacteria > Pseudomonadati > Pseudomonadota > Gammaproteobacteria > Pseudomonadales > Pseudomonadaceae > Pseudomonas > Pseudomonas sp. SZ40. Next base: position 21,977 of record NZ_JBQWIF010000046.1, on the reverse strand, counting down.
AGGACACTTTGAGGCCCAAAGATTTGCAGCAAGCTACTGAAAGAATGGTGCTTGAGGGAAAATACATTCAGGAAGCGCGGCAGCATGCTACTGCGGCGAAGGACTCCGGTTCTATCACTGGTTTTGAAAAAATCGGTCGCGATCTCGGTCTAACCAGTCGACTGGCTGATGAGGTAGAAGCCCGCCGCATTCTGATTTCGGAACAACTTGCACAAATAGTCGAGAATCAAAAGCCCGCAGCCGAGCAGGTGAGGGAGGTGTCGCAGTGTTTGAAAGAGGCAATTGAGCATCAGACTGAACTATTCGCCAAACGAACTGCGGTTTATGAAGAGGTGTTGAAACAACCCGGCCTATCCAAGGCAGACCGAGCGGCGATTCTGGATAGTGAGCTGTCTTTCTCTAGCTATGCCGCAAAAACCAATCTTGACGTTCCTCAGATGGTAGGGGCAGCGAAAAAAAAAGCGGACTCCATTAGCGATACCCTAAAGGAATCGGAAAACGCCGCAGCGCGCAAGGGGAATCATGATCAGGCCGCCCAGTTGAAGGCTGAGGCAAAAGAATGGAAAACAATTTCACAGCAGTTGAAGTCGATCCAAGACTATTTGGGGGAGGCTGCTAATAATGCGGTGAGTCAGGCGAGGCTGGCGCACATAGTCGACGAACTGAGTAAGAGTAGCGCAAGTATGGGTAACCAGGCCCATGCACTGTTGGGGCAGGCTTCGCGACAGATTGAATTGTCCGGCCTTGCTCTGGGAGCAGCCAATTCCTTCACCGAGGCTGCGTTGAGCGACTGGCCAGGCGCCCAGCAAATCGTCGGCGCCTTAGCAACCGCTATCGCTCATGAAGTGGGCACCCATCTATTGGGCTCTCTGATTTTAGAGGCCATTGGCGGGGCGACGCAGCCCGTGAGCGCCGCCTTGGTGTTGCCAAGTCCCAACAGGTTTGTAAGTGTTCAGGGGGAGGTACGCCCACGCCGCCCAGAAGAGTTGGAGGAGGAGAAAAATAAGGTCTTGGCTAAACGCATTGAGCTCTCGCACGTTCAAAATGCCCATAAGCTCGGTTCGTTGGAGGGTGATGCAAGGGCGTGGACACAGTTTGCATTAGCACAAGGAGGGCGGGGCGCTGCTTCTATCTTCACCTCGTCTGGTGGCCCAGGCGATGCCACTTTAGCTTCTATGTTTGCTGGTCTTCTCATGGGGAGCATACACGCAGTGGGAGGACTTAGGGCCCGGGTTGAAGACGGCCGCGGTCGTTCCATTCCGGCCTACGCTATGAAACCGCCTGAAGCTGGAGCATTGAGCAAACGCTTGAAGCAAGTCGGTGCAGATGGCTTGGACAAATTGAACTACCTGAAAGAGGCACCTCGCAAAACGGTTCAAGATAAAACCAGTTCCTTAGCTGCTGCACTGGCTTCTACCAAAATCTTGAATCTCGCAACTGACGCGGTGGTCAATAATTCACACGCGGCCCAAAGTGCCGTAACGGGGATAGCTACGGGTGCTAAATCCATTCTATTGCTCTCTCAGTACTGGGCTGGACTTCAAATTGGCACCCTTACAAAGACTGATGCGCTTGCGAACAGAACTGCAGGGAGGCGGCTCAGCGGTGCCAACTATGACCGGGTGGGGACTGCTTGGCGTAATATCACTGAGCCCAACCGATCCGCCGTCCCGCACGCCACTGAGCTCGGCTCCAAAGCTCGCCTTGCGGAGAATGCATACACTATTTGGCAGGGCGCTAGCCAGTTGGTACCCACTGCAATCTCAGACACAGTGGAATCGACCCCCACGATGATCAGGTCGGCAGCGAGCAGAATTGGTGAGAGCGTAAAGGATTTTACCCATAGCATGAAACGTCCACGAAACACAGATGCTCCGCATCCTGAAGAGCACATGATGGTTGATCTCGAAGCTCAGCGCCCTACCCGCGAACAGTAAGGGCATTGGTTTTTATCCCGCAGCATTCTTGACCGATAGAGACACATTGTAGCCATGCTCGTGTTTTTATCTTCCAGCGCCGCATAGCGCATTTTAGCCTTAGTTATACAATTGCCTTCATAATAATGGCACCTGCCGCTAGTTAGCTAATTTCCAGATCGCATTGTGTATTATCTAACCATCCTTAGCGGCTGGCTGTTGTCGAGCGGCTGCTTTCTTAAATAGCTCAGTGATGCGAGCATTTTTAACTCCACTCTCAGTCTTATGCAGTGCGGTGACGACCTCTTCATTGGTTCTAATCGTGCCGTCCGAATTGCTCAGTTGTGCCATAATATCCTCATCCGCGGCGCCTTTGCGGCGTCGCACACCTCTGAGTGACTGAAGCATTGAAGTGATATGATTATTACTTGCAGTCAGTCCCTTAGCATGAAGGGCAATAGAAATGTCCTTGCGGTTTTTCAAAACGCCGTTCGAGTTTTCAATTAGAGCCCTGATCTGCGCATTCGTCGCACTCTGCATTTTTTGTGTACCGAGTGTAGCGCGGCGCTTACCCCCTGCGGCTTGCAGTTGGAAGGCAATACGACTATAACCCGCTTTCAATTCGTCCCCGCGTACTGCATTGGCAACGCCCCGTTGGCTCCTTAATGTGCCGTCCGGATTTCTCAGTCTAGCCCTGATCTGTTCGTCCGTTGCGGTTAACCGTGGGGTAACTTGTTGGGTCGACCCCGAGCCGAGTGAGGCTTTTGTAGCTAAACGCCTAAATCCAAGGTCTGTGTGAGAACTTGTAATAGTTCGGATTCGGTTAGCCTCAGAGTTGAACGTCGACTCACCAACAGTCGAGCTGACATGAGAAGAGTCTGTGGATTGAGTGCTGTCTGATGCGCCAGGGGGTGGGCTGGAATGAATATGCGGATTATTCCGATGCAATATGGTATCTGTGAGTTGGTATCGCGAGTACTGCGCTGACAAATGAATGGGGGGCGATGCCTCTCTCTCGACCGTTGCGACGGATTCATTGTCGCGTGCGATCGCAGCAGGAGGCCCCGAGAGATAAATAGAATCAGTTTTTCCGGAGGTTGGCAGATGCAGGTCAACGCCAGCGATATCGTATTGAGCCTGGTCGTTTAGTCGTGCGCGGATGGTTAGGTTAGCCGTCTCCCCACCCGGCACGGTCAATTTCTGCGTGTAGCGAGCGTTCGCTCCCTGATGCGACTGCAATTGCAGCGCGTTATCAGTGATGCCATTTCTGGCCAGCAGTGCAAAGAGCTGATGATGTTCATCTGGCTGAGCTTCAGCCTGGTCCAGAGCCCGATGGGCATTAGGACTTAGCAAGGCACGTGATAACACCTCAGAGTGGGGGGCCAAATGAGTTGGCAGCAATGCCCGTGATTGCGCTAGGTTGACAGATGCGTAGTCATGCGTGACGACTGAAGGAGGGCCAGCTAGATAAATGGAATCAGTTTTTCCGGAGGTTGGCACATGTAGATCAACGCCAACGATATCGTATTGAGCCTGGTCGTTTAGCCGTGCGCGTATGGTTAAGTTAGCTGTCTCCCCACCCGGCACTGTCAGTATCTGCCTATAGCGAGCGTTCGCTCCCTGATGCGACTGCAATTGCAGCGCGTTATCAGTGATGCCATTTTTGGCCAGCAGTGCAAGAAGCTGATGATGGTCATCTGGTTGAGCTTCAGCCTGATCCAGAGCCCGATGGGCATTGGGGCTCAAAAATGTATGCGACAGCGCGTCAGGATGGCTGTGCGGTAGTTGCGAGCTGGAGGGTAAATTTGATAATCCGGTATTGCGTGGTACGCCTTGGTGCTGTAGTGAGACACCTGATTGAATTGTAGTCATTGCTGCCAGTCCTACCCTGCTAGTTTTTTAGGATGAGGTCGAATGGTTTAATTAGTGAGTGAGTGGTAACAACAGCTTGGGGGTTCCTTCAGGGTGTAGTGGTCAACTAATCCCTGACACTGCGTTAAGTTTTCCTCAGCCAACGCAGGCGGCAACCCAGCGTTGAACTGATGCGGCCGTTCCCAGTTGTACCGCTGCATCAAAAAACGACCGATATCCTGGTGGGCCAGCGACGCACTCATATACCCGGTGGCGGGTATCCACTCTGTCTTCAGGCCGCGAAAGAGCCGTTCCATCGGGCGTTGTCATAGCCGTTTCCTCGACGGCTCATGCTCTTCTTGAAGCGAAAACGCCAGAGCCTCTGACGAAAGCTCCGGCTGCCATATTGGCTACCCTGATCGCTGTGAAACAACACGCCCTCCGGTCGCCCTCGTAGTTCATAGGCCATGTCCAGAGCCTTGATAACCAGATCGGTATCTGGCTTTGGCGATAAAGCCCAGCCCACCAAACGACGCGCATAGAGATCGATCACCGCAGCCAGATAGTGCCGTTGGCCTTGGGCCCATACATAGATGATGTCACCGCACCAGACCTCGTTCGGTGCCGATACGTTGAACGCTCGGTTCAATACGTTCGGATATCCGGTCGTTCCACCGTAGCCTTCTTGTAGATATGAGGGCCGGGTTGCTTGCTGACCAGTTTCATCTCGCTCATCAGCTTGCGCACCTTTAATCGTCCGATCTCTATTCCTTCTTCTCGCATCGCGAGCATGATGCTTCGGCTGCCCGCAGCGCTGCGGCTTCGGGTGAACAACTCGTTAACGCGGCTACGCAGGAACAACCGTTCAGTACTCGGAGACTGGCATTTTTGGCGGTACGCGTAATAGCAGGAGCGAGGTATTTCAAAAAAGGAGCACAGCAGATCAATAGGTTCTTCAGTGCGAAATTGATCAATCAGCGCAAACGCTCGTGATCCTCGGCCATCAAGAGTGCGGTGGCCTTTTTTAGAGTCGACTTTTCCCGTTCCAGGCGATTGATCCGGGCCTCCAGTCCCTGGATTTTTTGCTGCTCGGGCATTAGTGCCTTACTGTCGGAGTAATGCCGTTTCGCTCTTTCTGGAGCTGGTTAACACATCGACGCAGAGCCGATTCAATCAGGCAAAGAGAGCGGGCTGCCTCGATATGGCTGTAGCCCTGATCAAGCACCAGGCAGGCTGCCTCGTGCTTGAACTCTGGTATGAAGGTACGTCGTTGTCTGCTCATCGAACACCTCTGTATGGCGACCATTTTCGCTTAAAAAGGTGTCCGGGGTTAGTAGATCACTACACTCTGCGAGAGACCGGTTTACTCGCTGAGTGCAAAGTGAGAGGCGCATACTACGATCGCCAGAACGGGGAGTTTATATTTGCCAAGTTCGAATCAAGCAAGTCATACCACCGCTCGCTCGCTTGCTCATCAATGTGATCATTTCTAAATATCTCCCCCTCGACATCAGACACATAAGCATCAAGGAAATATTGTTGTAGATGTTCTGGAACCTCAGGTAAAGCCTGTTTTACCGCGCGATGAAGTAGATTTTTATTGTCTGCCGGTATTAGAATCACATCATGATCTTGTTGCTCTGTCGTACGCTCCGCACCGCTAGATGCGGTACGTAAATCTGGTAGGGCATGTAGAAACGCCTCATGAAATACAGTGAATAGGATCATTCCATGCATTTCGATATCATCGTTCCAATCTATGTCGGGAATCAAACCTATTGAAATCTCCGCCCTGTTACCTTCCAGTGTCGTAAAACCTCGATTCGGATTATCCCCGCGCTTATAAAAAGTGAAGTCAATCTTGTTGAGGTCGAGTGGGAAGGATTTCCCTATTAATTTGATACCCAGTCTACATAGGTCTGCTACTTGCTCAGGCGGCCGCTTCAAAAAGTGTATTTCCCCAAGTGCTCCATCGGTACTTAAAGCATATAGAGTCTGGTCACCAGTGGTAGGAACACCCGTGTTGCTTGGAGCGGAGAAGCTTGAAATAGGCGCAACGCTAGATTCATCTATAGGTGCAGTGAGCGGAGCACTCACTCGACTAATCCTGTTTATCGAGCCTCCTTCTGCCCACATGGGATTAGGATTTGGGCCGAAATCGGATGTGGCAACACGTACCTGGCTGCCCACCAGGGTTCGCAGCGAGTAATTTGGAGTTCTCAGGTGATCATTTGCTGGTCGCTGCATAGATAACGGGTCGCGCGAGGCTGTTGCAGCCGAGTGGGAAGATGCCGGGTAGGTGGTGGTCCTGCTAGGGGCCGAGCTGGCCGTGGTTTCTCCTGCTGTTGAACTGGTGTGGGAAAAAACCGTGGATTGGACACTATTCGATGAGCCAGAAGGTAGAGGAGCAGCCTTAGAGTCTTGCAGAATATTTTGACGAACCATCGCCTCTGTCAGCTGGCTTCTGGAGTAATACGCTGCTAACTGAGTGGGCGGCAATCTTTGCCCTGTGTTCAAGATTGCGGATGCATTGCCGTGTGTGTCAACGGCAGGGGCGGGCGATAGATGGATAGACTCAGTCTTGCCAGAGGCCGGCAGGTGCAGGTCGATGCCGAGGATATCGTACTGAGCCTGGTCATTTAATCGTGCTTGAACCGTTAACTTCGCCACCTCTCCGCCCGGTACATTTACATCCTGTCCATAGCAGGCGTCCGCTCCCTGATTCGATTGCATGTGCAGCGCATTATCAGCGATGCCATTTCTTACCAGCAGGGCAAGGAGCTGATGATGACCATTCGGTTGACCTTCGATCTGATCTAGAGCATGCAGGGCGTTAAAGCTCATTAGGGCAAGTGATAGCGCGTTAGGGTGGCTTGGGCGAGCCACTGAGCCAGCCTGCCCTACTGTCTGATCGGCATGGTCTGGCGCGCTTTGACGCTGTATGGGTATGCCTAGCTGGATAAGATTCATAAGGCGGAGCCTGATTCGCTAGCGATTTAAGCCGGTATGCAAAAAACAGCATAAGGTAATAAATGGAGAAGATGAGTTTTCAGAAAATTTACAATGAAAGCATGAGGTGTTTCTGCCATGCGCAAGCATCAATCTCCAAAACCCTCACAGGCAGCTGCTCGTAGTGTAAGTACTGCCGCTGTGTTAAGGGAGCAATGGTGAGGTATTGCGTGTGAACGCAGCTATAATGACTCGCGGTACGATATCGCTCGCGTACAACGTACTAAGCGCATCGTGATATTCCAATATCACCTCTGCAGTGGAGCGTCTGTCCAGCTTTGTCATCACCGAATTTATATGTGTACAATCCGCGTTCTTGCGCAATTCATAAAAAAGGTGGGTCAATCGTCAAGCATCCCTAATATATATTGAACTACCAGATTTATCATGTGCGTATAGATTATTCATTTGTCGAGCTTAACTTTCGATGTGCACTAACTGCCGCTCTGCGCTGATAGCTGATGCGCTCGTGCGTTGTCTTCAATCCCGCGTCATTCAGCGCACTGACCACATCTTTATGACTTCTCCATGTGCCCCCAGGGCTCTCTAAATGCTCCCTGATTTGTTCATCGGTTGCTGAACGGCGTTGCGCAACTCCTGCAGCCTGCAGTTGGGCCTTGATGCGATCAGTCCTAGGCACGAACCCCTCAGCCTTTAGAGCGTTAGCCACGCCCAATTGATTTCTAAATGTACCGTCCGGATTTTTTAAATGTGCCCTAATCTGTTCATCCGTTAGGCGTTGCCGTTGCTTAGGTTGCATCGATCCTGAGTCTACCGAGCCAGTGGAGGTCAGATAGGGCTCGACGCGAGCGTTTTGGGTAGTTCGGCTCCGGCTAGGCCCGGAGCTATTGGCCACCGACTCTCCTGCTCCCGAGTCAATATGAGAGAAGACCATGGATTGAGTGCTGATCGAAACTCCAGAGGGTAGAGGCGGGCCAGTAAAATCCTGCGTATTTACTAGGCGAATTATTGCTCCAGCCAGTTGGCTTCGCGAATAGTGTGCTGCCAGTTGAGTGGAGATCAATCCGTGTCGTTGGTCGATACTGGTGGATGCGTTGTCGCGGGCATCCGCAGCAGGATGTCCGGATAGATAGATGGATTCAATCTTGCCTGAGGTCAGATTGTGCAGTTTGATGCCGACGATGTCGTATTGATTCTGGTCGTTTAGGCGCGCGCGGATGGTTAGGTTGGCTACCTCTCCACCCGGTATATTCACATCCTGCGTATAGTGAGCATCGGTACCCGAATTAAACTTGATATGCACCGCATTGTCAGCGATAGCATTTCTTGCAAGTAGTGCAAGGAGCTGATGATGGCCGTTGGGTTGGGCCTCAACTTGGTCTAAGGCTAACTGGGCGTTAGGGCTCAGAAGAGCGGGTGTTAACGTTCCAGGGTGGTCGTGCTGTGTCTGCGAAAGAGGCTGCGCGATTGGCTGGCCGGTGTCGTTTTGCAAGATGATGAACGGGGTGGGACTACCTAAATGAATGGGACTCATCGGTTTTAGACCTGCTCTGCTGAAGATTTAGGCCGAGGTTAACGGCCTACCTGAGTCAGTGAGTGGCAAGAGCTGCGTGGGGGTTCCGTCAGGAGGCCCTAACTTCTTTGGACTCAACACAGAGCGGGTACGCATCTACACGCGGTAAGAATATGCTGGACTTTAGGCATGGCGTAGCAGCAATTCGCCTTATTTCACTGTTCAACAAGCCTCACTATATACTTGCGCAGTCAAAAGACGCAGAGTTTAGTCAAGGGTAATGTGTTTTGCGCTAAGCGATTAATTAACGACGCACCGTGTGCTACTGCTTCGATTTTCCAGCCTCTCAAGTGTTCCAGCATGAGATAAACCGGAATTTATCTGGTCTGTTAGACCGAGATAAGTGTCGCTAGTGCAACACATAATTTGGTCAAATTTCTCCGATGCGCATGCCAGCAGACATATAGCGTAAGAATGACTTTGAAGTTTAGCCGTGAATACATAAATATCATCTTTAAATATCTACTATTGAAGGCCCTTTGCCGCTTGCCATAAAGAGACAATACGACTTGTTCTTGCACCCAAGCCTTCTGCACGCAGGGCTTTTGCGGCTTCCACTTGACTTCACAGCGTGCCATCTCTGTTTCTCAGATGCGCGATAATCTGCGCATCCGTGGCGCTTACTCGTTTTATTGCCGCGAATTCCTTAAGCAGAATGCTGGCGCGGTCATTACCTACGCCAAGTCCAGCAGAGCGAACGTGCTCAAGTATGTCGGAACGGGATCGGGTTGTCCCGTCTGGATTCTTCAGGTGCGCGATAATCTGTTCATCCGTTGTGCTTGGTCGCTTTCTTCCACCTAATTCCTGCTGAATTGCTGAGAGGACTCGAATGTATCTGCTCTCAGGCCACTTGCATACGGCGCGTTAGTAACTTCAACGTGGGTTTACTGTTCCATCCGGTTTTCTTATCTGAGCTTTAATCTGGCCCTCTGTTGTACTTGGCCGTTGATGTATACCTGATGCTTCTTGAAGCAGGTAACTGATGCGTTCATTGCCAGCCCCCAGTCCCGCTGTCCGCAAAGCGATGGCCGCGCTCTCAATAGTCCCAAGTGTGCCGTCTGAGTTTCTCAAAAGCGCTCTAATTTGATCATCTGTTGCACTGGGCCGGTGCAGTACGCCACCTTCTGCGCGGAGCAGGGCAGCAATTCGACCATTGTCGGCCCCAAATCCTGCCACACGTAAAGCTCTGGCGACTTTCTGCTGAGATTTCAACGTTCCGTCCCAATTCCTGGCTTGCTCCTTAATTTGCTCATCCGTTGCGCTGGGACGCAGCCTTACGCCCGCGACTTCTTGGAGCGCCGAAATGATGCGGCTGTTGCTCGACCCCAGCCCAATTGAACGTAGGACGTTGACCACACCTTCCTGAGTCCTGAGTGTGCCGTCAGGATTTCTCAGCAGGTTCCTAATCTGCCCATCTGTAGCGCCTGGGCGCCTCGTGCGCGGCTGTGTCGAGCCTGAGGCGGTTGATGCTCTCGATCGGTTAGAGGCCGGGTATGGTTCGGTGCGGGCATTACGGTCGGCTCGGTGTCTACTGGCTGCCGAGTCTTCCGCCGCCGAAACCGTATGAGAGAAAGCCATGGATCGGGTGCTGCTCGGAGTACTAGCAGGGAGAGAGACTGCTGAATAATTCTGCGGATTGTTTTTGCACATCTTTGCTTCAGTCAGTGGGTTTCGCGAGTACTGCACTGCCAAATGCGTGGGCGCCGACACCTGTCGGGGGGGCATGGAGGATGGTGCATGGTCTTGTGTGACGGAGGTTGGAGGACCCGACAGGTAAATGGACTCAGTCTTCCCTGAGGCTGAAATGTGTAGATCGATGGCGACGATATCGTATTGAGCAAGGTAGTTTAAGCGCGTGCGGATGGTTAAGTTAGCAACCCCTCCTTCAGGTACCGTCACATGCTGCCCAAAGTGAGCGTCCGCGCCCTGATTCGACTGTATATGTAGCGTGTTATCAGCAATACCATTTCTGGCCAGCAGTGCAAAAAGCTGATGATGACCATTGGGGTAGGCTTCTATCTGATCCAAAGCCAGTTGCGCGTTAGTGCTCATTACTGCCGGCGACAACGCATCAGGATGGCTATACGGCTTCTGTGATATAGACTGCGTTACTACTTTCCTGGCATCGCTTGGCACGCCTTGGCGTAGTGCGGGGATGGGCAATTGAATGGGATTCATAGCTGCTGGGCCTACTCCCTAAGGATTTTGTGCCGAGATAAATGACCAGTCTGGGACTTGAGTGGTAAGACTGAGCTGTGAGTTCCTTGGCAGTAGCTACAATGAGAAACGGCACTCGGCAACACAGTTGTTTCGCAGCAATTCGCACTCGTTTGTGCAGTCAGCGGCCTATAAGAGGAGCGGAAGATTTAAACGTGCGATAAGGGGCTTTCCACGGCGCGCTAATTTGCTGATCCGATTGTCCGTTGATCTTGGAGCAAGGACACGACGCGGCCAGAACTGACTCCCAATCCAGCGGCATGCAGGCTGTTCATAACGGCTCGGTTAGTTTTCAGCGTACCGTCCGGATTTATCAGGTTCGCTCTAATCTGCTCATCCGTTGCGCTTGGCCGCATACGTGGCCCTTCTATTTCCTGGAGCAGGGAAAAAATGCGACCATTACTTGCCCCCAGCCCGTTGGCGTGCAGTGCGCGGAGAACGTCCCCGTGAGTTCTCCGCGTGCCGTCTGGATTTCTCAAGTGGGGCCTAATCTGCACATCTGTTGCTCCTGGCATGTGTTTGCCCCCCCCACCAGCATGGAGTTGGGATGCGATGCGGCTATGTGACGCGCTCGATCCAGTGGCACGCAGTGCGGCGCCAATGCCCCGCTGGGTTCTTAATGTCCCGTCAGCGTTCCTCAGCTGGGCCCTAATCTCCTCGTCTGTTGCGCGCGTGCGCTTTGGTAACGCCCCTGCTTCCTGGCGCATGGAGTCGATGCGCGCAACTCCTACCTTTAATCCGGCTGCATTTACTGCGTCGGCGATCTCCTGCCTAGTTCTTAGAGTGCCATTGGGATTACACAGGTGCTCTCGAATCTGATCGTCCGTGGCGGGTTGCCGCCCCGAACTTCCTGCTGTTGAAGATGATTGTTGGCGGGGAGATGGCTCGTTGTGTGAGTTTTGAGTTACTTGAGTTCGGCTAAGCCGGGAGCTGCTAGCCACCGATTCTCCGACTGCCGAACCTGAATGAGAAAAGACAGTGGATCGAGTACTGGCTGATGCGCCAGAGGATGCAGGGGCACGCAAATGGCTGTGTGTGGTATTTTGACGAACCATTGCGTCAGCCAGTTGGCTTCTCGAGTAGTGTGCTGTCAAATGACTCACATTCGATGCTGTTCCTGCCTTAATGGCGGCTGTGTTGCCAAGTGTACCAACAGCAGGAATGCCAGACAGAAAGATAGCTTCAGTCTTCCCGGAGCTCGGCAGATGCAGATCTACGCTGACGATATCATATTGAGCCTGGTCGTTTAAACGTACGCGGATGTTTAGGTTCGCAACCTCTCCGCCCGGTACGATTACGCGCTGCCCATAGTGAGCATCCTCACCTTGATTCGATTCCATGTGCAGGGTGCTATCAACAATGCCGTTTCTTGTAAGCAATGCAAGGAGCTGATGATGTCCGTTAGACTGAGTCTCAGACTGATCCAGAGCGAGTTGGGCATTGGCGCTCATCAGGGCGGGGGACAATGTGCCTGGATGGCTAAGCCGTGCATGTGAAATAGACGTCGCGGCCAGTTGATGACTGGAGCTGTTTGGCTCGACGTGGAGCTGTGTGGGGGCACCTGATTGAATGAGATTCATAGCTGCTGGGCCTGCTCCACAGAGAAATAAAGCCGCTTTCAACGGCGTACCTAGATCTGTGAGTGGCAGGAATGGCTAGAGGGTTCCGCCTACAAACTCAAGGCATGAATTCTACAGATGAAAGCGTTATTCGGTGTAGTTGAATTATACGATTGTATCCGAAGTGCTGCATTCGTATTATTCGTCAATTGGTGACGATGGCTACAATAGCTATGAAAGTTCACGTAGTCGTTCCGTATCCAGCAGGCGGCTAATGCGAATAAGGCTTGCCCCCACATCGTGGGCATGTAAGTAGCTTACGATTTCCTTATTGGATCTGAACGTACCATTTGGATTTCGCATATGTGTTCTTATCTGCTCATCAGATGCGCTTGGTTTTGAGGCTGGACGTTCCCCCCTTACTTCCTTGAGTAGTCTGTTTAATCGATCATTGCGTACCCCCCTACCGCTATTGCGCAGCAATGCAGCAACTTCGTGTCTGGGCCTCACGGTGCCGTCTGGATTTCTTATATGCTCCCTGATCTCCTCTTCTGACGCAGATGGCCGCACCAATGATGCTCCTGCTGCTTGGCGCACTGGATTAACACGACTAGCGCTTGCAGCCAATCCCTCATCATGCAGCGCTTTGATGACGTCGTCCCGACGTCTCAATGTGCCATCCGGTTTTTTTAGCTGCGCCATGATCTCGTCATCCCTAGCAAGTTTTCGCGGATTGCTGGCTAGCGACACTCCTGAAGACTGCGAGCTAGTTGCACCTGATTGTGAGGATGCCGGGTAATATCTATTGTGTGCGTTCCGAGCAGTTCTGGCTCGGCTAGGCCCGGAGCTGTTGGTCAGCGACCCATCTACCACCGAACCTGGTTGGGAAAAGGCCATGGATTGGGTCCTGGCCGATCGCCCAAAAGGTAAGGGGGCTGCCGAATAATTCTGGGCGCTCTGGCGCACCATGGCATTCATCAGTTGGTTTGGTGAATAGTGCGCTGCCAAATGAGTAGGCGGTAGTGCTTGTCTTGTTGACATGTTGGGCGATGAATTTTCGCGCGCGATGACCGCAGGAGCCCCTGATAGATAGATGGATTCAGTTTTGCCGGAGGTTGGTATATGCAAGTCAATGCCAACGATATCATATTGAGCCTGCTCGTTTAGTCGTGCGCGGACGATCAAGTTAGCCGACTCTCCACCCGGTAGACTCACGCTCTGCCCATAGTGAACGTCAGCTTCATGATGCGACTGCATGTACAGTGTGTTATCTGCGATGCCATTTCTAGCAAGCAGTGCGAGGAGCTGCTGATGGCCATTGGGTTGAGCTTCAATCTGATCCAACGCCCACTGGGCGTTGGTGCTCATAAGCGCTTGTGTTAGCGCAACAGGATGGCTGTGGGGCTGAGACGCAAACGATATTGAGGGCTCAGTGGTAGTATTTGGAGCATTTTGTTGCAGTGTGGGGTTGCTTGACTGAATGGAATTCATAGCTGCTGAGCCTGCTCCAGAGAAGACTAAAGCCGCTTTGAACGGCTTACCTAGATCTCTGAGTGGTACGAATAGCCGGCGGGTTCCGTATATAAATACTCAAGGGAGGAATTTAGCACATGGAAAACCTTATTCGATACAGCTAGAGTAGTTGATTTTATATGAAGTGCTGCATTCGCATTTTGTATCATTCAGGGGAGATGGGGATAGCGATACCAACTATGAAAGTTTACGATGCGAGTCAGGCTTGCCCCCACCTCGTCTACACGCAAGTAGGTTGCGATTTTCTTACTGAATCGCAACGTGCCGTCCTGATTTTTCGTATGCTCTCTTCTTTGATCATTCGATGCGCTTGGTCTTGGGGCTAGATATCCCCATTTACTTGTTTGAGTAGTGTGTTTAATCGATCATGGTATCCCCCTAACACCATCGTGAGGGTTTTGTGCGGTAGATCTAATGCCAATGGACACCTAATAATGATAAGTCTAGTTGATTAGAGTTAGTATGCGCCACAAGCGTGGAGTGCTCAACTCAGCTTCAAGCTGTAAGTAATGAAAATAGTATGACCTTGGGAGTGGGCATTTCGCAGCTCTACCAAGACATTGAATGGCCGGCAAAATAAGTACGTATTTCCCACAATGTCTTACAAACCAAGACAGGAAAATCATCTATCGCAGTCTGCCAAGTTTTTTGGTCGTTAATCTGAATTATTTTTATTATATAGTTGTGAGGGTGTGTAAGTTTGGTCTGTTCATGATTACCAATTACATTGGCTAGATCATACGACTCAGGTATCGGCCCTTGCGTTCCTAGAGGCTAGCTTACTTAAAGCGCGCAACTGATCAATGATGTCATCTTCAGAAACATCCGCCTGCATGCTGAGAGCAGCGTCGACCAAACGCAAGAATTGTTGAGGTTCCTTGATATTTCTCAATGCAGAAATTGCCTCCCACTTGTCGTCATCAGGAAGCGTTACAGCCGCATCTGTCAGCTTGACGCGCTGCTCGGAGGTCAATGCAGCCAAACCCGCACCGAGCCCTTGGATCGCCTCACTTTTATATTCAGAATCCGCCATGGCCAGGCAGGCATTTAATACCCTCTCTCGTTGTTCGGAATTTAACGCACTCAGCCCCGCACCTAAGCCCGCGATGGTTCGGCTCTTGTTTGCTTCATCCTGCATCGCCAAACCAATATTGAGAACGTCACGTTTTTGTTCGGCTGTAAGTGCTTGCAGTCCGCCACCTAGTCCAGCGATGGCATGACTTTTATTGCGCTCAGACTCCATAGCCAGTCCCCCATCAATGAGCTGTTGTATCAATTGAGTGTGCTTTTCGGACATTGAGTCATCCAACCCCGGTTCTAGATGAAGTCCGCGGCCAAGTCCGCCAATCGCAGTAGCCCGGTTTTCTTCAAATGCGAGAGCGAGCGCTCCTTGACTTAGGCGCTCAAGCAGCTCTACGTACTTGGAGCCAGGAACTTTCTTTAGTGCCCCACCCACATCGTGCAGGGCGTGCGCTTTCTCTTCCTCGTCTTCCATCGCTAGAACAGCGGTTGCAAAATTGAGCTGCTGCTGTGGTTCCAACACGTGCAGCCTTAGACTGAAACCCTCGACTATAGCGACCCTGAAGCGGTGCTCATTTCTGACCAACAAGGCCGCGTCGAACACAGCATTCCTTTGTTTGGGCGTTAGCGAAGACAATCCATCGCATAGACCTCTGATAGCAGTACTCTTATCAAATTCGTCTTCTAGCTCCAAGGTTGCCTGGACAAGCTTATCGCACGACGTCTCGTCTAGAGTATCCAACCCTGCTCCCAGTCCTCGAATAGCGAAGGCCTTACCTGCGTCCTCCAGGCCTAAAACGGCTTCAACTATTTCTGAGTGATGTTCTGGAATCGTATGAAACCCTGCGCCCATGCCACCGATTATGCCGCCCATAGCAGAGCTCATCTCGGGATCATCCTTGCAATTTATCTCTAAATTGGATTTAACAAAATGACTGCGCTGCTCTGGCTTCAACGTGTCAAGCGCGTAGCCCAAAGAAGCCATAAGAAACTCATCTCCGGCATGATCAACGATGTAATCGAAGCAAGCGTCCCTTTTCCCCTGAGAAGCCAAAGCGAATAGTCGGGTCTCTGCAAGCTGCGCCAGATGTTCGATGGAAGTACGATTAATCGTACCAATTATTTTCTTGTGTGCATCATGATCAGACTTGAGTAGTACGTCGTTCATCAGCACGGCTTTTAAATGGCGATTGCTTACCCCAAGCGCATTCAAGTCATACACCGCTTGGCGTCTATTTTCGTTTTCCAGAACGTCTCTCATAACAAGGCGCTTAACCTCAGGAGACATTTCCATAAAAAATGATTCGGCTGTGTCAGCTTGCTTTTTCCCCGGGGTGCAAATTGGCTCCGGTAATGTCAATGATTTTTTTTCTCCAGAGGCATGTCTAACGCCTATCGACAAAATGTCATATTGGGATAGCTCATTCAGACGGGCTTGGATTACCAATACACTGCCATTAATACTCCTGCCGTATTGTGCGACGCTAGTTTTTTGCTGATTTGGCGACAAGCGTAAAAAGCCGCCCTGTACTGCATCCTTTGCAAATTTAGCCAATGATTTACTCTTTTCATCTCCTTGGCTCTGCAGCGCATTTAATGCTTCGAAAGAGCGCGGCGTTAGCCGAGACAGCGTTAGGGAGCTCGAATGCATGGATGGCTGCTTGTTCACCGTGTTCTGAGTGGAAGCTTCAGTACTGGCCTGCTCGCTAGGCACGTGAGGTGAGGCAGCGCCCCTGACTAATTCCATAAGATCTCTCCCGAGTGAAAAATAACAACACGCCATGTGAGTGACATAAACGTGCTGACCGGTTCCAATCTGGAATTAGCGTGGGCTCCGCCCAGTTGCCGTATCGCGTGGCTGTGCTTGGTGGAGGGCGGTCTAGCGGAACAGTGCCGTGGATCTCTACCGGAGCGGCTGAAGTACAGTGCCCTGCGGGCCCTGTATTACAAACGCCAAGTTAAGAGTCCGCGCTCGAGCAAGCTATTCTTCGCCTGTTGCCGGGTTCTGTGCGTAATATTGCACGCTCAAGCGCATAGCCTCAGCCTTGACACCTGGGTTGTGCAGTATGTCGTTTACTGCAGTTGAGATCTGGGCATTTTTGGGAGGGTTCCTTTTCAGGTCGCGACCAGCGCCTGCCCAGGCGCCCCTGGCATCACTAGCGGCACACCACACCATAGCGCAGCGCTTTTTGCACCCCGCCTTGGCGCTTGCACTGGACGCGACGCGGTGGCAAGGCTTGCCCGCTGTAGCAATGGTCAGCGCCAGTGCATCAAGCGACGGGTATAGCAGTGCCTCCAGGTTGCGCGCGACTGTGCCCAGAGTTACGAAAATTACCGGCTTGCCGGTGCGTTTTGTCTTTTCCACCTCTTGCCACCAGGCAGGTGTAGGTACTATTGGGTGGTACTCGTCGCCGTGTCGATCAGTTGCACCCATGCGGGCAGGTGGGCCTTATCGTATTCGAGGCCGGGAGCGGTCATTTGCTGCAACAGGCCTGGCAGCAAGGTAGTGGCATCCATGAAAGAATGCACCGTGGGCGTTGCGCCCAGGTTTTCCAGTGCAGCCTGCAATGCCTGGTTCAATTCCCCTCGCAGTTGAGTGTAAAAGTGCTGTAGGCTTTTTTCTTCAATGAACTGCTTCGATCCAGCGCCTGTAATGAACGTGATGTAAGAGCTCAAGAATCATTGACAGTACAGGCAGTAGGTGGCCTGTTTGCGGCGTGGATCGCAACTATGATCCGTGGCATCGCTATCCTTAGGGGCGTAAATAGAGTTCCCGTGGGGACGAAATCGCCGAAGCGTTGAAGCCCTATCTCTCTCAGCGAACGCTGCGAGGATCTTTCGCAACTGCTTGGCAAATTGGTTTCCGCTCTCAAAGCTGGAGAGTTGAACCTTTTGCAGAAGCTTTTGAGCACTTTTACATGGCCACTAGGGCCATGTGTTTAGGACAAAGATCATGGCGTTGCGAGCAGGCCTGTAACCATATCGATGCTTGATATACCAAAGCTTGCCGGCGGACGCTAGACGTAGCGCACAACGAATGAATATGTAACAACAATCTGCCCTGGTCATTGCCAACGAGTCTCAAGCGCTGCATGATGACGATCGCTTAGACTTTATTTATGAAGATGTGCCTATACCAGGAAAGGTAATTGAGGAGCAGTCAGAGGTTAATAAGAAAAAATGGTTGATCTATTATTTCGGAACTTGCCTTGTGATGCACAAGCATCCTTTTAGGCAGGCACTTTGGAGCGTCTGAAAATGATCTATTGGCTCAGGCGTGTAAACGCTCCTGCGAGAGCTTGTCTTAATTGATTTGTGGTTAAGTTTGGGTTTAAGTGGGTGAAAGGGAAAGGCTTTTGCATGCAAGTAAATTTTATACAGATTTAGGTTTTTCACCATGCGATGGGTTGGTATTCGTGTATTTAAAATTGCTATTTAATGAGCATGTTTGTGTAAAAAAGGCCATCCCAGCAGAGCGCTGAATATCGAGTATATGCGTAATCAGTATCTGTGGTTACGGTCATTGGATTAACGGGCATGGAACCATATGGTGCCCTCTGACCACAGACTGATACTGCTTCATATTTGAAGCGGGAAATTGGGTTGGAGTGGTACTTGGTGCTGCTGCGACGCAAATTAGTGCAAATGACTGAAGGAGTGGGCGATTATGCAACTTCCAAATATTACAACAGGCAATACCGCTTTCAAGGGTAACATTGACCACGATAAGCGTGATATAGAGCAGGGGAAACAGCAGAATTCACCAAGTGCCGGCGTTGGGGGGGGGATTGAATTCAGTGATAAGCCAGGCACTGATGTTTCCACACTTTTTTCAAATAACGCGGGTGCGTCTGGTGGCGGCGCCAAGCAGGGCGGGCTTACAGGTATCGCCAGTCAACTAAGTGACGCTACCGCTTTGATTCCCGGTCTTAGTAATGTTCTCAAAGGAATAGGCAACTCTGACGGAAGTTTAGGTGGCATGTTAGGGGGGGCCGTGGGCGGGGCAGCCCAAACTGCTAAGCAAAGTGTCGAAGGTATTGCGAAGGGGGTGCTTAATGGTGAAGTCAGTATGGCCGCGATGGGCACAAATGCCCTCTTGAATAACTACGAAAAAAATGAACAGACACCAGCATTGGTGAAAACGCTGGCAGGTTTGCCTTAACTGTAATTTGGTAAGCTATCATTGGTTATGTAAATAAGTCGATCGATGGTGGATTGTTAAGGCGACGTGCTTTTTAGATTCTTGATTTTTGCACTGTATTTCTTAAGTCCGCGCAGTTTAATTTTTAAAAATCAAACTGTGCGGAAGCCGCTGATGCGCTATTCAAAGTTTTTTGCGTGAATTTTGATTTCAGATGACGTTACTTGAAATGTTGTTTGAATTGGCTAGGTACCCGAGTTATGTTGAATATCTGCAGCTATTAGGTTGATAGCTCGTGCGACACAAAAACAGTCACATCCAATTCTTATCGTCGTCTCTAGTTTTCTAGGGCAGCGCTAATGGTCGGTTCGTATTCTCCATCCAGCTGTACGAATAGCATTCGGCAGTTGGTATTAGAGCGGTTTGACCAAGCGTGGTTGGTTCCGCGTTGCACTACGACGCTGCCGGGCTTTAGTAGAACCTCTGATTCGTCAAGAACGATGTAGATTTCGCCTTGGATAACAACGCAGTAATCGACCGCTTCGCTGCGGTGCATCATGGGATGTGGTGAGTCCGCTTTGACAGTCAGGCCATCGGAGTAAGCAACCTGGTCGAACACGTCGGCGATGCGGGTTTCGTGCTCGCCGAGGTATGTCGCATCCGGAGGAAGGTCGACGAAGCGAATGCGTGTTCCATTTCGCGGGGCGTTGTGTTGTACCGCTCCAATGGTTGGATCAGCGTCATTGTTGATAGGAGCAGGTGTGCTCGCTGTTTCCCAAACTTCATGAAAGATCAAGCCGGGTATGGCTGTCATTTCCACGACGGAGGGCAATGGCCCGTTGCTGTACACAACGGACTTGCCGTCATTATTGTGTCCAGTGACAACTCGTTGTATAGGAGGTAAAGACATGGTGGTAACCTTCTTTCTTGAGTAATAATTAATTGATAAGAGTGCCTCTGCTTTTTGATAGGATCCCTCTGGAGGTGAAAAGTTTGCTTCCTTGTGATTTAGCACGTTTATTGCTGTTGAGATTTAGGTGCAGATGTTTCGTGCGATCGTATCATACCGTCAGTGTTTTTATAGCGAATTTGGTAAGTCAACAGGCTATCTCCGCAGAGGGTTGTAAGTAGTCCAAGATATGAAACTGTTCATGACTGAATAGAGTCTATAACAGGTGTTTGATCTGGCTAACAGGAAGGATCTCGGAAATGATTAATGTAAGGAAGATGATTGGTTGCTGCTTGCCGTTCTGCGAGTCGAAGCCACAAAATGCTGATAGAGAGCTAGATAGCTTACCTCCTCCGGTTCCCCTGCATTCTCTCCACACCTCAAGGCCTTCCATGGAACCAGTTGTTGAATTTCGAAAATTAATCAGTACTCGGATTTTAAATTTACAACAAAGGAGAGCTTTTACCGAACCGGAATTTCGAAAGGAGCTAGATCAGCAAATGCAGGACGCAAAGAACTTAGATGCTATGACAGCAGTGCTCATGGACGGCGTAAATAAAGGCAAGTCTGTAGTGCAGTTATTTAGCCAGCTAGCAAATAACATCCGCCAAAATAATATATTTCGTTATGAATCCACTGCCGTGCATAACGTATATGCGCTAGCATCCCATAAATCCGGCGACTGTGAGTCTCTTTGTAAACTCTACGCATTTGTGGCCTGGAGCGCAGGGTATAAGGATATTGAGCTGAAGCAGTTGAAAGGCGATTTTAGTTTTAAGCTTGATCATGATCATATGTTGCCGGGGCGACAAAAAAATGATGAATTCAATTTTGTGCTGCATACTGTTCTGCAAGCGAAGGACGATAGCGGGCAGACAGTTTTTTTCGATCCTCTATTTGGGCAGTGTGTTGATATTTCAGCTTACGGGCGAGGGCTACCTCAGTACCTAGGTAGCGCTTAATTTTTCGCCGAATAGCAAAATCTATCGCTCCTACGAAATTACGTTTGGCCAAATTTGCGCATAATGAGCAGCGACATGCGGGCTGTAGATCTGCACGAAAGCCCGGCAAGTCGCTTAGAAGGCCCCGTTGTCCTGGCGAAATCGGCGATGGTCTTAAAGTCCGGCACAACAGCCACATCACTTCAACATTGCGCTGACACCCGGCCTCTAGGCGGCGCGATGAGCGAATACGCTGAAAATAGCCATACAGATAAAGCTTGAGCAGATCGACCGGGTCAGGAGGCCCCGTCCGATGGGCCTTGGATTTACTAAAGCTTAATGTCTGAATATCCAGCCTCGCCACTTAGGCTTCGATCACCCTAGCCACATGGTTCTCGAGGGATCAGCTCCTTCAGCGTGACCGGAAATAGGCTGTTTTGCTCGCAAATTTCTTCCCGGATATAGTCCATAAACGACAATACCCCTATCAACCGATAGAGGTATTGTTTTCAACTCGCCTTTAGACCGCTAGGTTTTCAAACAGTCTGAGTCGCTATTCTTTGATGAAGCAAAGGCGACTTATTGGAGCCAACTTTCCACAGCCTCAGCACCGTGTTCTTCTTTCCAAGCTTTAAGCACCTTGTGATTACCGCCTTTGGTCTCAACGACTTCCCCATTGTTCGGATTTTTGTATCGTTTGAGAGTACGCTCACGGCGAGCTGACTTATCAGCAATCACCTGACGGCCTTTGCTTGCAGCTGGGTCAAGTAGAGCGATTACATCGCGCAGAGAATGATTATACTCAGCAAGGAGCTTGCGCAGCTTACTTTCAAACTCGAGTTCTTTTTTCAGGCCATCATCGTGTTGAAGACCAGCCAAACGCTGCTGGACTTCCTGGAGCTGAGCTTCAAGAGCCTTGTATTCTGCAACTTTAGACATGGTAATTCTCTGTTAGATGAAAGTCGTGGTTCTCACATTCTACTCAGCCACAAAGAAGAAAAACAGTGTACGCACATCATGAGCCCTCGATAGGCTTAATTTCTAAGGCACCACCTAATTTTTCAATTAGTGAAGCTGGATTCAGCTACGGCAGATTGGTCTGTCCTGGGCTGAGTAGACACTGACTTAAGGTGGATAATGTCCACCGCAAGGAGTGTTCATGACCCAGGCCAGACGACGTTTTCCCGAATCTTTCAAACGTAAAGCGGTAGACCAGGTGTTTGCCGGCACGCCGCTTCGTCGTGTGGCCGAGACGCTCGGTATCGCTGAAAGCCTGCTGGGTAAATGGAAGCGCCAGTACGAACAGC
>NZ_JBQWIF010000045.1:0-41646 GCF_052958135.1 Pseudomonas sp. SZ40 | reverse complement strand
ACGCTGGTTGCTCATGGCACCTCTTAATGGGCCTCATTATGAGGCTTGGAGGTGTCTACGAAACTAGGGGCGATTCACTACGAATTCAGCCATCCTGCAATGAGAGCGTCCGATTTATACTGAGGGTCTCTGAAATTTTGAGGTGTTGCGTGGAAAAGTCAGTTCACAGAGAAGAAAACCAGGTTCTGCTGGCGCTATTGAAGCAGTGCCGCCTGGAGGCCGGCCTGACACAAGGGCAGGTCGCTGAAGCACTGGGGCGGCCGCAGTCCTTCACAAGCGATGTTGAGCGTGGAGTGCGGCGTCTCGATCTTGTTCAGCTTCGAGATTACTGCGCAGTCCTGAAGCTTGGGCTAACTGAGTTCACTCAACGTTTCGACGACCAAATAACCGCGATGTAAAGCCGCAAGGCTCGCTCGCGGCTATCACCTTTCTTAGGCTTCATGGCCCATAGCTTCGTATGAAGCAGCATGAAGCGCTGACGTATCGCGGCAAAGGATGCGCAGCGCAAGAATGCAGCCATGCAGGGACTCACTGCAGAGCTCATTCAAATTCGCCGTGCCCACTAAAGCATCTAACACGCCTAGCAATGCGCCTTGGCGGAGCAATGCTTCATCGCGCAATTCGCTGGCGTTAGCAGTGCCACGATAGCCAAGCAGAGAGTGAAACTCATCAGGGTGCAGAGGTTTGAAGCCAATCGTTTTTTCTAGAGGAGCGGTAGTTTGCTGCATTTTGTAGATCCTCAGAGCAGATGAAATCTGCCCACCCAACGCCAATTGGGTGAGCCGACCGTGCAGGTTGGCGTATCGGTCTGAGGGCCGACGCATCCGAAGATGCCCCACACGGCCGGCCCATAGAGGCACAGCCATGCACGAGCGCAGAGAAGCTCCGCACTCACTCAGAAACCGGGACGCCAATCCCGCCCCCTTTAGAAGGGGATGCCAACCCTATTGAGCTCCCCCGACCTTGTCAATCATCTAGGCGATAGCGCCTGCATCGTGATTGAGGGGCCAGGTTGAACGGAAATGCCAGCGTACCTAAGGGATATCTGAACGGTGACCAAAACGGTGACCAAATTTTATTTGGGCCGCAGAAAAGAAGAAAGCCAGCTCGAAGGCTGGCTTAAGTCTTTGATTTTATTGGTGGGCCCACACGGACTCGAACCGTGGACCAAAGGATTATGAGTCCTCTGCTCTAACCAACTGAGCTATAGGCCCTCAGAGGCCGGCGGATTATACCGATGCACCTGGCCGAGCGCCAATCCGATGCGCAAGGATCTCATCTCTGCAAGGCATTTTCAGTGAGAACAGACAAAGGTTTGGAGCTAACGCCCTCGCAGAACACATGGATCACTTACCAGGACCATGGAGCACCATGAGCTCCTCCTTCAACCTCTCCAGTAACACATCAACCCCCATCCCAGGCTCCGCGTTCAGGTAACTCGACGCCACCAATGTGACCGGATGCAGTTCCAACACTGAGGCCAGCGTATCTAGCTTATCCATGCTGGGACTGTACATCCCGCGCTCCAGAGCGCTCAGGTACGTACGACTACTGACGACAGCAAAATCTTCCTGCGTCTTTTTTTGAACCGCTCGCGCGTGCTTCAACGCCGCGCCGAATGCCTTTTTCAGCTCCACCGATCCACTACCCAGTTAATGATGAGTAGCCAATCGAGCCATTACGCGCAGTATACTGCTACAGCGTATACTGTTCATTGCGAGACTATCTGGATGCAGAGCGCTGCGATTCCGACAGTACGACCACACGCTATTAACGTTCGAAGCTGTATTCAGGAGGCCTTATGGATGAAGCCTTTACTCCCCTGGTGCTGATGCGCCATCGCCAACCGCTGCGCGGGGTGATGATCGATCGGCAGCCTTGGGTTTGCGCCGTGGAGTTCGCGCGTTTGCTGGGGCATCGGCGCCCGGAGCGGGTCTGTCGGTTGATGGATGCCGACCAGTTGCGCAGGGTGCATCTGCAGTTGCCCAACGGGCAGCTGGAGTCCGTGGAGGTGCTCAGTGAGTCGGGGATGTACCGGGCGCTGTGCCGCTTCTCGCACCCGGAGAACCGTCACCTGCGGCGCTGGCTCAGCCACGTGGCGCTGCCTGCCTTGCGCGACAGCGACGCGGCCGAGGCGCATGAGCCGTCACGTTGCCTGATGGCCTGGGGCAACGGGCAGGTGAATCTGCTGGCGTGGCAGGGTGAGCTGTGGGTCGCGCTGGATGAACTGCCGCGCCTGCATGGGCAACCGCAGGCGGCGCCCTCCCCGGCAGGTTCGTGGCTGGGGCGCTGGTGGCGCGATGGCTTGCGCCAGGGAAGATGAGGAGGGATGCGGCAATGCGCGGACGCGGCCAAATCCCGGTGAGCCGCAGCTCACCGAGTACTCGAATCTGCGCAGCCCACCTCAGGCAGGCTGTAGCCTCGCGTCACAAACCCTTGGCAATGCCGCGAAGGACGGTTTTGAAGGTGTCGATCTGGTCTGCAGTAAACGCCGAGAAAGCGCGAATCTGTTGCTGCTCGGCGATGTTCCACAACGTATCGGCCTGCTCCAGGCCCTGTTCGGTAAGGCCTACCCCTACCCCACAATCACGCAGCAGGCCTTTGCGTTTGAGGGTTTCCAGCGACACTTCGATTTCCCGGACCGGCATGGCGACCAGTTGTTGCAGGTCGGCCATGCCGAGGCTGGCGTCCTTCTCGAGCACCATGAGCATGCGCGCTTCGCTGGTTCGCAGGCCGGTGGCCAGTTGCCGCGGCTGATAGTCGCTCTGGTAGCTGCGCACCGCCTGGGTCATCAGGTAGTAGAGGTTGTGGCTGAGGCGACCTTGAAAGGCGGTCTTGCTGACGCTTTCACTCTTCTTCAACGAACGCGGATGTGGCAGCACCGATGAGTAGACGCCCTGGTGATAGAGCAGCGGCGCACGCCCCAGGTCATCGAAGGCGACCACTTTGCCGATCAGGATCCAGTGATCGCCACCGTCGACCTGCTGGTGCATCTCGCACTGAAAGCGTGCCGCGCAATCGCCCAGTAGCGGCGCGCCACCGGCCCCCGTTTCCGGCTCGATACCGGCGAACTTGTCTTCGCTGTGCCGGGCGAACTGGTTGGACAGGTCGATCTGATCCGCCGCGAGGATGTTCACCGCGAAGTGGCTGGCGTCGTTGAACACCTCGTAGCTGGTGGAATGTTTGTCGATGCTCCAGAGAATCAGCGCGGGCTCCAGGGAAACCGAGTTGAAACTGTTGGCGGTAACGCCGACCCGCCGGCCGCCAGCGGCGGCGGTCATGATGGTCACGCCGGTGGCGAAGTTGCCCAGAGCACGGCGAAAGGCACGCGGGTCGAAGCCCGTCGGTTGTTGATCGGTCATGATGTCCTCAGTGCCGGACGTGGCCCGGCCTATCGAATCGCGGAAAAGGGAGTGGCGGGCTCAGACCATGCTCGGGTCAGGTTCCAGCCCCATCAGCTCGCGGCCGAGGATCTGCGCGCAAACGTCGTAGTCGGTGTAGGCGTGGGCGGCGGTCATGTGCGCGTCACGCCACAGGCGCTGCAGCTCGTTGCTCTCCATCCAGGCAGTGCCGCCCGCCGCTTCGAACAGGCGGTCAACGGCCTGAACGCACATTTTCACCGCGTAGGCCTGGTTGGTGCGCCAGAAGGCCAGCGTCTCGCGGCTGGGGTACTGGTGGCGCTCGCCATGCTCGGCGTGCTCGCCCCAGGTCTTCTCGAGGAAAGCGCGGGCAGCGGCGACCTGGTGAGTGGACTCGGCCAGGCGCATCAGCGCCGGGGTGGCAGCGCCGACGGTGGCGCCGGTATAGGCACGCACACGGTTGCGGGTCTTCTCCTGGAAGGCTTCGAGCATGCGCTCGGCAACGCCCAGGCTGACGGTGGAGAAACCACTGGCGAAATAAGGGCGATAGGGGCTGTAGAAGATCTTGCTGTCCGGGTACAGGCCGAAGCCAGCGGACTTGCCTTCCATCATGTCCTTGGCTTTCTGGATGCGATACTCCGGCACGAACACGTTGTCTATGCTCAGGGTCTTGGTGCCGCTGCCCTTCATGCCCACGGCATACCAGTCGTCACGGATCTGGTAGTCGCTGCGCGGCAGCACGGCGAAGCAGTAATCCTGGCCGCCCTCGGCATTCTGGCGACGGCAACCGACGATGGCCCACTCGGCATGATCACTGCCGCTGCTCCAGCCCATCTGGCCGCTGAACAGCACGCCACCCTCGACCTCCTCCACTTTGCCGAAGGGCGCGATGGAGCTGCTGGCGGTGGCATGGGGGTCATCCCCCCAGACTTCGTCCTGCAGTTTTTTCGGGAACATCGCCAACTGGTGGCTATGGGTGCACAGCAGGCTCATGGCCCAGGCGGTACTGGCGCAGGCCCCCGCCAGCAGCGCGATGCAGTCGCAGAACTCGGGCAGGGATATTTCCAGGCCGCCATAGGCTTCGGGCTGAAAGGCTCGATGCAGGCCAATGCCCTTGAGCAGGGCGATGTTCTCGGCGGGGACCATCCGATCCTTCTCCGCCTGGCTCGCGTTGGCGGCGATGGCAGGAAGAATTTCACGTAGCGCGACAAGGAGCGAATTTGACTTTTTCATGCTGTTCGACCTGTTTGTTTTTAGATGTCGGCCATGCACCCCGAGACGCTTCCCGAAGGAGTCGAGGCGGCGTGTAGGTCACGCAGCGCCTGTGCTGTACGGGTATACCGGAACGTTTGCGAGGTCATTATGCAGAGCACCATGGGCGGCAAACATGCACGTTCCACAGGCAATAATGTACTTTTCATGGCCATTTCGACGTTCTCTGGAAAAGCGTCAGGCCGCTGGCCGAGCGCCCCGCGAGGTTGCCGTTGCGCGCGCCGCATGGCTCGTGAGGGGCTTGGCCAGGGTTCAGCGACGGCTCAGAACGTAGGCCAGCAGCACACCGACTCCGGCACAGCCGATCAGCAGGCCCATCGGCCAAGGGCTGCCGTCATACAGCATGCTGACCAGGGCGCTACCCAGGGTGCCAAGGCCAAATTGCATGGCCGCCGCGAGGCCGGCAGCAGCACCGGCCTGACGGGGAAACAGCGACATCAGACAGGCCAGGCAGTTGGCCGCGATCATCCCGGTCACGCTGACGTAGGCCAGCACGCACACCACCACAGCCGGCAAGCCGCCCCAACCCGTGGCGCAACAAAGCAGCAGGGCAATCCCTGACAGCGCGCTGATGCTGGCCCCAAAACCCAGCATGCTCGATGAGCCAAGGCGTCGCACCAGGCGGGCATTGACGAAGCTCATGCACATGATGCCAAGGATGTTCAGCGAGAAGAGCCAGCCATAGTGCTGCATCGATACGTCGAAGAACTCGATGTAGATGAAGGGTGAAGCGGTGATGAAGGCGAACATGCCGGCGAACGCCAGGCCCATGCACAGGATGTAGCCGATGGCCCGTGGCTGCCGGGCGATATCAACGAAGGCGCGGAAGGCCAGCCCCAGCGAGGCGCCTCGCGATTCCCTGGGCAGGGTCTCGGGAATGCCGCGCCAGACCAGCACGAGGCACACCCCGGCGAAACCCAGCAGGATGAAGAACAGTACTCGCCAGCCACTGAGCAGAATCAGGTAGCCACCGAGCAATGGCGCGATCAGCGTGGCGATCATGGTCACCTGCTGCATCAGCGACAGCACCCGCGCCGCCTCGTCGAGCGGGAACAGGTCACGCACGATGACCCGCGCCAGCACCGACGCGGAGGCCCCACCAACAGCCTGTAGCAGGCGCCAAGCGATAAGGTGCTCCGGCTCGCTGGCCAGTGCGCAACCGAGACTGGCCAGCATGTACAGGCAGATGCCACCCAGCAGCAGGCGTCGACGACCGAAGCGGTCGGACAAGGGCCCGTAGAACAGCATGCCCAGGCTGAACCCGGCGAGGAACAGGCCGATGGTCATTTGCACCTGGCGTTCGCTGGCCTGCAGGTCACCAGCGATCAGCGGCACGCTGGGCAGATACATATCGATCGACAGCGGGCCGAACGCCACCAGGGCGGCAAGCAGGACGATCAGCCGTTTAGGCTGGTGAACGAGTGACATGCAAGACTCCAGGCAGTCAGGGAAGAACGCCGGCCACGGGCGACCGATAGAGCACAGCGATCACCCGGGCTCGACGCCGCAGGGCTGGCCGCTGGAAGTGATGGTTGGGAACTGCACGGCAGCGAGGATGAGCAGTCTGGCGGCTGGCGACAGTCGTGCCTGCCACGCTCTGGCTACGGCACTCATGGGTTATCTGCGCCTCTGCTCCAGGCCGATTCAGGCTGACCCGCGACAATTTCGTTAATAAGTTAATTTATTTTCATAACGATCAACAAGCGCCAACACGGCGAGCACCAGAAATAAAAAACAGACAGCAGACCGCCAGCCTGGACGGCGGTGCGGATTCAGCGCCAGGCGTCCTGCTTGTCTTCCCAGTGCCGCTGCCGGTATTCACCAGGGGCCATGCCGGCATTACGGGCGAAGAACCGGCTGAAGTAACCGGGATCCTTGAAGCCGAGCTGATAGCCGACCTCGCTGACCGAGGCGCCGCCGAACAGCAGGAGCCGCTTGGCCTCCTGCATCAGGCGCTCGTGAACCAGGCGTTTGGAGGGCAGACCGGCAATGCGCCGGCAGATGTCATTGAGGCGCGCCTCGGTGACGCCGATGGCGGTCGCGTAGGCAGCCAAGGGCCAATGCTGCTGGTAATGCCGCTCGATCAGCGCGTTGAAGCGATGGAAGAACTGCAGGTCATCACGCCGCTCCGGCTGGGCCTTGAGCGAGCGTGTGGACAAGCGCAGCAGACCGATCATGATCAGCCGCGTCAGCGCCTCCAGGCTGGCGGCCCGGCCAGGACGGGTAGCGGCGAACTCGCTGCGCAACTGTTCGAAGCACAGATCGAGCCGGGCGACTTCCGCATCGACACTGCCGCCCAGCTCGTCGAAGGCCACGCACACCGCACCGATGCGCGGGCCATCAGCCAGCCCATGGCTGGCTTCGAGCAAGGGCCATACCCATTCCTGACGCACGGTCAGCACATGCCCATCGGCCTCGGCATCGGTGACGAAGGCGTGAGGAACGGTAGGTGGCGTGAGAAAGAACATCGGCCCTTGCTGCTGGTAGCGCTGGTCATCGAGAAACACGCGCACCGTGCCGCTCTTGACGTAATGCACCTGAAAGAAGCGGTCATGCCGATGCACCGGCATGTTGCGCCCGAAGAAATCGGCGAGTTTGCCCAGTGCCTCGTAGTGCACATCGGAGTCGGCATAGCGCTGGTCGTAGACCTGGCCGATGTCGATATTGGGAATCGGTGGACGGCTCGCCATGGCTCACCCTCCCCGGGGCTCAGGGTTTGATCTGCTTCAGCTCGTTGAGCAGGCCCAGCAGTTGCTGCAGCTTGTCGTCGCCGAACTGCTCGAGGATTCGCTGGTAGTTGCGCTCCATGTCCTCGCTCATCGCGACGAAGCGCTGCTGGCCCGCTTCCGTGAGGCCCACGTACACGCGGCGCTGATCCTGCGGTGCCTTCCAGCGGCGCACCACGCCATCGCGTTCCATGCGCGCGAGAACGCCGGTCATGCTTGGCTTGAGGATGCAGGCTTGCTGCGCCAGCTGGTAACTCTCCATCTCCCCGCTCTGACGCAGGATGCGGATCACCCGCCATTGCTGCTCGGTCAGGCCATGCTGGTTGAGCGACGGCCGAAAGAACCCCATGGCCGCTTCACGGGCTTGCAGCAGCGTCAGGGTCAGTGAGGGTCTGGGTGCGGACATCGGCTCGCTCATGGCAGGTGGGTAACGGCAGGCCCGATTTAAGCAACAACTGCCGGGCCTGCGCAAACACGGGTGAAGCCCGTTCGACCTTTGGCACGCTCGATCAAGAAGCCTGGCAGCCCGAGACAATCGATAAGCGTCGATGACGGTTTAAATAGCCCTCGGGGATCGAGCCGATGCGAACCATGGCCCGATCATCGTTAACATATTAATTAAATAATCGAGATGCTAACCCGATCGGGCGAGTCGCCTTGCACGGCAGCCTGTGTTCTCCACCTGGGATAGCTCCAGTCCGATTCAGGAGTGAAGCATGGGTCGCGCCGCTAGCGAAATCGCCACAGGTACTCTGTTCGGTATCGCCTTGAACTACAAAGGCCTGCTGGACAGCCGCCTGAGCGAGTTCAACGAACCCCCTTACCAGAAACCACCCGTCAAGCCGGTGCTGTTCATCAAGACGCCGAACACCCGCAACGGCGATGGCCAGGCCGTGGTCGCGCCAGCTGGCGAGCGCCTGCAACCGGGCCCGGCGCTCGGCGTGGTGATCGGCAAGCGCGCCAGCCGGGTCAGCCAGGCCGATGCCCTCGCCCACGTGGCCGGGTACCTGATCGTCAATGAATTCAGCCTGCCGGAAGAGAGCTACTACCGGCCGGCCGTCAAGGCTAAATGCCGCGACGGCTTCTGCGCGCTGGGCAGCGAGGTGATCGAACTGGCCGACCCGCACGCACTGAGCCTCAAGCTGCTGGTCAACGGCGAGGTCCGCCAGGAAAACAGCACCGCCAATCTGGTGCGCAGTATCCCCCAGCTGATCGCCGAACTGAGCGAGTTCATGACCCTGCACGAAGGCGATGTACTGATCACGGGCACACCGGAGGGGCGCGTAGACGTTCAGCCGGGCGACGAAGTGGTCGTCGAGATCAGCGGCCTGGGCCGCCTGACCAATACCGTCGTGGCGCAATAAGGAAACGCACATGAAGCACGCACGCATTCGCTTTGAAAATGCCGTTCACGCGGTCACCGTCGAAGCCGACAACGCCGTACGCCTGCCAGACGGTCGCCTGCTCGCCGAAGGCGCCGTCGAGTGGCTGCCACCGGCCGAGGGCAGCATGTTCGCCCTGGGCCTGAACTACGCCGACCACGCCGCGGAATTGGCCTTCAAGGCGCCCACCGAACCCCTGGCATTCATCAAGTCGCCCGGCACTTACACCGGCCACCACGGGGTCACCTGGCGCCCGGACAACGTCAAGTACATGCACTACGAGTGCGAGCTGGTGGCGGTAATCGGCAAGCCGGCGCGCAACGTCAAGCGCGAGGATGCCCTGCAGTACCTGGCCGGTTACACGGTGTGCAACGACTACGCGATCCGCGACTACCTGGAAAACTACTACCGCCCCAACCTGCGCGTTAAAAACCGTGACGCCACCACCCCGGTGGGCCCATGGATCGTCGACGCCGCCGACGTGGCGGATCCCTCGAGGCTGACGCTGCGCACCTGGATCAACGGTGAGCTGAAGCAGGAAGGCTCCACCGCCGACATGATCTTCGACATCCCCTACCTGATCGAATACTTCTCCAGCTTCATGACCCTGCAACCGGGCGACATGATCGCCACCGGCACCCCCGAGGGCCTGGCCGACGTGGTACCGGGCGACGTGGTGGTGACGGAAGTGGAAGGCGTTGGCCGCCTGGTCAACCACATCGTCAGCGAACGCGAATTCTTCGCCGCGCGCGGCTAACCCGGAACAAGAGAGGAACAGCAGATGATCAAGCACTGGATCAACGGCCAGGAAGTCGAGAGCCGGGACGCCTTCACCAACTACAACCCGGCCACCGGTGAAGCCATTGGCGAAGTGGCGAGCGGCGGCGCCGAGGAGATCAACCTGGCGGTCGCCGCCGCCAGGGACGCCTTCCCGAAATGGGCAAACACGCCGGCCAAGGAGCGCGCCCGCCTGATGCGCAAGCTGGGTGAGCTGATCGACCAGAACGTGCCGCAACTGGCCGAACTGGAAACCCTCGACACCGGCCTGCCGATCCACCAGACCCGAAACGTGCTGATCCCGCGCGCTTCGCACAACTTCGACTTCTTCGCTGAAGTCTGCACGCGCATGGACGGCCACAGCTACCCGGTCGACGATCAGATGCTCAACTACACCCTGTACCAGCCGGTGGGTGTATGTGGCCTGGTGTCGCCCTGGAACGTGCCGTTCATGACCGCCACCTGGAAGACCGCTCCCTGCCTGGCGCTGGGCAACACCGCCGTACTGAAGATGAGCGAGCTGTCACCGCTGACCGCCAACGAGCTGGGCCGCCTGGCGCTGGAAGCGGGCATTCCACCGGGCGTGCTGAACGTGGTGCAGGGTTATGGCGCCACAGCCGGCGACGCCTTGGTTCGCCACCCCGATGTGCGTGCGATTTCCTTCACCGGCGGCACCGCCACCGGCCGGAAGATCATGCAGACCGCGGGCCTGAAGAAGTACTCCATGGAGCTGGGCGGCAAGAGCCCGGTGCTGATCTTCGACGACGCCGATCTCGACCGTGCGCTGGATGCCGCGCTGTTCACCATCTTCTCCCTGAATGGCGAACGCTGCACGGCGGGCAGCCGCATCTTCATCCAGGAAACCGTGTACGACCAGTTCGTCGCCGAGTTCGCGGCCCGCGCCAGGCGCCTGATCGTCGGTGACCCGCAGGACCCGAAGACCCAGGTCGGTTCCATGATCACCCAGGCCCACTACGACAAGGTCACCGGCTATATCAGGATCGGCATCGAGGAAGGCGCCAACCTGCTGGCTGGCGGCCTGGAGCGCCCAGCCAACCTGCCAGCGCACCTGTCCAAAGGCCAGTTCATCCAGCCGACGGTATTCGCTGACGTGGACAACCGCATGCGCATCGCCCAGGAAGAAATCTTCGGGCCGGTGGTGTGCCTGATCAAATTCAAGGACGAGGCCGAAGCCCTGCGCCTGGCCAACGAAACCGATTACGGCCTGGCCTCGTACATCTGGACCCAGGACATCGGCAAGGCTCATCGCCTGGCCCGCGGTATCGAGGCCGGCATGGTATTCATCAACAGCCAGAACGTGCGCGATCTGCGCCAGCCGTTCGGCGGCGTGAAGGGCTCGGGTACCGGCCGCGAAGGCGGTGAGTACAGCTTCGAGGTATTCAGCGAAGTGAAGAACGTGTGCATTTCCATGGGCAGTCACCACATCCCTCGCTGGGGCGTGTAACGACTCGCTCGCCCCGTACCTGGCCGTATGACCCGGTACGGGCGCTCCATTCCTGCGTGCATAGCAATCACAAGAACCTGGGCCGGCAGCGGCCCCGCAAGGAGAACCGTCATGGGCAAACTCGCTCTGGCCGCAAAGATCACTCACGTGCCGTCGATGTATGTATCGGAGCTGCCAGGCCCACGCCAGGGCTTTCGCAAGGCGGCCATCGACGGTCATCTGGAGATCAGCCGACGCTGCCGGGAACTGGGTGTGGACACCATCGTGGTGTTCGATACCCACTGGCTGGTCAACGCCAACTACCACATCAACTGCGGGCCTCACTTCAAGGGCCTGTACACCAGCAACGAGCTGCCGCACTTCATCAGCAACATGGAGTACGAGTTTCCGGGCAACCCGGAGCTGGGCAAGATTCTCGCCGACGCGTGCAACCGCTTCGGCGTCGAGACCATGGCTCACCACGCCACCACGCTCGCCCCGGAATACGGCACGTTGGTGCCGATGCGCTACATGAACAAGGATCAGCACTTCAAGGTGATCTCGGTCTCCTCGCTGTGCACCTCGCACTACCTGCACGACAGTGCACGCCTCGGCTGGGCCATGCGCAAGGCGGTGGAAGAGCACTACGACGGCACCGTGGCGTTTCTGGCCAGCGGCTCGCTGTCGCATCGTTTTGCCCAGAACGGCCAGGCGCCGGAGTTCGCCACCAGAATCTGGAGCCCGTTCCTGGAAACCCTCGACGAGCGCGTCGTGCAGATGTGGCAGAACGCCGAGTGGGAAGCGTTCTGCGACATGCTGCCCGAGTACGCGGCCAAGGGTCACGGCGAAGGCTTCATGCATGACACCGCCATGCTGCTGGGTGCCATGGGCTGGTCGAAGTACGACGGCAATGTCGAGGTGCTGACGCCCTACTTCGCCGCCTCGGGCACCGGGCAGATCAACGCGGTCTTCCCGGTGACGCCCCAGGATGGCTCGGCACTGCCGCCGCCACAGGCCGCCAACCCGGCGGGCGTGGTCTCGACCAGCCGTCTGTAGCCACACGCCGTCCCCTCAACGCCACCGTGCAACTGGCGCTGGCACGACTGCGCTCGTGTTGGCGCAACTGGAGATCGACATGCCCCACCTGGTGCTGCTCTACACCCCCGACCTCGAGCGCGAGGCAGACATTCCCGGCCTGTGCCGGGCACTGGCCGACAGCATGCTGGCGCAGCGTGACGAGCAAGGCAAGGCGGTGTTCCCCACTGGCGGCACCCGCGTGCTGGCCTACCCGGCGACGCACTGCGCGGTCGCCGACGGCAATGGCGATTACGGTTTTCTGTACGCCAATCTGCGCATGGGGACAGGCCGCAGCGCCGAGGTACACCGACGCGTCGGCGACAGCTTGCTGGCGGTATTGCGTACCTGCCTGGGCGACATCCTCGAGCAGCGCCCGGTGGGCATCACCCTGCAGATCGACGAAGGCCAGGCCCAGGTTTACGACGGCAAGCACAGCAGCCTGCACCCTCTTTTCAACAAGACTTCCTGAGGTTTTCCATGCTCGACTCCTCCTTCATCCAGCAGGCTGCCGCCCGCCTCGACGCCGCCGAGCGGTCACGCCAGCAGGTGCGCCAGTTTTCCCTGGATCACCCGCAGATCACCATCGAGGATGCCTACGCCATCCAGCGTGCCTGGGTAGCGCGCAAGATCGAGGACGGCCGCAGGCTGGTCGGCCACAAGATCGGTCTGACCTCCCGCGCCATGCAGGTATCGTCGAACATCACCGAGCCGGACTACGGTGCGCTGCTCGACGACATGTTCTTCGACGAGGGCAGCGACATTCCCTTCGACCGCTTCATCGTGCCGCGTGTGGAAGTGGAGCTGGCATTCATCCTTGGCAAGCCGCTGAAGGGGCCGAACGTGACCCTGTTCGATGTACTCGAGGCCACCGAATGGGTGATACCTGCGCTGGAGATCATCGATGCACGCATCCAGCAGGTCGACCCGGATACCAGGGCGACCCGCAAGGTGTTCGACACCATTTCCGACAATGCGGCGAATGCCGGCGTGGTGATGGGAGGCCGCGCCGTGCGCCCGACCGAGATCGACCTGCGCAAGGTGCCTGCGGTGCTCTATCGCAATGGCGTGATCGAAGAGTCCGGCGTTTCCGCCGCGGTGCTCAACCACCCGGCCAAGGGTGTGGCCTGGCTGGCGAACAAGCTGGCGCCCTATGACGTCACCCTGGAGCCTGGCCAGATCATTCTTGGCGGCTCGTTCACCCGCCCGGTCGCGGCCAACCCCGGTGACACCTTCCACGTCGACTACGACCAGCTTGGCAGCATCGCCTGCCGATTCGTCTGAGCCGCAAGGAGCCTGCCATGGACATGCCCATCAATAGCTTCAAACAACGCCTGCAGTCGGGCGATGCGCAGATCGGCCTGTGGCTGGGCCTGGCCGACCCCTACTGCGCCGAGCTGGCCGCCAACGCCGGCTTCGACTGGCTGCTGATCGATGGTGAACACGCGCCCAACGATCTGCGCGGCCTGCTCGGCCAGTTGCAGGCCGTGGCGCCCTACCCCTCACAAGCGGTGATTCGCCCGGTGATCGGCGACACCGCGCTGATCAAGCAGATTCTCGACATCGGCGCCCAGACCCTGCTGGTGCCCATGGTGGAAAGTGCCGAACAGGCACGCGAGCTGGTGCGCGCCATTCACTATCCGCCGTCGGGCGTACGTGGCGTTGGTAGTGCGCTGGCCCGCGCTTCGCGCTGGAACAGCATCCCCGGCTACCTGGACAAGGCCGACGAACAGATGTGCCTGCTGGTGCAGATCGAGAATCTCGACGGCCTGGCCCGGCTGGACGAGATCGTCGCGGTCGACGGGGTCGATGGCGTGTTCATCGGCCCGGCCGATCTCAGCGCGTCGATGGGCCAGCGTGGCAACCCCGGCCACCCGGACGTCCAGGCCACCATCGAGGACGCCATCGTGCGTATCCAGAAGGCTGGCAAGGCGGCGGGCATTCTCAGCGCCGATCAGACACTGGCCCGCCGTTATATCGAGTTGGGCGCGCGCTTCGTCGCGGTTGGGGTCGACACCACGGTACTGATGCGCGGCCTGCAGACCCTGGCGGCCGATTTCAAGGCTGCGCCAGCGCCGACTACCCGCGGGGGCGGCGTCTACTGAGCGCCGCCACGACGATATCCACGCATTGCCGAGACCTCAATGAAACTCACCGACCTTAACCTGCTGCGCGAACAAGCCTACATCGATGGCCAGTGGATCGAAGCCGACGACGAGGCACGCTTCGCCGTGACCAACCCGGCCAACGGCGAGCTGATCGCCGAAGTCGCCTCCCTTGGCCGCACCGAAACAGCAAGGGCCATCGACGCGGCCCAAGCTGCGCTGCCTGCCTGGCGTGGCAAGACCGCCAAGGAGCGCAGCAGCATCCTGCGTAACTGGTTCAACCTGATACTGGAAAATCAAGAAGACCTCGCCCGCCTGCTGAGCTGGGAACAGGGCAAGCCGCTGGCCGAAAGTCGTGGCGAAATCGCCTATGGCGCCAGCTTCATCGAATGGTTCGCCGAGGAAGCCAAACGCATCTACGGCGACGTCATCCCGCATGACAAGCAAGGCCGCCGTCTGGTGGTGATCAAGCAGGCCATCGGTGTGGTCGCTGCCATCACCCCGTGGAATTTCCCCAACGCCATGATCACCCGCAAGGTCGGTCCGGCCCTCGCTGCCGGCTGCACGGTAGTGCTCAAGCCCGCCTCGGAAACGCCCCTGTCGGCACTGGCGCTGGCCGTGCTCGGCGAACGTGCCGGCATTCCGGCCGGTGTGCTGAACATCGTTCCGGGTACCCGCTCGCGGGAGATCGGCGCTGAACTGACCGGCAACCCGCAGGTGCAGAAGCTGTCGTTCACCGGTTCCACCGGCATCGGCAAACTGCTGATGGCGCAGTGCGCCGACAGCATCAAGAAGGTCAGCCTCGAGCTGGGTGGCAATGCCCCCTTCATCGTCTTCGATGACGCCGATCTGGACGCTGCCGTACAGGGCGCCCTCGGCTCCAAGTTCCGCAACAGCGGGCAGACCTGCGTGTGCACCAACCGCCTGCTGGTGCAGAGCGGCGTATACGAGACATTCAGCGCCCGCCTGGTTGCCGCCGTGAATGCCTTGAAGGTAGCCCCGGCCGATGACGAAGGAGCCCAGCAAGGCCCGCTGATCAACGCCAAGGCAGTGGCCAAGGTTCAGGAGCACATCGAGGACGCGCTCGGCAAAGGCGCCAAGGTGCTGGCCGGTGGCAAGTCCCATCGCCTCGGTGGCAACTTCTTCGAGCCTACGGTGCTGGGCGACGTCACCCCGGACATGCTGGTCGCCCGCGACGAAACCTTCGGCCCGCTGGCACCGATCTTCCGCTTCGACAGCGAGGAGCAGGCCATCGCCATGGCCAACGACACCGAGTTCGGTCTCGCGTCCTACCTCTACACCCGTGATCTGGGCCGCGCCTGGCGCGTCAGCGAAGCGCTGGAGTACGGCATGGTCGGCGTCAACGAGGGGCTGATATCCACCGAGGTTGCGCCCTTCGGCGGCATCAAGCAGTCCGGCCTCGGCCGCGAAGGTTCCCGATATGGCATCGATGATTACATCGAGCTGAAGTACATGTGCCTGGGCATCCACTGAGGCCTAGGTATCTCCCGCTGCTTGTCACCCTTGGGCCCTTGATAGGGCCATTTTTTTGGAGATTTCTCGATGCTGCGCCAGCCCCTGAAACACCTTGTCCACATGCTGTGCCTGCTGGCGCTGGTACGTCCGGCCGTGGCGGACGATGCGGCCTATCTCGCTGCGCTGGACAAGGAGCTGGACAACCGAGCGGTTGCCCTCGACGTAGTACCGGCATTGGCTGAGCGCCACGCCGGCACCGCGCAAGGTCGGTTCTGGAGTGCCTATGCGGTGCTCGAGGCCGCCCAGTTGCCTCGCTACCAGGCTCAAGCCCGCCGCCATGATCTGCAGCGAACACGCAGTGGCGGCTTCAAGGCTCAGGCCTCACTGGCATTCTCCTGGCTGCAGGAAAAGGCGTTCGTGAAGATGCTGGCCAATGCCACGGCCGACTACCTTGCCGAGCTGCAGGCCGTACCGCGCCCGGGCGACGCAGAGACTCAGGCGTTCTGGGCCTATGTGATCGAACAGGAGCGCGTTCAGGTCGAGGCACTGGCACAGGCCAGAGAGGGGGATTACGACGCTGCTGCGGCGACCCTGCAGCGCTTTGTCGCAGAGCAGTTCAACGCCCCGCTGCAGTGAATGGCGATGCTGTGCCGTCACGGCCAGCAGCGCGCGGCCTGCACGCGATCAGGGCTTGACCGCTTTCAGATCCTTGAGCAGATCCAGCAACAGGGCGAATTTTTCCGCGCCGATCTGCTCCTCGATACGCTGATAGTTACGCTCCATTTCCACGCTCATGGCC
The DNA here is from genome assembly GCF_052958135.1 of Pseudomonas sp. SZ40. Taxonomy (NCBI): domain Bacteria; kingdom Pseudomonadati; phylum Pseudomonadota; class Gammaproteobacteria; order Pseudomonadales; family Pseudomonadaceae; genus Pseudomonas; species Pseudomonas sp. SZ40. The sequence continues at coordinate 25,232 of NZ_JBQWIF010000045.1, read as the reverse complement.
TGGAAACATTGCTCGCCCTTTTCCGTCAGCCCGACCAGCACGCGGCGTTGGTCTTCGCTCATCTTGCGCCGGCAGACCATGCCATCGCGTTCGAGACGCACCAGCACGCCACTCATGCTCGGTTTGAGAATGCAGGCCAGACGCGCCAGCTGATGGCTCTCCAGCTCGCCCTGCTGACGCAGGATGCGAATCACCCGCCATTGCTGTTCGGTGAGCCCGTGCAGATTGAGTTGAGGACGAAAGAAACGCATGGCCGACTCGCGGGCCTGCAACAGGGTAAGGGTCAGGGAAAGACGTGGGCTCGACATGATCTCAGGCAATGATGATTCGTTAATAATTTAACCAGGCCGCCAGCTTACGCCATGACGAGGCAGGCATCGCCATTTGAAACAGCGAAACGCCAGCGGTCATGCACGTGCCTGCCAGGCTTTTGCACCGGCGTGCCAGGGCCATCACACCCCCGCCCTGTCGTTAATCTGTTCACGGCCTTGCACGATCACGACGAACGCACACCATCCGGCACTGGTTTCTCAAGCGCTCGATGAGTCGTGCACACGGGGCACCCTCGCGCGCGCGAGGACGCTGCGCCAGGCGGGCGAGAGCAGCGCGAGGCGCCTTGTCAGTCCCGGTCAAGACTGACGACAGACAGGGACAAGACGCACAGGGGGTGCAGGGGACTACTATCCCTCAACGCAGGTATCTCTCACCGTTTCCAGGTCGTTGCCATGATCAACATCGAAACACCTACCTACTACACCGCTACCAAGAAGTACGACCTCAGCTTTCCTTCACTGGATCAGGATCTGGAGGCGGATGTAGTCGTGATCGGCGGTGGTTTCTCCGGCATCAACACGGCGCTGGAGCTGGCGGAGAAAGGCATCACCAATATCGTCGTGCTGGAAGCGCGCTACCTCGGCTTCGGCGGCACCGGGCGTAATGGCGGGCAGATCATGGCCGGCATCGGTCACGACATGGAGAAGATCCGCAAGGACGTAGGCGAAGACGGCCTGCGGCAGATTTTCGAGATCAGCGACATGGGTGCCGACATCATCAAGGACCGGATCGCCAAGTACGAGATCGATGCCGACTTCTGCCACGGTTATGGTTACCTGGGCTTCAACGCGCGCCAGGAAAAGACCCTGCGCACCTGGGAGAAGGAATTCAAATCCCTCGGCTCGCCGCATGAAATCCGTTTTCTGGGTGGCTCCGAGGTCAAGCAGATCATCGGCTCCGATGCCTATGGCAGCGCCTTGCTGCACATGGGCGGCGGTCACGTGCATTCGCTGAACCTGTTGCTGGGCGAGGCCAAGGCCCTGAGCAGCCATGGCGTGAGGATCTTCGAGTACAGCCCGGCATTGGAAGTGACCTACGGCGAGCGCATCACCGTGCGCACCGGCAAGGGCTCGGTCAAGGCCAGCAAACTACTGTGGGCCTGTGACAGTTTCCTCAACAAACTGGAACCGGAGCTGCACCGCAGCACCATCAACACCTACGCCTTCCAGATCATGACCGAGCCGCTGTCGGACGAGATGATCCAGCGCATCAGCCCGATCCGCGGTGCTTACAGCGACATCCGCCCGGTCATCGACTACTACCGCGTCACCAAGGAGAACCGGCTGCTGTTCGGGGCAGCCACGCCTTTCATCGAACACATCCCGAACGACCTCAAGGCCTGGAACCGCAACCTGATGCTGAAGATCTTCCCTTACCTCAAGGACGTGAAGATCGACCTGGCCTGGGGCGGCCCGATGGCCACCAGCCCGAATCTGTTTCCGCAGATAGGCAGCCTGCCGGGTCGCCCCAACGCCTTCTTCGTGCAGGGCTACTCGGGGTTCGGTGTCACGCCCAGTCACATCATCTGCAAGGTGCTGGCAGAGGGCATGAGCGAAGGCTCCGCGCGCTACGACCTGGTCAGTTCGGTGCGCCGCATCAACGTCATCGGCAAGGATCACTTCCGCCCTCTGCTGCTTACCGGCGGCAAGACCCTGCACCAACTGTCCGGCTACTGGAACGGTCGCCGCTGATACCGGGCAAGGCCATCACAGGTACTTGCTCCATCGAAGCATTCACACCCTCTAACAGGAGCAACCACCCATGTCCCTCACTGCCATCAAGAACGGCATCACCCTCGACCAATTGGATGCCTGGGGCACCGTTGCCGATCTCGGCTCGGAAATCCTCGAAGGCGAAGTCAGGTGTTTTGGCAAGATGACCGCCGGCGCGCCGACCGACCCGGTCAGCTCGGCCTACTTCGGCACCACCAAGGGCAAGTTCCGCATGACTTATCCGTTCAGCGAGCAGGCCACGGTCGTCACCGGTGAAGTGCTGCTGACCGACGAATCCACCGGCCAGACCAGTCGCTTCAAGACCGGCGACACCTGGTTCGTGACCAAGGGCACGCCCGTGCTGTGGGAAATCGTCAGCGACAGCTTCGTCAAACACTACTACGCGGTCGCCTGATCCAGCTGCGCCAGCCTCGGCTGGCGCCTCACTTGCCGAGGACACGCCATGCATCCACCTGCCAGCGGGTCCTGCGGCGACTTCGGTCGCCATTGCCTCAATGCCTTCCGCCAGGTGGTGCCCGCCTCGCAAGGTGCGTTCTACCGTATCGATGCACACCTGCAGGCGTACGACTTCATCCTGCTGGACATGCTCGAACCCATGCACGATGCCTATCTGCGCCACTACCGCCATGTCGATCCGCTACGCCCCGACCATTGCCAGGCAGCCGGCCTGCCGGTGGTACCGTTGCGCACGGGCCTGGCACAGCAGAGCGAGGCAGACAACCGTAAATACCGTCGCTTCCTGCAGCACCACGCCGTGGTGGACGTGGTGGAAATCATCGCCCATGTCGATGGCAAGCCGAGCGCTGGCGTCTCGCTGTTGCGCGGCGCCCACCTGGGGCCTTTTCGCCCCGAAGAACTGCAGTGCCTGCTGCCCCTGCATGGTCTGATGGAGCTGGCTGCGCGCAGCCAGCCACAGAGTGCCGGCGATCGCCTGAAGGCGCTCACACCGCGGGAGCGCGAGCTTGCCCTGTTGCTGCGCGACGGCCTGCCGAACAAACTCCTCGCGCGCCAGCTGGGCCTTGGGCTGCCGACGATCAAGACGCACTTGCTGCATCTCTATCGCAAGCTCGGTGTGAGCAACCGCACCGAATTGATCAGCAGCCTGTTTCTCTGAAACCAGGCCTGGGCTGCCGGGGCCCTAACCCGTCGCAGGCGCCGCGGATTCGGGTCGCCTGCCTGATCGTTCTCAGCACGGTAGACGGGCCAGCTCACTGGCATCCACAACACCTTTGAGTTCGAAGCTGCCCGCGGGTGGAGTCAGTGCTCCGCCCTGCCAGTTGGTTTCGATTTCCTTGCGCCGCGGACTGTCCTGGAACTGCACGAGGAACTCATTGACCTTGGCCAGCAACCTGGCGTTTTCCGCCCGCCTGGCCACCCCGACGCTGTAGCACCAAAGTCGATCACCAAGCGGTTGCGGCAATATGTCCAGCTTGCCGAACCAGCGGCTCTGGCGATGGGTAGCGGCCCAGTGATAGATCGGTCGCTCGACGGTGAAGGCATCCACCACGCCTTCAGCCAGGGCGTCGTGGATACGAGTCTGATCGGAGAACACCATCAGATTGGCCAGCTCGACACGGCCACCGGGCAGGTGGCGATTGGCGGACCAGCGCACACCCAGCTGGGCCAGGGTTTCCAGGGCCACGGGATCGTTTCCGCAACCGAGCACCCGCCCCTGCAGGTCGGCCAGACCGCCGATGCGCTCGTCACCCTTGCGCCGCGCGAGAATCAGCGGAGCGAAACTGTAGGGGCGGGAAAACGCCAGATCCTCGAAAACAGGCGAAGCAGGCAGCGCGCTCCACATCAGGTCGGCAGGTGCCTCTGCCGGGCGACGGCCAAAGGCCAGCAACGACATGCACTGCTCCCAGCCATACTCGACGAACTCCACCTCGACGCCAAGCCAATGCGCGAAGGCTCTGACGTAATCGGCATCCATGCCACGCAACGGTTCGCCAGGCCGCTGGCGAAACGACAAACCGACCAGCTGCGGCTCGATGGCCACCCGCAGGCGGCCACGCTGGAGCACGTCGGCCAGGCGATCCTGATCGGGGCGGATGGCGATGTGCTGCTCGGCAAGCAGCCGCTGCAGGCCTTGCTCCGGCAACGCAGCATCCTTGACCAGCACCTGTGCGGCGCCGCGCCCCAGGCTGGCGGCACGCTCGGCAAGCCCCAGCAGGTAGCCCAACCGCTGCTCCAGCTGCGGGGCACTTTCCAAAATAACCCGGTTGGTCTGCTGCAGCCCTTCGACGTTACCGCTGACGGTGGCGAACAGTGCGTTCATCTGCCCCAGCGAATCGTTCAGGCGGCGAGTCAGCAGGTCGAAGCTACCCTGGCTATGGGACGACACACTGTTCATGCGTTTCTGCAGGTGACTGAGGTCCATGCGCTCGGTCGCATCGCGGGCACTGAGCAGAGTGCGCTGCGCCAGTTTGCGCACCTCGTCGGCAACCACTGCAAACCCCCGTCCTGCCTCCCCGGCCCGGGCCGACTCGATGGCCGCGTTGAGCGCCAGCAGGTTGACCTGCTTGGCGATATCGCCAATGTCGCTCAGCACCGTGATCACCTCGTCGGATTTGGTGGTGATCTGCACGGCCACGTCATCCAGATGCTGACGAATATCGCGCTCCACCTGCTGCAGGTGTTCGCTCAACGCCCGCTGCATGGCTTCGGCCAACGCACTGCTCTGGCTCATGTGCCCGGCCGAGTCGGCCAATGCGTGCTCCATTTGCTGGCCCCTGCGGTGAATTTCGATACAAGCCTGACGGGAGCTGTCCAAGCCCGTGGCGACAGCGCCGGTAAGACTGCTCAGCAGTTCCAGTAGGCGCCGCGACAGCCACTGTGTCGCGCTCGGCGGTGCAAGTGGTACTTCGGTAACAATCACAGGCACCGCACTGTCCTGCGGTGACGGTTTGTTGAACCAGCTTCTAAGCATGACGAGACGCTCCCAGGGTGATTGGCGAGCCCTTTCTTACGCGCTGCCGGACACCGATGCTTGTTCCGCCTTGCCACTGTTCTTGGCCCTGACTGCCAGGCTACAGCCCTGCGCTGGCGGGCTTTATCCGTTTTCGGCAAAGCTCGCTCCTCAACAGCCCGAAGGAACGAAAATTGCCTGTTCACGGCAATATCAGCGGTCGTCGTGAAAGGGTTTCGAAAATGCACAGTCATGCCGTCGTCAGCAGTAATCCCGGATCCGTAGCTGCCATCGCAGACAACCTCGTGCACTACCGGCAAACCCAGGACATCGAGGAGCATGCCCAGAGCCTGCAAGGCTGGCAGCTGCGCTACGACCAGCTCGGCGCCGGCCAATTCAGCGGCGAGCTGACCGAGATCCACCTCAGTGGCATGCAACTGATTCGCGACCGTGCCAGCCAGGCGATGGTCAAGAATGGTGCGGCTTGGCCCGGTGCGATCACCTTCAGCATGCCGCTAAGCGCAGACCCGCACTTTCACTGCACCGGCCACTCGATCCATCAACCCAGCCTGCTGGTGGCCCGCTCCGAGCAACTGCCGGAGCTGCGCGTACCGGGCGGCCTGGACCTGATCTGCATCGCCATCGACGAGCAGCCGCTGCAGGAGGCATTGCAGCGCCAGCAGCGCGAGCTCGACTTGAAGCATTTGCCCAAATGCTACCGACTGCTCAGCGACGCCAATCAGCAGGAGCTGGTCCGCCTGTTCGGTGACGTGCTCGATCAGTATGGCAACGGCACGGCGCTGCTCGATCACATCACCATCCGCGGCGCCATACGCGATGCCATTCTGATGCACCTGCTGGAACTGATGGACAGCGAAGACGATCACCCGCTGCCACTCAGCGCCCGCAAGCGCATGGTCGACCGCGCCCGCGATTACGCCCTGGCCAACTGCGACCGCCCCTTGAACATTCTCGAGTTGTGCAACCAGATTGGCGCCAGCCGACGCAAGCTGCAGTACTGCTTTCAGGAAACCCTGGGCACCAACCCGGTGGCGTACCTGAGGGCCCTGCGGCTGAACGCCGTGCATCGCCAGTTGCGTCAGGGCAACGGCACCGACTCGGTGCAGGCAGTAGCGGCGAACTGGGGCTTCTGGCACCTCAGCCGCTTCGCCACGGATTATCGCCAGCTATTCGGCGAACGCCCTTCCGACACCCTGCGCCGGGCACGTGGCGTCTGTGCTGAAATCGGATAACGCTCGCCATTGAGAGCCCCTAGGCTGGAGCCCGTACCAGCCAACATAAGAAAGGGGTTTTCCATGCACACAGAAAGAAAATCGCCGCTGATCGCCTCAGGCTTGCTGCTATTTCCATTACTTATCTCAGCACCTGCAGAAGCCACCGAGAACGGTGCCCCCACTACACCGGCCGGGGTCTACGACTTCGGTGCCGGTATGTCGCCGCCAGCCACGCCGTTCGGCACATTGGGCATTCGCACTGCGTACTATTCGGCCAACGTTCAAAAGGATCGTCACGGCGACAAGGCCGACAACGCCTTTTCCCTGGACGTCCTGTCGGTCGGTCTGGCCTACATCCGCATGACCGACCAGCAACTGTTCGGCGCCCAGTACGGCTTCGGCGCGGTGATGCCGTTCTTCCAGATGGACGCGCGCCTCAAGGTCAACACGCCGTTCGGCCCCTTGCGCTTTCAGGAGGAAGTGTTCCGCCAGGCGGACCTGCAGGTGATACCGCTGATCCTGCAGTGGAACCTGTCGCGCAACCTGTTCGTCAACAGCCAGTTGCAGGTCCAGGCCCCCACCGGTGACTACGACGAAGATCGACTGATATCGCCGGGCCTCAACCACTGGACAGTCTCGCCACTGCTCAACGCCACCTGGATCAGCGATACCGGCTTCGAAGCCTCCTCAAGCTTCCAGCTGGACTTCAACACCCGCAACCATGCCACCGACTACCGCAATGGGGTCGAGTACCGCCATGAGTTCGCGGTTGGTCAGCACGTAGGCCCATGGACGGTCGGCCTTGGCGGTTATTACTACCGTCAACTGACTGACGACGACGGCCCCAACCTGGATCACGGCAACCGTGCACGAGTGCTGGCGGTCGGCCCAGCTGTGAGCTTCTTCAAACCCGGCTTACCGCCGGTGTGGCTGCACGCCTACAAAGAGTTCGGCGCCCGCAACCGCGCCGAAGGCCACACCATCGCCCTGCGCATGTCCCACAGTTTCTGAGGCCATCACCATGTCCATAGAACAATCCGTTTCCGCGGTGGCGCCGTCACGCCAGGCCAGCGGTCGTCGTGAAGGGGTTGTGCTGTTGCTGGGCAGCAGCCTGACCATCATGGGGGCGGTAATGGTCGCCCCGATTCTGCCCAAACTCGGCGCCGAGTTCGGCCCGGTTGATCCACGTGCAGACCTGCTGGTTCCCCTGGCCGTTACCGGCCCGGCACTGGCCATCGCCATTGTCGCGCCACTTGCCGGCTGGCTCGCCGACAAGGTCGGGCGCAAGGCACTGCTGGTGGTCGCCACGCTGCTGTACGCAGTGCTCGGTGTGGTACCGGCACTGCTCAACGACCTGACCAGCATCGTCGGCGCACGCCTGCTGTTCGGTTGCGCCGAGGCCGCGATCATGACCTGCTGCGCGACCCTGATCGCCGACTACTGGCGTGGCGAGGAGCGCATGCACTTCGTCAACCTGCAGGTGGTCACCATCGGTTTGGTCGGCGCGCTGTTCTTCGTGCTCGGCGGCATACTCGGCGAGCACTCCTGGCGCCTGCCGTTTTACCTGTACCTGCTACCGCTGCTGCTGGTTCCAGCGATGATCCGCGTGCTTTGGGAACCATCGCGAACAGCTACCACGAGCATCACCCGCGAAGGAGATGAGCAGGTCTCCATCCCCGTCCTGCTGGTCGGTTATCTGTTGGTTCTCGGCGGCATGATCCTCAACTTCATCGTGCCCGTGCAGACCCCCATCCTGCTGGTCGGCATGGGCGTCACCTCCAGCACGATGATCGGTGCCTGTGCCGGGCTCGGCCTGCTGGCGACCCTGGGCGGCTCGCTGACCTGGCCGGTGCTGCGCAGAACCCTGGGCATCGCCGGCTGCAACGCTCTACTGCTGACGCTGCTGGCCCTGGGGCTGTGGCTTCTGTTGCGGGCGCAGAGTTACCAGGAGGTTCTGCTGGCGGTGACCATCCACGGTCTCGGCGCAGGCTTGCTGGTACCCAACGCCATGGCACCGGTCATGAACGCCCTGAGCGCCAGTACCCGCGGCCGGGGCCTGGGCATCTTCACGGCCTGCCTGTACATCGGCCAGTTCGTCAGCCCGCTGGTGGTGGCCATGCTCGGCGGCTTCGGCCACGACCTGCGAAGTGCCATCCAGTGGCTGGCCATCGCCAGCCTGGTGGCAGCCGCAGCATGGACCTTGGCGGCCCTGTTCAAGCCGCGCCACGACGCACTCGGCACTCACCTCTGAATACCCTCCATCGCCACCATGGGCACTGCCCATGGTGGCCATCATCGTTCGAGGATCACCATGCAAGACATCCACGCCCTCATGGATCGACACGACGCCACCGGCCTGGCGCAATTGATCGGCAATCGCGAAATTAGCCGTAACGAACTGCTCGAAGCCAGTATCTCCCGCCTGGAAAAGGTCGAGCCGCAGCTCAATGCCGTAGCCGAAAAGCTCTATGACAGCGCCCGCAACGCAGCTCCCGTCGATGGGCCACTCGCTGGTGTACCGACGCTGATCAAGGACCTTTTTTCGCCACTCGCCGAAGCGCGGATGAGCAACGGCTCCCTGGCGCTCGGCGAATCCAGGCTGGGCCTGGACGACGCCGTGGTGGGACGTCTGCGCGAGGCTGGCTGCCAGTTCATCGGCACCACCACATCGCCGGAATTCGGCACTTCGTACACCACCGAGTCGACCCGCTTCGGCGCCACCCGCAACCCCTGGAATCCAGCACACAGCTCGGGTGGTTCCAGTGGCGGCGCAGCGGCACTGGTGGCTGCACGGGTGGTGCCCTTCGCCCACGGCAACGATGGTGGTGGTTCGTTGCGGGTACCGGCTTCGTGCTGCGGCGTGTTCGGCCTCAAGCCCAGTCGTGGTCGCATGCCCAGCGGCCCGCTGGTGGGCGAAGGCTGGGCCGGCATGGGCACACCCCATGCGATCACCCTGTCGGTACGCGACAGCGCTGCGCTGCTCGACATCACGGCAGGTGCCGACCTGGGTGCCCCTTACGCTGCACCCTGGCAGGACGGTCCCTTCGTCGACAGTCTGCACCGGCCACGGCGTCGACTGCGCATCGCCCTGGTGGAAAACCTGGCGCCCTGGAGCAGCGGCCCGCAAGCGCTTGCCGCCGTTCGCCATACGGCAAGACTGTGCGAGTCCCTGGGCCACCATGTAGAACCGGCGGTGCTGCCGGTCGAGCCACTGGCGTTTCTCGATCAGGTATTCGACGTGATCGGCGCCGGTACCCGTAGCTACCTCGACCTGGTCGGCGAGATGCGTGGGCGGGCAGTGGTCAATGAGGAACTGGAGCCGCGGACGCGGGTGATCCTGCGTGAAAAGGGCGGTGTCAGCGGTGCCCGCTATGCAAGCGCCGTTGAAGGCATCCACGCCCTTGGCCGCAGGCTGGCGCACTTCTTCGTCGACTACGACATCGTGCTGACCCCTACCCTGACACGCGAGCCACCGCTGATCGGCAGCCTGGATGTCTTCGACGAGAGTATCGATCTGGCCACGCTGATCGAGCACTTCCACAGTTACTCGCCATTCACCGCACTGTTCAATGCCAGTGGCCAGCCGGCAATGTCGGTACCGCTGTACTGGACGCCGGACGGTCTGCCCATCGGCTCGCATTTCGCCGCGCGCTTCGCCGAGGAGGGCACCCTGCTCGCGCTGGCGGCACAGCTCGAACAGGCCCAACCCTGGGCGGCACGCGTGCCGCCGATCAACGCGCTGCACGGCTGAAACAGGTGGCGGGCATCAACCATCCGGTTGATACCCGCCGCATCTCGGCCAACGCAACATGGACTTCCCGCAACCCACTGGAAGATCATCATGAGCACGACATCCGACTGGATCACCGTAGGCGCCCTGGCCGACGGTTTCGCCCCTGCAGCATTCATCCTGCCGAACCTCGCCGAGCTGGCTGGCAAAAGCTTCACGCTGTTGTTCGCAAACGGCTGGGAGATCGCGCATCGCTTCGATGCCGAGCGACTGCACTGGCATGCCGCCGATGGCCACTCCACGGGCAGCGCCAGCTACCGCGCCACGTCGATCCGCCCAGGCATCTATCTGGTCGACTTTCTCAAGAACGAGCGGGGTCAGGATTGGTCGATCAGCCTGGTGCTGGATACCCACAGCCAGTCCTTTACCGCCGTGATCGGCAAACTGCCGAGCGCCACCGAAACCCGTGAAGGGCTGTACGCCCGCGCGCTGGCTGGCAAACCGCTGACCAGCGTCGAAGCGACGTTTTTCCATGGCACGCTGGATCGTCCCTGGCGCGAAGGTGCCTGCCCGCATGCGCCAACCGATGAACTGGTCGGCATCCGCAACCGTTATCGCTACAGCCCGACCGAGGTCTACGAACACATCTACCTCAATCAGAACTACTACGCCTGGCAGTGCCTGAAAGGCGTCGAGCAGGGCCTGTGCGACACCGACCGCTGTCACTACTACAAGATCACCGATGAGCTGTACCTGTTCGTCTGGCGCGAGAAGATCGTCCCAACTCTGGGCCTGGTGATGATCGACCTCAAGAACCATCGCAGCGACGGCAAGATCTTCGGCTACGCCGGTGACGGCTTCGAGACCCTGTCCAATTTCCCGGTAGCGTCCTATTGCGACCTGCTCAACCACACGGAGCATGGCGATGACTAGAACCGTCGTCATCACCGGAGCTGGCACGGGGATAGGCGAAGCCTGCGCCCGTCAGTTGGCGGGCGAAGGCGCCAATCTGGTGCTGATCGGCCGACGCGCCGAGCCGCTGCAGCGGGTCGCCGAGGAAACCGGTGGCCTGGTGCTGGTCGGCGACGCGGCCAGCAGCGAAACCTGGGCAGGCTTCATCGGACGGATTCGCGAGCGCTTCGGCGGTGTCGACGCCCTGCTGGCCTGCGCCGGCGGGCACGGTCTGGGTAGTGTGACCGATACGGACGACGCGACCTGGCAAGCGGCACTGCGCAGTAACCTGGATAGCGCCTTCTATAGCGCCAGGGCGTGCCTGCCCCTGTTGATCGAGCGGCGCGGCGGCATCGTGCTGCTGGGTTCCATCGCCTCCCTCGCTGCAGGCCCCGAGGTCTGCGGCTACACCACGGCCAAGCACGCGCTGCTCGGCCTCAACCGCTCCCTGGCGAACGATTACGGCGCCGTTGGCGTTCGGGTCAACTGCGTCTGCCCAGGCTGGGTGCGCACGCCGATGGCCGATGCGGAAATGCAGCCACTGATGCAGCACCATGGCGATGATCTGGATGCCGCCTATGCCCGCGTGTGTGCCAACGTTCCGTTGCGACGCCCTGCCACACCCGATGAAATCGCCAATGTCTGCCGTTTCCTGATCAGCGACCTGGCATCGATCATCACCGGAGCCTGCATCGTCGCCGACGGTGGCTCGAGCATCGTCGACGTGCCGACGCTCGCCTTCGCCAATATGGGGATCACCACATGAATCATGACTTCAGCGGGCGCCACGTACTGGTCACCGGGGGCGCTCAGGGAATCGGCGCGGCCATCGTCGAGGGCTTCGCCCGTGCTGGCGCCGAGGTGCTGATCGTCGACCTCGATCTGCCGACGGCACAACGTGTCGCGCAGCGCCTGGGCGCAGAGGGCCATAGCGTCACGGCACGCGGGCTCGATCTCGCCGATCGCGAGGCGACTCTGCAGTTGCTGGGCAACCTCGCGCAGCTCGACATACTGGTACATAACGCAGGCTACTTTCCGCTGACAGCACTCGCCGATATCGATGCGCAAACGCTGGAACGCACCCTGGCCGTCAATCTCAGCGCGCTGTTCTGGCTGACTCAGGGCGCTCTGCCACTGTTCACCCAGCGAGGCAGCGGCTGCGTACTGGTCACCTCATCGGTGACCGGCCCCCGCGTGGCCTATCCCGGGCTCAGCCATTACGCCGCCTCCAAGGCTGGGGTCAACGGCTTCATCCGCAGCGCCGCTCTGGAGCTGGCCAAGCAGGGTGTGAGGGTCAATGGTGTCGAGCCGGGCATGATCCGTACCCCGGCGATGGATAATCTGGGCGACGCCCAACTCGCCGCCCGTATCGCTGCGGCGGTTCCACTGGGGCGCCTGGGCGAACCGGAGGACATCGCCGGCGCCATGCTGTTTCTCGCCTCGGACGCTGCGCGCTATATCACCGGGCAGACCATCATCGTCGATGGCGGCGCCACCTTGCCGGAAACCCTGGCGACCCTTTGCGCATGATGCCAGCCGCGTATCCGCCGAGCGTCGGATACGCGGTGGCGGCGTCAGGCGGCGCCTGCCGTCTCCATCAGCGCCATGGCGCGATATTCCTTGGGCGACAACTGGAAGTGCTTCTTGAAGGCACGGCTGAAGTGCGCCGAGTCGGTGAAACCCCACTTGTAGGCGATCGAGGTGATCGACTCGCTGCGCAGGAAGTGGTTGGAAAGGTCTTCCGCGCTGCGCTTGAGGCGCGAGCGCTGGATATAGCGGCAAACACTGTCGTTCTGCTCTTCGAACAGCCGATACAGGTGGCGCACGGAGATATTCAGGCGCCCTGCCAGCCCTACCGGATTGAGATTGGGCTGGGTCAGGGACTCGTCGATGATCTTCTGCACGTAGCTGCGCAGATTGGCGCCATGCAGTGCGTCGGCCGGCAGGGCTTCTTTGTAGCCCTGCGACAGCGCAGGGGCCAGCAGGGAAATGAACGCAGTTCGCAGCGCCTCGCTCTCGCCCCCCTGGTCATACTCGCTTTCCGGCTCTCGGCAGAGCTGATCGACCAGCATGTGCAGCATCTTGCCGCTGGGGCTGGCGGTGCTGATCTTGCCGAACTTGGCGTGCTTGAGCACACGCTCGACCTCGTGGCGCGGCAAGGACAGCGAGGCATGCTCGATGAGGCCGAATGGCGTGATCTCGCAGGAGCCCACGGAATCCATCAGCAGCAGGTCGCCCGGCGCCAGCTGGATGCTGGTGCCATCCTGGGAAATCTGGGAAAAGCCGCTGCGCTGGCTGACCAGAAAACAGCTCTGGTCATTGTCGTGATCGGCCTTGATCGAATTTCGGGCGATCAGCCCCGCATTGGTACGCAGGTGGGCCATCGGCAGGCCGGCATGACACTGCAGCGATATTTCCCCGATGAACAGGGATCGGTTGAACGCCATCTGGGTCTCGAACTGACCGCAGATCGCCTGCAGGGCGGTTTGCCAACCCTCCAATCCTTCGTGAGCCATGAGCTGGCCGTTCATACGCACCTCCGGGGGATGCTGATTTGTTTTTGTCGCTAAATAGTTAACATGTTATCGATAGAGGCGCAACAGGGATTCCTCTGTAGCAAAATATGCAGATTCGATGCCAGTTCGATAAGAGGTTAACGAATGCGCGCCGTGCGGAGCAGCGGCGCGTTCAATGCCTGCGCAGGATGCGCTGCAGGTGGCTCAGGGCGGCGATCAGCGCGCCTCGCTGACGGTCGTCGAGGCGGATGTAACGGCGAAAACTCGGCATGCGGTTGACCACCTCACTGGCGGCCATGTGCTCCAGGGACACGTGCCAGTTGCCATCGCTGCGCACGATCTGCAGGCGCTTGAAATCCAGCGGCATCAGGGCGCCCATGAGCGCCTCGTCAGCCAGCATGGCGGCCTCCACCGCCTGCACATCGCCAACGCGACGCTGGGCAACGATACCGGCGCGCCTGATCGCACCACTGTGGCGCAGCTCCAGCCTGGCCTGCTCGGTTTTGCACGACGGTACGCTGAGCACGAAGTCGGTCAGCACCAGGTGCATGAGCAGCTCCGAATGAGTGCGCTCATGGGCCTCGAACTGCAGTCCCGCATCGGGAACGTCGAAACGCCCCCGGGTGCCGTCCAGCTTCTCGAAGCCCAGCCCGGCCAGGTTGCGACGCACGTGCTCCAGCGTTACCCCCGGCCGATAGCCGGAGGGGCTACTGGCCCTGGCGAAGAAATCAGACAGCCTTCGAAGCATGGGCGTAGGACTCGCTGATGTGCACACCCGATTCGTTGCGAAATTCCTTTTCCAGGATTTCCTCGACCGGCACCGGGCGGAACGGATTGACCTTCTGAACCACGACCGTCCAGAACAGGGCATATACGGCGGTCAGGCCAAGCATGATGGCGAATGGTACGTAGACGTCGCTGCGCTCCATGCCTGGCGGAGCGATGAACCACAGACCGATGAGAATGCCCACGCTGGAAACGATCTGTGGCAGCGGAAAGAACGGTGACTTGTAGGCCCTTGGCAGATCCGGGCGGCGAATGCGCAGGATCACCACCGACAGGGTGACCAGCAGGTAGGCGGTTCCCCAGGCACAGACCGCGGCGAGGATCAGCGGCACGATATGATCCGTATTGCCCCCCAGGTAGGCGGCATGCGCACAGGGAATCAGCATGGCTGCGGCGATGCACACCAGTGGCGTCTTGAAGCGCGGATGCAGATAAGCGAAGACTTTCGGCAATGCGCCATCCACCGCCATGCCATACATGATGCGTGGCACGCCGGCCATCAGCGTATTGATGGTCGCGGCCCCGGCGAACAGAAAGCCGATACCCAACCACACCGGGCCGATATCCCCCATCACCTGCTGAGCGAACTGCGGAATGGCCATGGGCGTATCCAGCAGATGAACGCCGCTGGCCTCATCGAGCAGGACGTTCTCGACCTGGCGCTTCATCGCCGCGCCGTAGATGAACATGCAGGAGGCGACACCCAAAAGCCCCAGAGCCATGGCCCGAGGCATGGTCTTGTGCGACTGGCGCAAATCAGGAGCCAGTGGGGTGACGAATTCGCAGCCGACGAACATGAACATGGCCATGCCCACCAGCGACAGGACGGTAAGCAAATCGGTGCCCACCAGTGATGCCCCGAACCAACCCTCGAGCGCCACAGCCGGTGCCGACAACAGCCCCAGTACACCGAAGATCATCAAGGTCGTCCACATCCCGAAGGTGAGTACCACCTCGGCTTTGCCGAACACGCTGACACCGAAGGCATTGAGGATGCCGAAGACGATGACGAATCCCACGCCCAGCATCCACGAGCCTCCAGCGCTGTCGGCCAGAGTATTGAGGTGCTCGAAGTTCACCAGCGCCATGACCCCCGCCAGGATGGTTTCCGCCGTCCCGGCGAACACATGCACGATCAGGTAGGCGGCGACGGTGCCGGTAATGGCGAAGAAGCGTCCCATGCCACAGGAGATGTAGTCATACACCGAGCCGGTGGTGGGCAATATCGAAGCCGCCTCGGCGAACGTGGTGGATTGCGCGAGCATCATCACCAGCGCGATGAGCATCGCCACGGCGAAAGCGCTGCCGCCGATCCCGAAGCCCATGGTGGCTGTGAGGATCACCGGGCTGGCCATGATCAGCCCGATGGTGCTGGCGAGGGCCGTGGGAAACCCCACGGTTCCTCGGCTCAGATGCTCATGAAGTTTGTCGTGGGTCGACATCGTCGTGGACCTCGAAAGCAGATTTTAATTATTAGGGCTCTCGGCACTCTTGCGGCACCGTGAGCGGATCGACCGACCTGATCACCGCACACATCACCAACCACATAACGCTTGCAGCGATCAGTACGGGACACTTTGCGCCCGCCCCTGCAGGTCGTCTTGCCCCTGGCTGCCGCTGTTCTTGTTGCTGCCTGACATCCAGCATCCCCACACCTCCCGCTGGCCATCGCGGTCAACAACGCTGGCAGCCACAGACAAGACGTGGCTCCCCACGGGCGTGACTAATGGCCCGTCGAGGCACGCAACTGCTGCGCTGCCAGCAGACTACTGCCAACCCGGAACGGCAGAAATTCCGGATACAGATAACAGCAACAGGGGAGCACTCGTCATGGCGCAACCAACCCGCCGTCCAACACTGGCCCAGGCCATCTGCCTGAGCATCGCCACGCTGGCTACCAGCCAGGGCGTCAACGCGTACGAGCTATACGCCGACGACGACACCCACCTCAATGCCGATCTGCTGGCCGTCTACGGCTGGTTCAACAGCCGCAAGAACTACGACGGCACCGCGGGTGGCTCGACCTGGCGCGAAGGCTTCATCAAATATGGCATCAGCGGTGACCAGGGCCTTGCCGGTGCAGGCACGGCTTACGGCGCCTTCAATCTGGTGAGCTCGGGTACCTGGGGCGATGGCGATGCCGCCGGCAACACCGACGGCTCCGAGCGCACCACCAAGATCGAGGAAGCCTACCTGGGCTGGCGCTCGGCGAACCTCTTCCCGCTGCTCGGCGAGGATGGCGTGGATGCCTCGTTTGGCCGCCAGATCATCAAGATCGGCAGCGGTTTCCTGCTCAACGATGACGGCCCCAACCTGGGCAACGGCCCGGCCGACGGCGCTCTGAATCGCGGTGGTGCCTATTACCTCGCTGCCCGCCATGCCTTCGATCGCACGGCCATACTGCGCCTCGGCGGGCAGGATGGTTTGCATGGCAGCGTGCTGTGGCTGAAATCCGACAACCGTGCCCAGGCGGAAACCGAGTTGGCTGCCGGAACCCTGGACTACACCACCAAGGCCGGCACCCTCGGCCTGACCTGGATCCACGGGCTCGACGTTACTGATCAGTGGGCCAGCGAATTCCAGCAACAACGCGACGGCATGGATGTGTACAGCCTGCGCGGTGAAGGCGACGCCGGTATCGAGAACGCCAGCTTCGGCTTCGAATACGCCTGGCAGGACAAGGAGGCCGGCATCGAGAAAGCCTGGTACGCCGAAGCCGGCTATACCTTCGCCGATATCGCCTGGGCACCCAAGCTGACCTACCGCTACAGCCGCTACTCCGAAAGCTGGGACTCGCTGTTCAATGGCCTGAGTTCGGGCTACGGCACCTGGTTCCAGGGCGAGGTGGCGGCCAACTACTCAGGCCCCTTCAACAGCAACACCGGTGTGCATCATGTCGGTTTCAAGGTCACGCCACTGGAGAACCTGACCCTCGGCGCCCTGTACTTCGACTTCAATACGCTGCACAAGAGCAATGCCCTGAACCTCGATGCCCGGGAGCTGGACATCTATGCCGAATGGGCGGTCAGCGAGCACCTGATCATCAGCCCGCTGCTGGGCCTGTACCAGCCGAGCAAGGATGAACGCAGCGGCGGCAATCAGGTAGGCGGCAATGGCACCAACGTCTACAGCCAACTGGTGGTGGCCGTACCGTTCTGACGATAACCTCGATGCCCCTCAACGCCGTGGCTATGCCGCGGCGTTCTTCTTTGCAGCGTGCAGCACAGGCAAAAAAAACCGCCAGAGACCAAGCCGGCGGTAAAGAGATGCGTAATGACGTGGACCAACATCGCCGCAACCACCACGCGGCAGCGACGCCATGACTATGACGAGCCGGGCGACTCTGCGCTTGCTCCTGTTTGCCACGCGCCTTGCCTCTCTCTGACACGGGCCAGCCGCTCGCCTCACGGATCGCCAGCGTATGCACGCAGAGTCATGTCACCCCGGCAGGCAGAGTCAAGTCACCTCGGGCGCCCCTGCTTATGCTGAGCAGGTGATCGCCATCGGCGAATTATCAACCTGCCCAGTTTCAGGAGCCGCCCGTGACAACTTCCCAGATCGATACTCTTGCCAGCGTCGAGGCCTTTCTTGCACGAACCCATGCCTCGTTCATCGACGGGCAACAGCGCCAGCCCCGCACCGGCGCGCACCAGGATCTCTTCAATCCGGCCACCAACAGAGTGATCAGCCGCGTACAGCAGGCCGATGCCCATCAGGTGGAGCTCATCGTGCAGAGTGCCCAGCAGGCCTTCAAATCCGGGATATGGAGCGGCCTGGCACCGGCCCAGCGCGAGCGCATTCTGCTGCGCTTCGCCGATCTGGTCGAAGCCCACGGTGAAGAGCTGGCCCAACTGGAAACCCTCAATCAGGGCAAGTCGATCCACCTGGCACGCGCCGTCGAAGTGGGTGCCTCACTCAACTACATGCGATACATGGCGGGTTGGGCGACCAAGATCGAGGGCCAGACTCTGGACGTATCGATTCCGGTCCCCGCCGGGGCGCGCTTCAACGCCTATACACGCCGCGAGGCAGCCGGGGTGATCGCCGGTATCGTGCCGTGGAACTTCCCGCTGATGATCGCCCTGTGGAAGGTCATGCCAGCCCTGGCCTGCGGTAACACCATCATCATCAAGCCCGCCGACGAGACGCCACTGACTGCGCTGCGCCTGGCCGAGCTGGCCATCGAGGCCGGTGTACCGGCAGGTGTGTTCAACGTACTCATTGGCAAGGGTTCGGAGGCCGGAGCGGCACTGGTCGCGCACCCGAAAGTCAACAAGGTGTCGTTCACCGGCTCAACCGCGGTGGGCAAGCAAGTGGGCGTAGCGGCGTTGCACAACATGACCCGCTTCACCCTCGAACTGGGTGGCAAGAACCCCATGCTGGTACTGGCTGACGCCGATATCGACAAGGCTGTAGCCGGTGCCATCGGTGGCGGCCTGCTCAACCAGGGTCAGGTGTGCGCAGCCGCCTCACGCCTGTACGTGCATGCCAGCCGTCACAAGGATTTCGTCGAGGCGCTGACCGCCCAGGTTTCCGCGCTGAAGATCGGCGCTGGCATGGATCCCGACGCGCAGATCAATGCTCTGGTTTCGCGCAAGCAGCAAGATAGCGTGCTGCGCTACCTGGACATCGCCCGCCGGGAAGGTGCGCAGTTCACTACGGGCGGCGGCAAGCCAGACCTGCCGGGTTACTTCGTGCAACCCACGGTACTCAGCAACCTGCAGCAGCACATGACCTCGGTGCAGGAAGAAATCTTCGGACCGGTCCTTTCGGTGCTGCCGTTCGACGATGTCGAGCAGGCACTGGACATGCTCAACGACAGCCGCTATGGCCTCACCGCAAGCATCTGGAGCAATGATCTGGGCCGCGTGATGGATCTGATCCCGCGTATCGAAGCCGGAACCGTGTGGGTCAACAATCACGTACCTGTAGACCCCAACCTTCCCTTCGGCGGCTACAAGCAGTCTGGTATCGGTCGGGAGTTTGGCCGAGCCGCTATCGAAGGTTTCACCGAGACGAAGTCGGTCTGCATCACCTACTGACCCTGACGACGTCGGTAAGGCTCCAGCACTTGCGACAGCCTGTAGCCTTGCCGACCCTCATGAAAAAAATGCTGTTTGTGTCCATCCGCCACTCTCCCCTCGCGCCGCCCGGATCGCAGTATCGCCTGGCCTGCACGACAAGCCACAACGACGCCATCTCACGGAATTCGAGCGCGCACTGCCAGCCTGCAGCCAAGCCATTCATAATTACCGCATAGCCCTCTATCATTAGGTGAACCAGCGCGTTCATCTAACGCAGCCTATCCCGCCGAGTCCGCCAATGGCGCAGGGCGATACGAGCAACACTGCCTAAGCCGGGCCTGCACACTCGATGAGTCAGACTTCGAAAATCGGTCACCTCAGGCGCCTGGTCGCGCTCATGACCCTCGTGGTGGGCGTTGCCTTTCTGGCGCTGACCTACTTGCAGGTCGAATGGGACAAGCGCGAGGCGCTGAAACAGCATGTCGACGATATGCAGAACCTGTCGACGGCGCTTACCCGGCAGGCCGAGTCGACGATCCGCGATGCACACACGGTGCTGATCGGCATCAAGCGCAAGCTGGAGATTACCGGCTACAACGCGCAGAACCTGCATGAGGTGCTGGAGGTATCCCGCGTCCAGCTGGGGGTGCTGCGTGATGTCGAAGGCTTTACCGTGATTGGGACGGATGGCCGGGCACTGATCACCACGATCCCCGAACCCAACGCGAACTACAGCGCCGCCGACCGGGACTACTTCGCCCTGCATCGCGTGAACGCGAACCATGGCCTGTTCATTGGCGCGCCCATTCGCAGCCGCATGACCGGTGAATGGGTCATTTCGCTGTCGCTGCGCCTCAACGAGGCCGACGGCGAGTTTCGCGGCGTGGTGCTGGCGACACTGGTGATCGAGCGCTTCGTGGACTTCTATCAGACCATCGACCTGGGTAGCGAAGGGGTGATCGGCCTGGTCAAACGCGACGGCACCATCCTCGCCCGGTCTCAGATGGCGCCCGAGAACTATGCGGTCAACGTCTCGAAGAGCCCGGTGCTGCGCATGATCAACGACGATGGCGTGACGCGCGGCAGCATGGTGCTGACGGCGATCCTCGATGGCGTTCGGCGCATCTATGGCTTCGACTCCAGCGCCGAGTACCCGATTGTGGTGGCTGCGGCGGTGTCCGAAGAGCAGGCGATAGAGGCCTGGAAAAACCGCGCCCGGCAGACGTGGTTGCTGAGCGGCATCGTGTTGCTGCTATTCGTGTCGCTGGCCTGGCTGATCTGGCGTGCGCTGATGCGTCAGGGCCAGATGGAGGCGAGCCTGAAGGGCATGCACCGGGAGCTGGCGGAGGCCAACCAGGCGCTGGAGATCATCGCCGGTGAAGACGCCCTCACCGGCCTGGCCACACGGCGCCGGTTGGATGAAGCGCTGCAGGCGGCGTTCAGCTCGGCGGCGGCCCAGGGGCAGTGGCTGTCCTTCGTGCTGGTCGATGTGGATTACTTCAAACGCTTCAACGATCAGTACGGCCACCCGGCCGGTGACGAGGCGCTACGGCAGGTGGCGGCGGTGCTCAAGCGCCACGCCAAGCGCAGCGCGGATACCACCGCACGCTATGGCGGCGAGGAACTGGCGCTGATCCTGCCGGGCGCGGAAAGCGCGCCGGCACTGGCCGTGGCCGAGCGCATCCGCGCCGATGTCGAGGCGCTGGCGATTGCCAACGAGGGCTCGCCCTACGCCACGCTGACCTTGAGCATCGGCGTCGCCTCCTGCGTGCCGGGGCGGGATTTGCCGACGCCAGCGGCCCTGGTCGCCGCTGCCGATGTGGCCCTGTATGCCGCCAAAGGCGCTGGCCGCAACCGGGTGATGCCCGGCGACGCCCCTGCCTGATGCCGCCCCGTGCGGCGGTGCCCAGCTTTTTGCTGGTCAACGACTACAAAAACGCTAATTTCGCTATCCCCTGCCTCTGAACACAATGGCCTCAATGCACGAGCGGCTTGCGCGAAGTGCCCCAAGGCCAGCCTTGGCCGAAAGGCACCCGGCCTCCTTCAGAGGAACATAGAGATGACTGTCGAGAAGATCGAAATAGACACCCTGGTGGTTGGCGCGGGCCAGGCCGGTGTGGCGATGAGCGAGCACCTGAGCAAGCTGGGCGTACCGCATCTGGTGCTGGAGCGCGACCGCATCGCCGAACGCTGGCGCACCATGCGCTGGGATTCGCTGGTGGCCAACGGGCCGGCCTGGCATGACCGCTTTCCCGGCCTGGAATTCGACCTCGACGAGGATGCCTTTCCCGCCAAGGAGCAGGTAGCCGCCTACTTCGAAGCCTATGCGCGCACCTTCAACGCGCCGATTCGCACCGGCGTGGAAGTGAAGAAGGTCCGCCGCAATGCCAATCGCCCCGGTTTCACCGTCGAAACCTCACAGGGGGTGATCGAGGCCAACCGCGTGGTCGCTGCCACCGGGCCGTTCCAGCGCCCGGTTATCCCGGCCATCGCCCCTAAGGACGAGCGCCTGACGCAGATCCACTCCGCCGAATACCGCAATCCTCAGCAGTTGCCCGCCGGTGCGGTACTGGTGGTGGGCGCGGGCTCCTCGGGCACGCAGATCGCCGATGAGCTGATGCAGGCCGGGCGCCAGGTGTACCTGTCGGTCGGCGCCCATGATCGCCCGCCGCGCAGCTATCGCGACCGGGATTTCTGCTGGTGGCTGGGCGTGCTCGGCGAATGGGATCAGGAAACCCCGAAGGCCGGCCGCGAGCACGTGACCATCGCCGTCAGCGGCGCCGGCGGCGGCAAGACCATCGACTTCCGCCGGCTGGCCCATGAAGGCATGACGCTGGTCGGCCTGACCCGCACGTTCGAAAACGGCGTGGTGCAGTTTGCCGACGACCTGGTCGATAACGTCCGCCGTGGTGACGAGAACTACCTGGCGCTGCTCGATGCCGCGGATGCTTACATCGCCCGCAACGGCCTGGATCTGCCGGAGGAACCAGAGGCACGCGTAATCCCTGCAGATCCAGCCTGCATGACCGAGCCGCTGCGCGAACTGGACCTGATCGCAGCCGGCGTGACGTCGATCATCTGGGCCACCGGCTTCGCCACCGACTTCAGCTGGCTGGAGGCCGACACCTTCGACGCCAACGGCAAGCCGCAGCATCAGCGCGGCGTGTCTCGTGAGCCGGGCATCTATTTCCTCGGATTGCCGTGGCTGTCGCGCCGGGGCTCGTCGTTCATCTGGGGCGTGTGGCACGACGCCAAGCACGTCGCCGATCACATCGCCACGCAACGCAAGTACACCGCCTATCGCGATGCCGCGCAGCGCCAGGCAGACGCCCCCATCACTCGCCTGCAGGGAGTCAAATGATGCCCACTCATACCCGTATCCGCATGTTCAACACCAAGGACACCTACCCCAACCAGTCCCTGGACAATGATCTCTGCCAGGCCGTGCGCGCCGGCAACACGGTGTACGTGCGCGGCCAGGTCGGCACCGACTTCGACGGCAACCTGGTCGGCCTTGGCGACCCGCAGGCGCAGACCGAACAGGCGATGAAGAACCTCAAGCAACTGCTCGAAGAAGCCGGCAGCGACCTCTCGCACATCGTCAAGACCACCACTTACCTGATCGACCCGCGCTACCGCGAACCGGTGTACAAGGAAGTCGGCAAATGGCTGAAGGGGGTGTTCCCGATCTCCACCGGCCTGGTGGTGTCGGCCCTCGGTCAACCGCAGTGGCTGATGGAAATCGACGTGATCGCCGTGATCCCGGACGACTGGCAAGCCAAATGAGGAGGCAGGCATGACCTTTTCCATCGTCGGGCGCTGCCCGGAAACCGGGCAACTGGGCATCGCCATCAGCTCGTCGAGCATTGCCGTGGGCGCGCGCTGCCCCTGGCTGCGTGCCGGCGTGGGGGCGGTGGCCACCCAGAACGTCACCCTGCCCGCCCTCGGCCCGCAGATTCTCGACCTGCTGGAGCAACAGACGCTGGAACCGGACGACGCCCTGCAGCGCGCGCTGAGCGCCAATGGCTGGAGCCAGTACCGCCAGGTGACGGTGATCGACAGCCATGGCCGCACTGCGCTGTTCAGCGGCAAGGAAGCGCTGGGGCTGTACAACGCGGTGGCCGGTGATCAGTGCGTGGCGGCGGGTAATCTGCTGTCGGGCGAAGCGGTGATCCAGGCCATGGTCGAGGCATTCGAGAATGCCAGCGGGCAACTGGCTGACCGCCTGCTCGCGGCCATGCACGGGGCGATGGCCGCTGGCGGCGAAGCCGGCCCGGTGCACTCGGCCGCGCTCAAGGTGGTGGGCGATCTGGTCTGGCCGATCATCGACCTGCGGGTCGACTGGGCCGACGATGACCCCATCGGTCAGCTGGATGGCTTGTGGCAGGCTTACCGGCCGCAGATGCAGGATTACCTGACCCGCGCCCTCGACCCGACGACCGCGCCAAGCTACGGAGTACCGGGTGATGAATGAGCCCAGCAGCCGCGCCCTGCTCGAGCGGCTGATCGGCTTCGCCACGGTCAGCCGTGATTCCAACCTGCAGTTGATCGCCTTCGTCCGCGATTACCTGGCAGGGTTCGGCGTCGACAGCGAGCTGTTCCACAATGCCGAAGGCACCAAGGCCAACCTGTTCGCCACCATCGGCCCGAAGGATCGTGGCGGCGTGGTGCTGTCCGGCCACACCGATGTGGTGCCAGTGGATGGCCAGACCTGGACCCTCGACCCGTTCCAGTTGACCGAGCGGGACGGGCGCTTGTACGGCCGTGGTGCGGCGGACATGAAAGGCTTCATCGCCTGCGTGCTCGCAGCGGTGCCGGGGTTTCTGCAACGCCCGCTGCAAGTGCCGGTGCACCTGGCGTTTTCCTACGACGAGGAAGTCGGCTGCCTCGGCGTGCGTTCCATGCTCGCCGAGCTGGAAAAACGCCCGCACAAACCGACCCTGTGCCTGATCGGCGAACCCACCGAACTCAAGCCCGTGCTCGGCCACAAGGGCAAGCTGGCGATGCGCTGTGAAGTGCATGGCGCCGCCTGCCATTCGGCGTACGCGCCCTACGGCGTGAATGCCATCGAGTACGCGGCGCGGCTGATCGGCCACCTGGGAGACATCGGCGCGCGCCTGGCACAGCCCGAGCACCACGATGCGCGCTTCGACCCGCCCTTCTCCACCGTGCAGACCGGCCTGATCAAGGGCGGCCGCGCGCTGAACATCGTGCCAGCGGAATGCGAGTTCGATTTCGAGGTGCGCGCGTTGCCGGGCTTCGACGCGCAGAGCGTGGCGGATGAATTGCAGAAATACGCCGCCCAGCAACTGCTGCCGAAGATGCAGGCGGTGAGCGCCGCCAGCGACATCCGCCTGCAAGCGCTGAGCGCCTACCCCGGCCTTGCCACACCGCCCGACAGCGAGGCCGCGCGCCTGCTGACGAGGATCTGCGGGTCGAGTGATTTCGGCACCGTGGCCTTCGGCACCGAAGGCGGCCTGTTCGACGGCGCCGGCATCCCCACCGTGGTCTGCGGCCCCGGCAGCATGGACCAGGGCCACAAGCCCGACGAGTTCGTCAGCGTGGAACAGCTCCAGGGGTGTGATGCGATGCTCTCGAGACTGGCGGATTACCTGCGCGAGCCGCTGTGATTCCCGGTTGTTCGATGGGGTATAGAAGAGAGCGTAGCTTAGGGTGGACGACGCCTTACCCGTCCACCGTGCATCAACCACGGTTGGCCCTCTTTATGTGAGAGCGCGCCATGCGCGCGAAATCGCGGGCATGGCCCGCTCCCACAGAGGAGAGAGTGACTTCGTGGCATAGGGTGGGCTTCAGCCCACCAAAACCCCGCGAGTCCGCGCGAACCCAACCCCGCAACGGTGGGCTGAAGCGCCACCCTACGAGCGAATCGCAGGGTAGCCGACGCTTCACCCATCCACCGTGCACCAACCACGATTGGCCCTTTTATGGGGGAGCGCGCCATGCGCGCGAAATCGCGGGCATGGCCCGCTCCCACAGAGGAGAGAGTGACTTCGTG
>NZ_JBQWIF010000044.1:0-41898 GCF_052958135.1 Pseudomonas sp. SZ40 | reverse complement strand
TTGCTGGCGAATGGTGGCCGTGGTGCGAGGTTGCGGGATGGCCGCTACCGCTTTCGCGCCGAGGGCGACGCTCCTACGCGATAGTGGGGATCCCGTAGGAGCCAGCTTGCTGGCGATTGGTGACGTGATGCGTGGTTGAGGCTGCCCGATAGATATCTATCTCGCCCGCAATGCTTCCAGGCGCTGCCGCTGCTTGCCATGTTCGTCGAAGTTGTCGGGCGACAGCCAGCGTTGTAGGGCGTCGCGGCATTGCGGCCATTCGCTGTCGATGATCGAGAACCAGGCGGTATCGCGGTTCTGTCCCTTGATTACCGCGTGCTGGCGAAACAACCCCTCGTGAACGAAACCCAGGCGTTCGGCGGCGCGCAGCGAGCGGGCGTTGCGTGCATTGCACTTCCACTCCAGGCGCCGATTGCCCAGGTCGTCCATCGCCAGGCTCATCAGCAGCCAGATCGCCTCGGTTGAGGCGGGGGAGCGCTGCATGGCGTGGCCAAAGGCGATATGGCCGATTTCGATACAGCCGTCGGCGGGCGCGATACGCAGGAAGGACAGCAGCCCTACGGCACGCCCGCTGGTCTTGTCGATCACGCTGAGGAACAGCGGGTCACTGGTGCTTTGCTTGTCCTGCAGCCAGGCATCGAACCCGGCGCGCTCGGCGAACGGACCATAGGGCAGGTAATCCCATAAGGCAGGGTCGCTGTCCACTCCTTGCAACGCCTCCCAGAGATCATCGCCATGCGCTGCTGCGTCCAGCGGTTCCAGGCACACGTAGCGGCCGTCGATGGCGCTGCGCGGTGGCGGCGAAACGGGTGTCCAGTCGAGCAGGGTGTCGTCGGTCATGGTCTGGGTTCCTGATTACAGCTGCTTGCGGTATTGCACGAAAC
Source organism: Pseudomonas sp. SZ40 (assembly GCF_052958135.1). Classification (NCBI taxonomy): domain Bacteria; kingdom Pseudomonadati; phylum Pseudomonadota; class Gammaproteobacteria; order Pseudomonadales; family Pseudomonadaceae; genus Pseudomonas; species Pseudomonas sp. SZ40. The sequence goes on along the minus strand of NZ_JBQWIF010000044.1, from coordinate 41,014 downwards.
CGGAGCGGTCGGCGATGTGATCGTAGAGCCGCATGGCGGTGGTGTTGCTTTCATGGGTCAGCCAGTGCACCCGCGAAGCGCCAGCCAGCTTGGCCTGAGCGTAAACATGCTCGATCAGCCCGCGCCCGGCGCCGCTGCCGCGAACGCTTTCGTCGACGAACAGATCCTGCAGGTAACAGTAATCGCCGGTCGTCCAGCAGGAGCGGTGGAAAATCCAGTGCACCAGGCCGATGGCGCGCCCTTCGTGCCAGGCGAGAGCCGCATGCATCGGTTCGTCGTCAGCGAGAAAGCGTTGCCAGGTCAGGGCTGTGGTGGCCTCGGGCATCTGCTGCCCGTAGAAGCGCAGATAGCCCTGCCAGAGTGGCGACCAGGCAGCCTGATCGTCAGCGGTGATTGCGCGTATTTCCATGATCGAAGTCTCCTCGGTGATTAGTCATTCATGCGCTGCGCCAGGGCGCGGTCGCGGGGATCAGCGCTGGCGCTGAGACCGTCATGCACGCCCTGGCGATCCGCTTCGCTGTGGTTCTGGCCAAGCTTCCATTTGCCCTCCAGGCGCTCGATGGGCAGGGCGAAGCCGACGATGGCGCGCAGCATGCCGGCGATGTACTCCCGGGGTGCATCGTTCAGTGCCCAGGGTTGCGGGCGCGGGTTCTCGTGACGGGCGCTGAGTTCGTCGAGCAGGCTCAGCAGGCGCTCGCTGTCATCGAAAACCGCGGCCTGGCCGTAGGCATGCACTGCGATGTAATTCCAGGTTGGCACCACCTTGCCGTGCTCGGCCTTGGCCGGATACCAGGACGGGCTGATATAGGCATCGGCGCTGTTGAAGATCACCAGCGCTTCACCGCCTTCGGCCAGTACCTGCCAATGCGGATTGGCCCGCGCCAGGTGGCCGTACAGCGTGCCGTTGCGGCCTTCTCCGGGGCGCAGCAGCAAGGGCAGATGGCTGGCTTGCAAGCCGTTCTCGCCATGGCTGATCAGGGTAGCCAGGCGGCAGTCGGCAATCTCCCGGTGCAGGGCGGCGAGGTCGTTCTGGCGAAATGCGGAGGGTACGTACATGGAGCATTCCCGTAGGTGGACGGACTCATGCTAGAACTGCCATTGGTCTGTTGTAAGATCCATTTTAAGTGACTTTCGTAGGGCCAATTAATGGCGTCTTCAGCTTCTTTGCCGGTCGACCTTTCCGGCCTGCATCTGCAGTCTGGCAAGGGATTGTCCCGCCAGCTCTACCAAGCCCTGCGCGAACGCGTGCTCGACGGCCGTCTGCCTGGCGGCACCCGACTGCCCGCCAGCCGGCAATTGGCCGAGCGCCTGGGGGTGTCCCGCAATACGGTGAACCGTGCGCTGGATCAGCTCTATGCCGAAGGCTACGTGCAGGGCCGGGTGGGTGATGGCACCTATGTGGCCGCCATCTCCGCGGTCGCGGAGCCGCCAGCCGCAGATGTGCCGGGCACGGCCAGTAGCGCCGCGCTGCAACGGCTCGACGAGTACCATCTGCCGGCACCGTTAGCCGGCGCACCGCGGGCGTTTCGGGTTGGCGTGCCGGCTTTCGATCTGTTTCCGTTCGAGACCTGGGCGCGGCTGTCGGCGCGTTTCTGGCGCAGGCCGTCACCGGCACGGCTGGGCTACGGCGATCCGGCGGGTGACCCGCAACTGCGCGAACTGATCGCCGCCTATCTGCGCAGCAGCCGGGGCCTGCAGTGCGATCCGGCGCAGATCATCGTCACCTGCGGCGCACAGCAGGCGATCAGCCTGTGCGCGCAATTACTGGTCGAGCCGGGTGATCCGGTGGCCGTCGAAGATCCGGGGTACCGTGCCGCCGGCCATGCCTTCAGCGTTGCCGGCGCGCAGCTGCGCGGTATTGCCGTCGATGGCGACGGCCTGGATGTCGCGCAGTTGGAGCGGGCAGGGGCGTGCCGGCTGGCCTATGTCACGCCTTCGCACCAGTATCCGACCGGGGTGACGCTGTCACTGCCCAGGCGCCTGGCGCTGCTCGACTGGGCCGAGCGTAACGATGCCTGGATCATCGAGGACGATTACGACGGCGAGTACCGTTACAGCGGCACGCCGCTGGCGCCGTTGGCCGCACTGGATCGTGGGCAGCGTGTGCTCTATGTCGGCACTTTCTGCAAAATCGCCTTTCCGGCGCTGCGGCTTGGCTATCTGGTGCTGCCACCCCGTCTGGCCACTGCCTTCTCCCGGCGTCGTGCGGTGGATATGCGCCACTCGGAGGTCGGCACCCAGGCGGTGATGGCCGCGTTCATCGCCGCCGGGCATTTTCAGCGGCACATCCGCCGCATGCGCAATGCCGCCCGCGCCCGTCGGGATGCGCTGCTGGCGGGCTGGCCGCAAAGTCTGCCGGGCTGCGAGCCGCTGCCCGATGTACACGCTGGCCTGCATCTGAGCGTGCGCTGCGAAAGCCTGGCGCGAGAACGGGAACTGGTTGCCGGTGCGGCGACGGTGGGTGTGGAGATCAACCCACTCAGCAACTACTGGCTACCTGGCGGCGATACGTCGATGGACGATCGCGCTGGCTTGGTACTGGGTTTCGCGGCGGTGCCGGAAAAGGCGATCGGCGAGGCCTTGCAGGCCTTGCAGGGTGCCTGGAAACTGTCTGATTAAAAAGGCGCCATCTTCGCCTGTAGACGAGTCTTCACGGCGGGCCACCCACTGTCGATGATGCTGAAACGCACCGAGTTGCACTTGCGCCCGTCGGGCATGATTCGTTAACGCTCACAGCCCAAGCTCCGAGCCGCATGCTCTGAGCCACCATCGGCGTTGAATGGCTTTGGTGGGTTAAAGCGCCACCCTACGGTCGATGCCCCTGGGGAGTAGGGTGGGCTTCAGCCCACCACCGAAAACGCTCACAGCCCGAAGCTCCGAACCGCATGCTCTGAATAGCCAGCCACCATCGGCGTTGAATGGCTTTGGTGGGTTAAAGCGCCACCCTACGGTCGATGCCCCTGGGGAGTAGGGTGGGCTTCAGCCCACCACCGAAAACGCTCACAGCCCGAAGCTCCGAACCGCATGCTCTGAATAGCCAGCCACCATCGGCGTTGAATGGCTTTGGTGGGCTGAAGCCCCACCCTACGGTCGATGCCTTGGGAGTAGGGTGGGCTTCAGCCCACCACAACAACGGCCACAGCCCCAAGTACTGAACCGCATGCTCTGAGCCACCAGCCACCTCGGCGTTGAATGGCTTTGGTGGGCTAAAGCGCCACCCTACGGTCGATGCCCTGGGGGTAGGGTGGGCTTCAGCCGACCGAACGATCGCACCACCGCCCGACCAGGCGAAGCCCCTGAACAGGTTAAGATGGGCGCCCACCCAAGCACGAGGAACTGCCGATGCGGATGTTGCAGTCTGCCGAATTTCATCCCCGTCTGCGTGAGGGCCTGCTCGAGTTTCCGGTGCACCATGTGCGCGGCGGGACGTCCACCGGCCTGGTGATCTGGGAACCGTTCGCGCCTGCGGATTCGGTGCTGCGTGAGGAACTGCTGCGCCATCTGATGGGGGTGCCCCTGAGTGGCTCGCAGCCCGGCAATCGTCAGATCACCGGCCTGGGCCGTGGTGCGCCGACCAGCAACAAGGTGTTCTTCGTCGACTGGGAAGCGACCCGTGACGGCGAGCGATTGGTCAGCACCCTGGCGCAACTGGCCAGTGATCACGCCGCCATCGACTGGAGCGTGAATTGCGGCAACCTGTCCAGCGCGTTGCCGCTGTGGGCGCTGGACGTTGGCCTGGTGACGGCAGCGGCGGGCGAAAGCCGTGACATCAGCATTCGCAACAGCAATACCGGAGTGATCAGCACCGGGCGCATCGGACGTACTGCCGAAGGCGCGCTGGTCTGTGCGTCGATTCCCGGTGTCGGCGGCGAATTTCCCTCGGTCGATCTGTTTCTGCACGATCCCGTGGGCGCCAAGACCGGGCAGTTGCTGCCGACCGGGCAGGCGGTCGAACAGATCGACGGGCGTGCGGTGTCCTGTGTCGATGTGGCAGTGCCGATGGTCATCACCCTGGCCAGCGATTTTGGCAAGACCGCCCATGAGCCCCTCGCCGACCTGCAGAACGACCAGGCCTTCATGGCTGACCTGCGCCGCGTGTGGGTCGAAGCGGGGTTGCGGATGAAGCTGCGCCGCCGCGACGGCGAGCTGATGACGGCGGACGAACTGGCGCGCAGCGAAACCCAGCCCAAGGTCTGCATCGTCGGCCCACCCCAGGCAGGCGGTAATATTTCGGTGCGTTATTTCACGCCCCAGGCACTGCATGCTTCGATGGCGGTTTCCGGTGGCTGCTGCCTGGCTGCTGCTGCACTGATCCCGGGCTCAGTGGCCTGGCAGGTGGCTACGGGGCTTGCCGCGCCGTCTGACGAGTTCGCCGATATCGAGGTGGCCATCGAAAACCCGGCGGGCGTTCTCGCCACCACGGTGGTGGCCCGTGAGCGCGACGGCAAACTGCAGGTCAGCAGTGCCGCCTATCGGCGCACGGCGCAGGTATTGTTGCGCGGCCACGTACCGCTGTATCGGGCATCGCCAGGGCTGGTCGAAGCACTATTGCCGTTGACCCAGCGCTAGACCAGGCGCTGTTTCGGGTTCTGTTCGGCGGGAGGAGGCTCGATGCCCCAGTCGCCATGCAGGTACCAGTCGTCACCGAGCATTTCGCTGGGATGCTGGGTGCGGCCTGCACCGTTGCCACACTCCAGGTCGTCGGCAGCGCAATAGCGGTCGCACCCCCAGCAGACGCGCTGGGGGTTCTTCGGGAGCAGGGGGAATTTCTTGGCCATGTCGCGCACTCCTGTGAGTCTCGAACTCAAGCTAGCGCGTCTGGCGTCGCGGCCCTTGACCTGGGTCAGCAGGGCCGCTGTCGATGCTGAACCTCAGGCCGGGTCGGTCGCTTCGCTGGAAGCGTCCTGATTGCCGTTCTGGCGCAGCTTCTTGGCCCGTTTTTCCAGCACCAGATACACCACGCAGGCGACGGCCAGTGGCAACAGGAAGTAGATCGCCCGGTAGCCGATCAGCGCGGCGACGATGCTGCCCTTGGACATTTCGTGCTGCAGCAGAGCAATGAACACCGCCTCGATGACGCCCAGCCCGGCCGGAATATGGGTGATCACCCCGGCGATACTGCTGATCATCAGAATGCCGAGAATCATCGGGTAGAAGGCTTCTTCCGGCAGCAACAGGTAGATGATCAGCGCCATCAGCGACCAGTTCAGTGCACCCAGGCCCGCCTGCAACAGCGCCATCGGCAGCGCAGGGAGGGTCAGTTCATGGCCACGCACCTTCCAGGTTCGGCGTTTGGAGAACTGGCAGGCGAGCAGGTAGCCGATGCCCACCGCCAGCAACGCCAGGCCGATGATGCGCAGGCCCGTGGCGCCGATGGCCCAGCCTTCCGGCAGCTTGAGCAGGCCGAAGGTGAAGATCACGCCTGCCAGCAGGATGTAACCCAGCCAGTTGGTGATCAGGCTCATGCTCAATACGCGGGTGATGGTCGAAACCTTGAGGCCGAGGCGCGAATACAGGCGATAGCGCAGGGCGACGCCGCCCACCCAGGAACTCAGGTTGAGCGTGAAGGCGTAGCAGACGAAGGTCAGCGGCAGGATCTGCCGCGCTGGCAGCTTGTGGCCGGTGTAGGCGCGGCCGATCAGGTCGAAGCTCGAGTACACGGCGTAGCTCAGCGCCGAGACGCCGATCGCGGCGAGCAGAATGCCGCTGCTGTAACCGCGCAGGGCCTTGCTGACTTCCTGCCAGTCGAGGTTCTTGACCAGCATGAACAGCAGCACCGGCACCAGGATGAAAAAGCACAGGGTCAGCAGGCGCTTGGCCCAGCGCCATACCGGTTTGCCTTGCTTGTCGTCGGGCTCGCTCACGAGACTTTCTCCTGGTCGATCTGCAGGGTGTTGCACTGTGGCGCCTCGACGTTCGGTTGCAAGAGCTTGAGCCGTGGCGAGTGGGCCGGGAACCAGCCGGCGATGGCCGGAAAGTGGCGCAGGAAGTGGAAGCACATGAAGATCAGCGGCGCGCGCCACCAGTAGCCGCGCATCACCCGCTTGAGCGGCACCGATTTGCAGCTCGAGGTGGCCAGTTCCATCAGGTGCTCGTATAACCGGCGATTGAGGGCCGGGTCACGGACGATCACGTTGGCTTCCAGATTCAGCGACAGGCTCAGGGGGTCCAGATTGCTGGAGCCCACGGTCGACCATTCGTGGTCGGCCAGCGCCACCTTGCCGTGCAGCGGGCGCTGGCAGTATTCGTAGATGGTCACGCCGTCGCGCAGCAGGTAGTTGTAGGTCAGCCGCGAGCACAACCGCACCAGCGGCATGTCCGGTTGGCCCTGAAGAATCAGGGTGACCTTGACCCCACGCCGCGCCGCGTTGCGCAATTCGCGCAGCAGGCGGTAGCCGGGAAAGAAATAGGCGTTGGCCACCACCAGGCGATGCTGGGCGTTGCGGATGGCGTCCAGGTAATGCTGTTCGATGGTGTTGGTGTCGTCGCCGTTGTCGCGGATCGCCATGAGCATCCGGCTGTTGCCTGCATGACGATGCTGAGTCGGCTGATTGCTGCGGCGCAGGGCCACTTCACGGTCGTCGCGCGCTTGCAGCAGGCGCTCGCTGGCAGCGTGCAGATCGGCAACGATCGGCCCGCGAACGCGAAGCGCGTAGTCCTGCTTGGCCATCGGCCCATTGGCGATGAGGTGATCGACGCCATAGTTGATGCCGCCGATGTAGGCCAGCTCGCTGTCGATCACCACGATCTTGCGGTGCAGGCGGCGGAACAGGTTGGTGCGCATGCCCATCAGGCGCTTGCCCGGATCGAACATGTGCACGCGTACGCCGGCAGCGACCAGCGCCGCGACGTATTCTTTCGACAGGTCGGCGGTACCGTAGCCGTCCACGGTGATCTCCACCCGGGCGCCGTTATGCGCGGCAGCGATCAACGCTTCCTGCAGCTCCATGCCGACCTTGTCTTCGAAGATGATGAAGGTTTCCAGCAGCACCTCGCGCTGGGCGTTGCGGATGCTTTCGAACACGGCAGGAAAGAAATCCTCGCCGTTGATCAGCAAATCGACCTGGTTGCCATCACGCCAGTCGTACTTCATAGCCGTATCTCCACAGCCAACGGTGCATGATCCGACAGGTGCGACCAGGGGCGGGTCGACAGCACCTGCGGGTTTTGAGTGGTTGCGTTGCGCACGTAGATGCGATCCAGGCAGAGCAGCGGCCAGCGCGCGGGAAAGCTCTTTGCCGGCGCGCCATGTTCGCTGACGAAGGCTTCCTTCAGACCGCTGGCGGCCAGCAACCCGTCGGCACGTTTGCGCCAGTCGTTGAAGTCACCCGCGACGATCACCGGCGCATCGGCAGGCAGGCGGTCGAGCACCTTGCAGAGCAGACCGAGCTGCTGCTTGCGATGGATTTCCCGCAGCCCCAGGTGCACGCAGATGGCGTGTACTTCGGCGTGGCCCGGCACGTCGAGCACCGAGTGCAGCAGCCCGCGCTGCTCCTGGGTGCCAATGGAGATATCCAGGTTCTCGTGGCGCAGGATGGGAAACTTCGACAGCAGTGCATTGCCGTGGTCGCCGTGGGGGTAAACGGCATTGCGGCCGTAGGCGAACTGCGGCCACATGCTGTCGGCGAGAAACTCGTATTGTGGCGTCGCTGGCCATTCTTCGTAGCGCTTGGCGTGGTGCTCGTGGGTACCGTGCACCTCCTGCAGGAACACCATGTCCGCCGACAACGTGCGGACCGCATCGCGCAGCTCCGGCAGGATGAAACGCCGATTCAGAGCGGTGAACCCCTTGTGGGTATTGACCGTGAGAATCTTCAGCGTGTGGACCGCCGTAGCCAGTTCGGTCGGTGCCGGTTGGTGGGTGCTCATTGGGAAACTCCTGGCGACCGGCCTGGGGCATTGGGCAGCCCCTCGGCCAGGTCGAACTGCTGTAAAAGCGAGTAGGCGTCGTAGGGGGCGCGTACCTTGAGATCGTTGTCGAAATAGCAGTAGACGTCGCGCGAGGCCCTGGCACGAGGCTTGTGGGCATCGATCAATTGCGCATCGCCTGGCTGGTTGCCGCGGCTCCAGGTGGCGATGCGCTGGTGCCAGTGGGCCAGCGCAGGCTCATCGTAGCCGCTGGCGTAGAGTTTCTTGTTGCCGTGCAGGCGCAGGTACACGAAGTCGCTCGTCAGGTCTTCGGCGTAGGGCCACTTGCCGCCACTGTCAGCGAACACCAGCGCCACCTTGTGCTTGCGCAGCAGGGCGATGAAGACCGGGTCCCGGAAACTGCCATGGCGGATTTCCACGGCATGTCGCAGACGCTGGTGATGGGGTGCGTCGAGACTGCCTTCGCTCTGCCGATCCGCTTCGCGGGCACAGCGTTGTGCCTGTTCGGTATCTTTGGGCAGCAAGGCGAGAAAGTCGGCGAAGCGCTGCTCATCGAAGACCATGCTCGGCGGGAACTGCCACAGGAACGGGCCGAGTCTGTCGCCGAGTTGCAGAGGCCCCGAGGCGAAGAAATTGGCGATCGGCGTGGCTACGTCGTTCAGGCGGCGTATGTGGGTGATGTAGCGCGGCGCCTTGACCGCGAAACGAAACCCCTCAGGCGTCTCGCTGGCCCAGCCGGCATAGCGCTCGGGCGTCTGCAGGGCGTAGAACGAGCCGTTGATCTCGATGCTGTTGACGGCCCGGGAGGCGAACTCCAGCTCCTCCTTCTGACGCAGGCCCTGGGGATAGAACTCACCCCGCCATGGCGCGTAACGCCAGCCGGAGATGCCAATATGGATGCGGCTCAAGGTGATTCACCCAAGCAACAGGCGCCAAGCGGCAAGCACCCAACCGGATGCCGTCTCGTCGCCTGTATCGGCATGGCTCAGTGCGCTCCGGTGAAGCTGCGAAACGGTGCCGTGCTGGCGTCACTGTCACCGGCCTGGGCGATGTTGCCCAGGGAAACCACCCCCACCAGACGATTCTCGCGGCTCAGCACCGGCAGACGACGTATCAGGTTCTCACCCACGTTGCGGGCCACATGACCGACGTCTTCGTCTTCGGAGCAGGTGATATCGTTGATTGTCATTCTGTCCTCCGGTCGGTGGTCGAGGTGTTCAGCGAGGCGACTGGGCAGCTTCAGGCGTTCCAGGCGTCGTTAAATTCCGACTGGAGCGGCGGGGGCGCGGTTCAAGGTTTTTGCCGCCTGGGCGACGGGAATCGGCGCTGAGCGGGTGTCAGAGCAGGGACTTGAGGTAATCGCCAAAACCGCCGCGTGCACGGCAGTCCAGTCGTGCGCTGGTGTAGACCTGTGGCAGGCAGCTCCAGGCGATGCGTGCGCCGATGCGCTCGAAGGCTGCAACCAGTTGTACGTCTTCATCGACCGGGATGGCCTTGAAACCGCCAGCGCGACGGTAGCAGGCGGCGCTGAAGGACAGGTTGGCGCCATGGATATGCCGGTGTCCGTCGCGGGCCTGGTAGGCGCTTGCGTAGCGCGCCTGCACCTCGTGGCCGAGGTCACCCCATTCGGCGACCTGCACGGTGCCGCAAACCATGTCGGCCTTCAGGCTCAACTGGCGTACCAGCCAGTCCGGGGCGACGCGGCTGTCGGCGTCCGAGCAGGCTATCCAGGTGGCGCCATGGGACAACAGCCACTCGATACCAGCAGCCCGCGCCAGGCCCACGTTCTGCGCCTCGATGGTGAGGGTGTCGACCGGGTAGTTGGCGATGACGCTGGCGGAGCCATCGGTGCAGCTGTCGAGCACGACCAGAATGCGAACGGCCACCTTCAGCTCGAGATGAGCAGCGGCGGTGAGCACGGCGTCGAGGCACTGGTCGAGTGACCGTTCTTCGTTGTGCGCAGGAATGACGACGCCGATCATGCTGGCAACTCGTCACCCGTGGAGGGGGCCAGCCCCTCACGTTGCGCAACCGACGTTGGCTCGGTGCCCCATACCTCGAGCAGCATGTCGGCATCTTCATGGCGCAGCAGGCGCGGCAGGCCCAATGCCTGATGAATGCGTTGGTGGACCTGGTCACCGGTCAGCGGGCATTCGTCGATCGGCCAGCGCCAGTGGCAAGCGAGCAGGTTGCCGCCCTGATTGAGCGAGGTCCGTGCCCGCTCGATGAGGCGATCGAGGTCTTCGCTGTCGAGGTAGTAGCACAGCTCGCTGAGTACGATGAGGTCGAAGCTGCCCTCCGGCCACTGCTCCGGCAGGCGGGTCTGCAGCAGGCGCACGTTGCTGCGATGGGCGAGACGATTGCGCGCCAGTTCCAGCGCGATGGCCGAGGTATCGCTGCACAGCAGTTGGGTGCAGCGCTCGGCAAGGCGTGCACTGAGCTCACCATTGGCACAACCTGGCTCGAAGATGCTGCCGTAATGGTTGCGCGGCAGGGCGGCGAGGGTCAGGTTGCGCTTGCGTTGCTCGTACCAGCGCTCGCGAAAGGACCAGGGGTCTTCGCTGCCTTTGAAGAGCCTGTCGAAATAGTTGTCGGCGACACTCATAAAAAAACCACCTCGAACGGTTGCTGCAGGCGCTCCACTGTCGTGGCCGAAAGCACCGGCTCGTGGCCCGTATCCGGGTCGCTGTAAAGCTGGCTGGCGAAGGCCTGTATGGCGTGGCGCTTGCGGGCTTGTGCCCATTTGTCCAGCTGCAGCTTGCGGGCCCGCTCCCAGGGCAGGCGAGGATCCTCGGGGTTCGCCCAGTGCCAGGCCCAGACCGGAATTTCGTGCACCCTTGCGCCGCAGCTCCGTGCCGCCGCCAGGGATGCGCGGCCTACGGCTTCATGATCGCTGTGACCGTCCTCGCTCCAGGTGGTGAACACCACGTCGCTGGGCTGCAGATAGGTGCTCAGGAATAGCTGCAGTTCGTGTTCGCGCGCGGCCACGCCGGTATCGGGAAATCCGCCGTGTACCCATTGCATCTGATTCAGGGGCAGGCCAAGGCGCTTCAGGGCGTCGGCGCTTTCCAGCGGGCGCACGACGCTGAGCCGCTGCGGTGTCCAATACCCGGAGCCCGGGTGGCTGGCACCGCCGTCGGTGACCGAGATCAACAGCACCTGGCGCTGTTCGCGGGCGAGCAACTGCAGCAGACCACCGCAGCCGAGTATTTCATCGTCCGGATGGGGCGAGACGATCACTGCCCTGTAACCTGCCGGCACCAGTTGCGTGCAGTCCATGTCAGGTACCTGAGCCAGGTGCCGCGACGCTCTCCAGGCTTGTGGCGAGGTGCCTTGTCCCTGAATCGGATTGGCTTTCATAGCGTCCAGCTCCCTGGTCGTTGTTGCGCTGCGAGACGGCCGAGGTCGGCCAGGTCGCGTTCTGCATGGCTTTGTCGCAGATACACCGGCAGATCGGCCAGGTGTCTGGCGAGTACGCCGTCACGGCAATAGGGGGCAGCGCCCAGTGCGCGGCCGACATGACGAATCACGCTGTCGGAAGCGCTTTCGCAGCGGGCACGCACCTGGCGCACCGGCAATTCGGCGTTCGCCTGCGGGTTGGCATCTATCCAGCGGGCGCAGTCGCGCAATGCGCTGGCCGCCGCGAGCAGGGCGTTGTCCACCTCGCCGAGGTGGGCGAGGGCGTGGGGTTCATCGTGGCGTGCACAGTGTTTGCGCAACGCCTCGCCGATCAATTGCGCCGAGCCGTACCAGCAGGCGGCGATACCGGCGCCACCCTGCCAGAAACCCGGACGCTGCAGATAGCCACCGGGCGGCCCCACGCGGTAGCCGCGAGCACCCTCGAACGACACCTCCACGCTTTGCGTGGCCTGCATGCCGATTGCCTGCCAGCCGCCGTTGCTGACGCTGACGCCTGACTGGGCCAGCGCGACGGCCACCAGTTGCTGCTCGCCGCTGGCATTCCAGGCGGTCAGTAGCCCATGGCTGAGCACCTTGGCGCCCGAGCACCAGGCCTTGCGCCCATGCAGATGGACACTGCCATCGCTCTGCTCGGCATGCAGCTCGACGCGTGCCTGGGGCGGCTCGGCGGCCCACATGCCCCAGGTGCTGTCGCTGGGCGGCGACGGTGCCGCGAAGTGCTGCATGATCGCCAGGGCGTCCGTGTGCCCTTCGTAGAGTTTGCACAGGCTCAGATCGTGTGCCGCGACCGTGGCCAACGCCTGCCAACGTTGCAGGGTATGGCCACCGCCGGGTTGCGGTAATTGGTCGAGGCCGGCGCCACAGAGCGTTTGCAACGCATGGGCGAGGGCCTCGGATTGGATCGGTGCAGCGAGCGGCAGCTCGTCCAGCAGAACGCCAAGGCGATCCACGGGAGAGCCGCCGCCGGGCGTCATGCCTGTTTTTCCTTGTGCAGCTCGAAGAGCACCAGAGAGCGATGGGTCACGGTGAACTCGTCGCCGAACTGGAAGCTTTCGTCTTCCGGTTCATCGGTGCGGTTGGTATCGAGCATGCAGGTCCAGTGGCTGCCCTGAGCGACTTCCGGCAGGCGGAAGTTGACCACGTCGTGATGCGCGTTGACCACCAGCAGCAGGGTTGCGTCGGCGCCGCTGCGGCGAATGCCGGTCGGCTGCGCGCGACCATCGAGCAGCATGCCAAGGCAGCGGGCGTGCGGATCGTGCCAGTTCTCCTCGCTCATCTCTTCGCCATGGGGCGCCAGCCAGGTGACGTCCTTGACTCCCAGCTCTTCGTTGTAGGCGCCGACGAAGAAACGACCGCGACGCAGGATCGGGTAGCTCATGCGCAGCTTGATCAGGCGGCTTACGAAGGCTTGCAGTTGCTTGCCCTGTTCACCGAGGTTCCAGTCGATCCAGCCGATCTCACTGTCCTGGCAGTAGGCATTGTTGTTGCCGTGCTGGGTGCGCGCGAACTCGTCACCGGCCACCAGCATCGGTGTGCCCTGGGCGAGCAGCAGGGTCGCCATGAAGTTGCGCATCTGCCGGAACCGCAGGTCGTTGATGGCTTCGTCGTCGGTTGGCCCCTCGACGCCGTGGTTCCAGGACAGGTTGTTGTTGCTGCCGTCCTGGTTGTTCTCGTCGTTGTCCTCGTTGTGCTTGTCGTTGTACGACACGAGGTCATTGAGGGTGAAACCGTCGTGGGCGGTGATGAAGTTCACCGACGTGAACGGGCGCCGACCGCGCTGGTTGTACAGGTCGCCCGAAGCGGTCAGGCGGCTGGCGAGCTCGGCCAGCTGACCTTCGTCACCTTTCCAGAAGCCCCGTACGTTGTCGCGGAACTTGTCGTTCCACTCCGCCCAGCCCGGTGGGAAACCGCCGACCTGGTAACCGCCCGGGCCGCAGTCCCACGGCTCGGCGATCAGCTTGACCTTGCTCAGCACCGGGTCCTGGCGGCAGGCGACCAGGAAGCTGTGGCGCTCGTCGTAACCGTCGTGGGCACGGGCGAGAATGGTCGCCAGGTCGAAACGGAAACCGTCCACGCCCATTTCCTTGGCCCAGTAGCGCAGCGAGTCGGTGACCATCTGCAGCACGCAGGGGTGGCTCAGGTCCAGGGTGTTGCCGGTGCCGGAATCGTTGATGTAGTAGCGCTTGTCGTCGGGCATCAGCCGGTAGTAGCTGGCGTTGTCGATACCGCGCATGGACAGGGTAGGGCCCAGCTCGTTGCCTTCGGCGGTGTGGTTGTAGACCACGTCGAGAATCAGCTCGAGGCCGGCGTCGTGCAGGTGCGCAGCCATCTCCTTGAACTCGTTGATGTGCCCACTGGCCAGGTAGCGCGGATGAGGCGCGAAGAAGCCGATGCTGTTGTAGCCCCAATAGTTGTTCATGCCCTTTTCCAGCAGGTGCTGGTCATTGACGAAGGCATGCACGGGCAGCAATTCCACCGAGGAAACACCCAGTTTGCGGATGTGCTTGATCACGTCGGCGTTCATCAGCCCGGCGAAGGTACCGCGCTTGTCTTCGGCCACCGACGGGTGACGCATGGTCAGGCCGCGCAGATGGGCTTCGTAGAGCACCGTCTTGTCCCAGTCGACGCGATGGTTGCGGTGTTTGCCCCAGGTATAGGCAGGGTCGACGACCTTGCACTTGGGCACGAAGGGCGCACTGTCACGCTCGTCGAAGCTGAGGTCGCCATCGGGATGACCGATCTCGTAGCCGAACAGCGCTTCCGACCACTTCAGTTCGCCAACCAGTTGCTTGGCGTAGGGGTCGATCAACAGCTTGTTGGGGTTGAAACGGTGCCCGGCTTCCGGCTCGTAAGGGCCGTAAACCCGGTAACCGTAAATCAGCCCCGGATGTGCATCGGGCAGGTAGCCGTGCCAGATCTCGTCACTGTACTCCGGCAACTCGATGCGTTCGATCTCCTCGAGACCGTCCGGATCGAAGATGCACAGCTCGACCTTGGTGGCGTGAGCCGAGAAGAGCGCGAAGTTGACGCCCAAACCATCCCAGGTCGACCCCAACGGAAAGGGGTGACCTTCGGTAATACGCGAGCGTGGTTGACTCATTCTGGGTGGCTCCTGGTGTCAGGCCTTGGGTTTCTTGGGGGCGGGTTTCGCTGCGGTCGGTTTGGCCTTGGCCGGCGCCTTGGCCGGTTTCAGTTCGGCCGGCTTTTCGGCTGCAGCCGGTGCGGTCTTGCTGGCGCGCGGCTTGATCGGCGCGGCAGGCTTCGGCTCGGTGGTGGCGGCCTTCGGCTTGCTCACGCGCTTGGCGGTGGCCTTGGCAGGCGTCTGCTCGGCTTCGGCGAGCTTGGTGGCCATTTCCCAATGGCGTTTGGCCTGGCCGCTGGGTTTCCCTTCGGATTCCCAGATCTGGTAGGCGAATTCACGGATGCGGTCTTCTTTTGCGCTCATGGGTGTGACTCCTGAGAATGGGTCGGGACGATCAGCAGATTGACGGGGACATCGCGCAGTACGTCGCGTACCGCGATATGGCCGTCGCTCGGTAACAGGTCGGCAGAGGAGAAGGCACTGTGCAAAGCCTTGTCGGACAGAGCCGGAGGCAGGGCGATGCGGGTGTCGCCCCATTGGTCATGGGCAATCAGCGGGGTCTGGCTGTCGCCCAGTAGCGATGCGGCCAGGCGTGGCACGATCACCAATGCGTGGGTGTCGCCATGGCTGCGCAGGAAGGCGAGCACCTTGCTGGCATGACGACCCGTTACGGTGAGCGGCTGATAGTCGCCTTTGGCGAACAACCGCTGATGTTGCTTGCGGGCGGCCAGGGTTGCGGCGATCAGCGCCTGCTTGATCTGGCCGTCGTGCCAGTGCGGCAGCGCCTCGGCAAGCGATGCATTGCTGTCCAGCGCCTGCTGGCGCGCGGCAAAATCCACTGGGCGGCGGTTGTCCGGATCGACCAGAGAGAAGTCCCAGAACTCGCAGCCCTGATACAGATCGGGTACGCCCGGCACGCTCATGCGCAGCAGGCTCTGGGCCAGACTGTTGAGTGCACCAGCAGGGGCGATCTCCACGGCAGCGGCGCGGATCTCTTCGCGCAGCTGGCTGCCTTGCCCGCTGCCCAGCAACTTCTCCAGATAGTCCCGGCAAGCACTTTCGTAGTCGCCGTTCGGGTTGCTCCAGGTACTGCGCAGCTTGGCCTCGCGAACGGCCTTTTCCTGCCAGGCGGTGACCCGCTCGGCGAGAGTCTGCAGGCCTTGGGAGTCATCCGCCGGGAGATCCAGCGGCCAGCAGGCCAGGAGGATCTGCAGCAGCATCAGCTCATCACCTGGCGACGGTGCAGTGCCGTCATCGAGCTCCTTGCGCAGCGGTGCTGCCAGCTCGCGCCAGTGTTGGCAACGTTCGGCGAACCATTCCGCGCGCTCGCTGAGCACCGCCAGCCGGGCACGGGTGTCTTCGCCGCGCTTGTGGTCATGGGTCGCGGTGGTCAGCAGGTTGGCCGGAAAGTGCTGAGCACGTTCCTGGCAGCCCTGATGGAAAGCCTCGACGGGAGCACTGAACTGCTGCGGGTCGAAGCCCACGTCATTGCGCGACAACAACACCGCGCTGCGGTAGCAGGCGGTATCTTCCACCGCCTTGGCGGCGGCCGGGGAAGTGAGCTGCTGGAAGCGCTCGATCATTTTCGTCCACAGCTTGCGCTGCGGGCTCGGTGGCAGCTCGGAAAGCACCTGGCCGCCCAGCCAGTTGTCCAGGTGCTTGAGCAGCGGCCAGTCGGCTTCGGCCAGGGTGCTGCGCGCGCCTTCCAGGGCCTGGTCGAACACCGCCTGGTCGCTGGCGCTGCGTCCAGCGGCGGACACGTAAGTGCGGTACACGGGGAAATGCACGATCAGTTCCAGCAGGGCCCGGCGAATGGCACCCAGGGTCAGGTCGCGGGTAGCGATATCGTCCCGAGCGATCAGCAGCAGGCCTTGTGCCAGCGCCTCCAGATCGCCGGCCAGAGAGGTGGTCAGCACCAGTTGGCGGGCCTGACGCACTTCCTCCATGAAGTCGGCGCCACGGCCGCTGGTTTCGCTCCACAGTTGGGCCAGCACGGCCTCGCCCTGAGGGTCGTGCTGCAGCAGGGACACCTGGTTCATGAACTCGTAGCCGGTGGTGCCATCGACACCCCAGTCGAGAGGCAGCTGCTCACCCTCGCCGAGAATCTTCTCGACGTAGATCGGGAAGCGGCTGCCGCGCAGCTCGGCGGGGCGCTGCGGCAGCAGTCTCTCGACGCGACGGCGCAGCTTGCGGCAGTAAGCACGTGGGTTGGCCAGGCCATCGACATGGTCGATACGCAGACCGTCGACCAGACCTTTCTCGATCATCTCGAAAATCTTCGCGTGGGTCGCTTCGAACACCTCGTGGCGTTCGACCTTGAGGCCGCCCAGTTCGTTGATGTCGAAGAAGCGCCGCCAGTTGATGTCGTCCGCCGCGGTGCGCCAACTGGCCAGGCGATAGTGCTGGCGCTCGAGCAGTTGATGCAGGGGCTCGAAACCCTTTTCTTCGCTTGGGCGCAGGCTGGCGATGGCGCGATCGATTGCGCCTCCGGCCTTGCTGGCCAGTGCGACCAGCTCACGGAACAGGGTGCGCGCCTGGCGTTGGCCGTCCTGGCTGTCGTCCAGTGCCGCGAAGCGCTTGCCCAGGGCCTGCAGTTCGGGATGCCCGCTGTGTTGCAGCACGTCGCCGTAGGTCGGCGGGTTGAGCGGAAAGCGGTGATCGTAGTGCTTGGCGTAGAGCAGGCCCCGTTCGGCATCGAAATGCAGCTCGATCTCGCCGGCTGCCAGGACCTCGCCATAGTCGCTGCGCAGGAAGGGCACCAGCAACTGACCGCGCAGCAGCGGGTCGTGGGACTGCCAGTGAATGTCGAAGAACTTGGCGTGGGGGCTGCTGATGCCCCATTCCAGAACGTCCAGCCACCAGGGGTTGGCGTCGCCGCCCACGGCCATGTGATTGGACACGATGTCGAGGATCAGGCCCATGCCCCTGGCGCGCAATGCCGCGACCAGGCGCTGCAGGGCCGCTTCGCCGCCCAGCTCAGGGTTGATGCGGGTCGGGTCGACCACGTCATAGCCGTGCATGGAACCCGGCCGCGCGGTCAGCAGCGGCGAGGCATAGATGTGGCTGATGCCCAGGCGAGCGAAGTAATCGACCAGGGGCACTGCGTCTTCGAGGGTGAAGCCCTTGTGGAACTGCAGGCGAACGCTGGCGCGCAAATCAGTCATGGCGTGTGCCCTCGACCAAATTGCGTGCCCACTGCAGGCGTTGCAGGCGGTGGCTGACTGCTGGCTCGTCGAGCATGCCATCGGCATCTTCCGACCAGCGCCGCCGCCAGTTCGGGTGTTCTTCGCCGGGGCCCGGCAGGTTGGGCTGCTCGGTGGCGGCCATGGCATCTTCCAGTGGCAGCAGTACCAGCGGTGCCGGTGTGCTGCCGATGAAGGCGATGCTGGCATCCAGTTGCTGGGTGTCGTCCATGTGTTCCGCAGTAGCGTGTCCGTGCTCGTGCAAGGCCTGGTGCAGTGCCTGGGTTTCGTGAGCGCGCAAGTCGTGATCCTGTCTGGTGTAGTCGTCGCTGCGGTGACCCGCGGCCTGGCGCCAATGGATGTCGCGGGAGGCAAGCCAGCCGCGGATACTCGGCAAATCGTGGGTCGTGGTGGTGGCCAGGGCATCGCGTGGCCAATGCGCCGGCGCGTTGAAACGGCCATTGCTTTGCTCGAACAGCAGCACGCGCATGCCGAGGATGTTGCGCTGTGCCAATTCTTCACGCAGACCATCGGGCACGGTGCCGAGGTCTTCGCCGATGATCAGCGCCCCGTGGCGCTCGGCCTCGAGGCACAGCAGGCGCAGCAGATCCCGGGACGGGTAATTGAGGTAGGCGCCTGCGCCGGAGTCCGCACCTTCGGGAATCACCCACAGACGGCGCATGCTCATCACGTGGTCGATGCGCATGCCACCGGCGTGGGCCAGGTTGGCGCGCAGCATCTCGATATAGGCGCGGAAGCCGTTGCGTTGCAGACCGCTGGGCGAGAACGCGGAAACGCCCCAGTTCTGCCCGGAGCGGTTGAGGATGTCCGGTGGGGCGCCGACGCTCACTGCCTGCAGCAGTTCGGCCTGGCGAGCCCAGGCCTGGCTGCCGGCCGCGTCGGCGCCCACCGCCAGGTCGGCGATCAGGCCGACCGCCATGCCGGCTTCACGGGCGCTATCCTGGGCACGGTCTAGGCAGCGGGCGATCAGCCATTGGGCGAAGGCGTGGAATTCGACTTCTTCCTGATGGCCCTCGCAGAACTGCTCGACGGCTTCGTTGGCCGGGTCACGGTACTGTTCTGGCCAAACGCGCCAGTCCACCGGCAGCCCGTTGAGATCCATGAACCCGCGCAGCGCTTCGAAGCGACAGTGCTGGCGCAGGGCGTCGCCAGCCTCGCGGCGAAAGTCGTCGAAGTCGTCGCGCAGCGGGTGGGCGCTGGCGCGAAAGTCGGCATGCAACTGACGCAGGATACGCATACGGCTGCCAGCCACACCCGGCCAGTCGATCAGCTCGAGGCTTTCCAGGCGCGCCAGTTCTTCACCGAGACCGCAGCTGCGAATCGCCTGCTGCAGCGCGTCTTCGCCAAGAATGCTGCCCGGCGCGGCATGCAGCACGTTGAAGAACAGACGGCTGGAAGGCGAGTAGGGGCTGTAGGTGTGCAGATTGGCGCTGAACATGGCATGCATCGGGCTGATCGCCACGGCATCGGCGCCACGCCTGGCTGCGTTGCAGACCAGGGACTCGAGCGCCTGGGTGTCGCCCAGGCCACCATCGTTGGGGCGACGCAGCGAGTACAACTGGGCACTCAGCCCCCAGATCTTGGCATTTTCGCGGTCGGCCAACTGGGCGACGCTGGGGCAGGCCGCGGGTGCGACCGCCAGAGTCACCACGCCGCCAGCGATGCGCAACTGGTGATAACCGGTGATGCCGATGACCGGCAGGCGGCCGCTGTCATCCAGGCGGCCTTCCAGGCGTTCGCCCTGTTCCAGTTCGATCTCGTACAGGGTTCCTGGCGGGAAGTAACGGGTCAGATCGAGGGTTTCCTGGAGGTCCAGAGTCACCAGTGGTCCAAGTGCAAGGCTGTCCTGACGCTGTTGCAGTTCGGCGAGGCTGGCGTCGATCTGCTCGCTGTCCTGCACGGCATAGCCCAGTGCCTCGAGCAGGCGTCGCTGATTTTCCGGGGTAACCGATTGCTGGCGACCGTCGGCGTCGATCCAGTCGACGCTCAGGCCTGCGGCACGGCTCAGTTCGGCAAGGCGTGCATCGCTCATGCTGCGCCCTCCAGCAGAACCCGGATGCTGCGTGGCGGCAACTGGTCGTCATCCTTGTCCGCACGATGGGCGAACAGTGTGGTGGCACCTGCAGGGGCATCTGCGGCGACGTGCGCGTCGCTCAGGTTCAGGTCGATACGCAGGATCTGCCCATCACCCAGCTGCCAGCTGGCAGCCACTGCGGCCTCTGCCAGTACCCGGCTTTCCAGGGCCTGGCTGCCCTGCAGGCGCGGCACGATGTGCTCACGGCGCAGGCTAAGCAGCTCGCGGTAAAAACCCAGCCAGGCCTTGCCGGAGGCGGTCTCGCGGGTGTGGTGATCAGGGGTGGAGGCCTGGAATGTGCTGGTTTCGTTAGGGGCGGGAATTTCCTGTCCGGAGAACCTGGAGAATTCGCGAAACTCGTTCTGCCGGCCCTTGCGTACCGCTTCGCCCAGCTCGTCGTTGTGCGAGGTGAAGAACTGGAAGGGCTGTTCGCTGCCCCATTCCTCGCCCATGAACAACAGGGGAATCATCGGGCTGAGCAGCAGCAGGGCAGTGGCGCTCCTCAGTGCATCGCCGTCGGCCAGGCTGAGCAGGCGCTCGCCAAGAGCGCGGTTGCCGACCTGGTCGTGATTCTGCAGGAACAGCACGAAGGCGCTGGGAGGCAGATGCCCGCTGCTGCTGCCACGGGCCGTGCCGTGGCGGGTGGTTTCACCCTGGTAGATGAAGCCTTCGCGCAGGCAGCGGGCGAGCTTGTGAGTGGCGTCCTCGGCGAAGTCGGCGTAATAGCCTTCGTGCTCGCCGGTGAGCAGATGATGCAGCACGTTGTGGCCATCGTCGTTCCACTGGGCGACGAAACCACGTTGCAGCAGCTCGGCGTCGTTGTTCTCGTTTTCCAGCACCAGGTGCAGATGACGGCCACTGGCAATCGAGCCATGTACACGCTCAGCCAGCTCGAGCAGGAAGTCGCGCTCACCGATGGCATGCACGGCATCCAGACGCAGGCCGTCGACGCGGTAGTCCTGCACCCACATCAGCGCATTGTCGATGAAGTAGTCGCGCACTTCGCGGCGGCGGAAATCGATGGCCGGGCCCCAGGGCGTGTGGACGTCCTCACGGAAGAAGCCACTGGCGTACTGGCCGAGGTAATTGCCATCGGGGCCGAAGTGGTTGTAGACCACATCGACGAACACCATCAGACCCAATTGGTGAGCATGATCGATCAGCGCACGCAGCTCGTCGGGGGTGCCGTAGGAGGAATCCGGGGCGAAGGGTAAAACCCCGTCGTAGCCCCAATTGCGGCCACCGGGAAATTCGCCCAGGGGCATCAGTTCGATGGCGGTGATGCCCAGCTCGCTGAGCGCCTGCAGTTTTTCCTGCACGCCTTTATAGCCGCCGAGGGTGCCGACATGCAGTTCGTAGAGCACCGTTTCCTGCCAGGGACGACCCTGCCAAGCGGCCGTGCTCCAGTGGTAGTGGCCAGGCGCGTCCACGCGGCTCGGGCCATGAACGTCCGCGGCTTGCCAGCGTGAAGCGGGATCAGGTACCAGCAGGTTTTCGTCGATCAGGTAGCGGTAGTCGCTGCCGGCACCTACCGGCAGCGTTGCCGTGAACCAGCCGTCCTGGCTGGCGGTCATTGCATGTCGCTGATTATCTTGCAGTGCTACTGCTACACGCTTGGCATCTGGTGCCCAGAGGGCGAAATGGGTGTG
Source organism: Pseudomonas sp. SZ40 (assembly GCF_052958135.1). Lineage (NCBI taxonomy): Bacteria > Pseudomonadati > Pseudomonadota > Gammaproteobacteria > Pseudomonadales > Pseudomonadaceae > Pseudomonas > Pseudomonas sp. SZ40. The sequence continues at coordinate 19,717 of NZ_JBQWIF010000044.1, read as the reverse complement.
ACCATGTTCGTCCAGCCAGGCGCCATGTCGTCGGGATTTCTCAACCATCACGCCAATTTCCCACCCGACATCTTCGCGGCCAGCAGCTTGCGGTACAGCGCCGCATAGGGCTCCACCGACTGCGTCCAGTACAGCGGTGATGCCATTGCACGGGCGCGCATGGCGTTGAGCAGCTGCGGATTGCGATGCACGGCCATGGCCCGGCGTACCGCTTCCAGATAGCTCTCGGTGCTGGTTTCGTTGAACAGGAAGCCGCTCACGCCATCTTCGATGGTGTCGGCCAGACCGCCGGTAGCACGGGCGATCGGCAGTGAGCCGAAGCGCTGGGCGTACATCTGGCTGAGGCCACAGGGCTCGAAGCGCGACGGCATGAGCAGGAAGTCGCTGCCTGCGAACATGCAGCGCGCGTCCGCTTCGTTGAAGCCGACATTGGCGCCGACCCGGCCCGGGTAACGGCGGGCGAGTTCTCGCACCGCTTCTTCCAGGTGCTCTTCGCCTCGGCCGATGATGGCGATACGGCCACCTTCGGCAACGATGGTGTCAGCGATTTCCAGGGTCAGGTCGATGCCTTTCTGTTGCACCAGCCGGGACACCACGGCGAACAGCGGACCATCGCTCTGCTCGAGGCCGAACATCTTCTCGACGTGGCGGGTGTTGACCCGTTTGCTTTCCCAGTCGTGGGCTTCGAAGCCCTGCACCAGATGCGGGTCGTTCAGCGAATCCCAGCTTTCGTCGATGCCGTTGGGGATGCCGCTCAACTGGTTGAGCTGCACCTTGAACTGCAGCATGCCTTCCAGGCCGCAGCCGAATTCCTGGGTGGTGATCTCGCGGGCGTAGTTTTCGCTCACGGTGGTCACGTGATCGGAGTACACCAGGCCAGCCTTGAGGAACGACAGTCTGCCGTAGAACTCCATGCCCTGATGGCCACACGCCGAGGAGGGCAGGCCCAGTTCAGGGCTGCATTCGAGGCTGCACAGGCCCTGATAGGCGAGGTTGTGAATGGTGAACACGGTGGGGGTGTTCTGGCCACGCCAGGTCATGTAGGCAGGCGTCAGCGCAGCAGGCCAGTCGTTGGCGTGAACCACCTCGGGGCACCAGCTCAGGCAGGCGGTACCGGAGGCGATCTCGGCGGCAGCCAGGCCCAGGCGAGCGAAACGGATGTGGTTGTCTTGCCAGTCGCGGCCCTGGGCGTCGGCGTAGGGGGTGCCGTCACGGTCGTAAAGCTCGGGGCACATCAATACATAAACGATCAGCCCGTCGGGCAGGGTCATGCAGCCTACGCGGGCCGGGGGCAGGGCGGCGTGGCCGGGAACGCTGCCCACGTCGCGAATAGCGTGACCGCTTTCCAGCACCTGGCGGTAGCCGGGGATCAGTACGCGAACATCGTGATTGGTGCTCATGGCGCGTGGCAGCGAAGCTGACACGTCACCCAGGCCACCCACCTTGATCAGGTCGGCGAGCTCGGAACTTACAAAGAGGACTTTCTTCTTTGCTGCATGCAAATTGGTGATTTTGCTCTGCGGCTTGAGTGGCATTTCTATCGATAAAGCCTGATCAAACCGTGTTGCCACGACAGCGTTTCCCATACCCACCTCCGATCGATTCTGTCCTTGACCCGTAACTGTTTCTTTCGCTTGCACGCTAACGGGAATATGCCGCATGTCGTTCCAGTTGAATCCCGTGTCAGGGCCGGAGGAAAAGCTGCTTTCTGATTATTAATTCCCACGTAGTTCATGACCTAGGTAGGAAAGAAGAAGTTTCGACTATTTTCAATGTCGAGCCGCGCGGCGGGGAACTAATGGAAAACAGCAGGTTTTCGCTGCGATTACGCCGCAAGTGACTGATTTTCGACTGTGATAGGCGCTTCTGGTTGGAGCTTTCAGCTGTCCGAGAGTCGCTCTGGGAGGCGCTTGTCAGGTTTTTGGCTCACTCAGGGCGACAGGCGGTCATGTTTACCTTCATCGCCGGGATTTTTGGTGGGCCCTTAATAGCTCTGGCAGGAGTTGGACAGAAACTTGGACAACTAAGGCCGGCGTGCAAGTGATGAAGTGCTGGCACTTTAGTTTGATCGTTTGAATAACTATCGCCGCTAACGTCATATATAGATTTTTGAGTGTTCAATATTCCCTGTCGTAAATTAGAGTGGGCACTTTTCAAACGGATGCTGTCCGCCGCACAAAGGCTGGAACGCTGCCGTTTTCTGCACTTTGCAGGCGCTCTTTTGCTTTCCTGGCGGATTAGCGCAGTCGCCTGTCGTGTGACGCTGTTGAAAATCGTGAACGCCTGCCCGCTCGGGAGGCGCGCGAACGGGGCATTCTGGTACTGTGGCGCAGCCCTCAACAGCACCCCATGGCCATGAACCTCGATAACCGCATCAAATTCCGCCACCTGACCTGCTTTCTGGAAATCGCCCGCCAACGCAGTTTCGCCAAGGCTGCCGACTCTCTGGCAATCAGCCAGCCGGCGGTATCCAAGACGCTCAAGGAACTGGAGGAAATTCTCGCTGCCGTGCTGTTCGAGCGGGGCAAGAGCGGTGTCAGCCTGACGGCCGCCGGTCTGGCGTTCATGCGCTACGCCGGGCCTTGCGTGCAGGCGCTGCGCGACGGGGTGGCGAGCTTGCGTGGCGGCGAGCATGACGCCGGCCATGTGCGCGTTGGCGTGCTGTCGACCGTCGAGAGCCTGCTGATTCCGGAGGTGGTGCGCCGCCTGCACGAGCGTCACGCCGCGCTGGTGGTCAGTGTCGCCACCGGGCCAAGTGCCTATCTGCTGTCGCAGCTGCGGGTTGGCGAGCTGGATCTGGTGGTCGGTCGCATGACCGACAGCCCGGAGATCCAGGGTTTGACCTTCGAACACCTGTACAGCGAATCGATGAGCCTGGTGGTACGCCCGGGGCACCCTCTGCTCGCACTGGGCGACGAGGGCCTTGTGCAACTGGGTGACTATCCACTGGTACTGCCGCTGGCCGGCACCACTATTCGCCGCTATGCCGACAGCCTGTTCGTGCAGTGCGGTGTGCCGCAGCCCCGGCAACGACTGGAAACCCTCTCGCCGGCCCTCAGTCGGCGTTACGTGCAATGCAGCGACGCGGTCTGGGTGGCGCCGCTGGACGCCGTACGCCTTGACCTGCAAAGCGGTGAACTGGCGGAGCTGTCTCTGGGCATTCGCGAGCCCGGTGGTTCGGTCGGTATCTGCAGCAACGCGGCACTGCCGCTGTCACTGGCTGCCCAGTGGTGTTGCGAGACCTTGCGCGAGTTGGCTTCGGAGTATCACGGGCACCGATCCTGAGCCTGCTCGAGGTCTGCCGCGAGTCGGCAACGTTGCGCTAAGCGGGTTCCTGGCGCCTGTCGAGCCGGTCGCGGGCCGCTGTCCAGCTGGTGACGTTGGGGCGTTGGTCATCCAGAGGTGGTGGCGCTGCATAGTGGGGATACTCGTCCGCAATGACCGTCTGCAGCACCGCTGGCAATTCAGCGATGCCAGGCACCTGCTGGCCCGTAGCGTTGAACACCATCAGGCCTGGTCGGCTGCCCATGCGCATGAAGGGCAGCCAGGGCGCAATGCGGACCCAGGCGACACTGGCGATGGCGCTATCGGTATCGGTGCGCAGCAATTGTTCGCGGTCGGCCGTGAAATTGAAGATTTCCATGGCGTGGTACTGATTGCCCACCAGATCCTGATGGTTCCCGGCCAGTGGATTGTCATGGAACAGAGGAATCTCGGCGCTCAGGAACACCCGCTCAGCCTGCATGCGCAGAGGGGCTATGAAAGGGCGCCCCTGCGCGTCGCGCTCGAAGAAGGGCGGCAGGTTCACCGGGTCGTTGGCCACGTGCATGACGGCTACATCGGCCCCCGTCCAGGGGTTGTGCCAGCTATGCAGTGGCTCGCCCGTCAGTGGGTCGAGGTAGAGCATCAGCTCCCGGGATACGTGACGGAAGCCGATTCCGCGCCTGGGGTCTTGCAAGGTGCCAAGCTGGCGGATGTTCATGCCTTCGACCCGGAACAGCAGGCGGTCCGCTTCTCCCTCGACTCGCGACCAGACGCGGCCTGACCAGTGATAGATGGTCGGGATGCCGTCAAGGGTCGAACCGTGGATCTTGCGCAGGGCGATAAGCGCGTCGGCAGGCTGGTTCAAGTCGAGCCGGCGAGTGCTTTCCAGCGTTTGATGAAGTGGCGTAAGCATGGGGAGCGATCCTCGGGCAGGGTGGCTAATCTGCCGATGCAGCCGTGGTGTGGCTTGCATTATCCGGTGCTTCACCGCTGCGCCGATAGGGCCGCACCGGGCCTGGTCCAGGGCGATGGCGGGATTTAATCCAATCTTAATTCATAACCCATGGGTTATTGATGGGCGGGTTATATTCATTGGGCGCGACGCGCTGCCTGCGTGATCATTGTCTGTAGAACCCGTACCGTCCGCCAAGCCTGAGCACGGTCAACGGGGCGACTCCATAATTTCAATAACCGGAGCCTCTCATGCCTGTTGAGGATAATAGCCGTTTCGTCATTCGTGATCGTAACTGGCACCCCAAAGCCTTCACTCCCGATTACAAGACCTCCATCCCACGTTCGCCGCGCCAGGCGCTGGTGAGCATTCCGCAGTCCATTTCGGAAACCACCGGGCCGAACTTCACCCATCTGAAGATGGGCCGGCACGACAACGACCTGCTGCTCAACTTCAACAACGGTGGCCTGCCGGTTGGTGAGCGCATTCTGGTCTGCGGGCGAGTGATGGATCAGTACGGCAAGCCGATCCCGCACACCTTCGTGGAGATGTGGCAAGCCAACGCCGGGGGGCGCTATCGTCACAAGAACGACCGCTACCTGGCACCGCTGGACCCGAACTTCGGTGGTGTGGGCCGGGCCCTGACCGACAGCGAAGGCAATTACAGCTTTCGCACCGTCAAGCCGGGTCCGTACCCGTGGCGCAATGGTCCCAATGACTGGCGGCCTGCGCACATTCACTTCTCCATCAGTGGCCCGTCGATTTCGACCAAACTGATCACCCAGCTGTATTTCGAAGGAGATCCGCTGATCCCGCTGTGCCCGATCGTCAAGGCCATCGCCAACCCGGACGCGGTACAGACGCTGATCGCCAGGCTCGACATGAGCATGGCCAACCCCATGGACTGCCTGGCCTACCGCTTCGATATCGTGCTGCGCGGCCAGCGCAAGACCCACTTCGAGAACTGCTGAGGAGCCTGTCATGCCTGTCGAACTCTTGCGCGAAACCGCTTCGCAAACAGCCGGCCCTTACGTTCATATCGGCCTGGCACTGGCCGCCGCCGGCAACCCGACCCGCGACCAGGAAATCTGGAACCAGATGGCCCAACCCGGTGCGCCAGGTGAGCACATCACCCTGATCGGCCACGTCTACGATGGCAACGGCCACCTGGTGCGCGATGCCTTTCTGGAACTCTGGCAGGCCGACCATCAGGGTCGCTATGACACCGAGTACGATCTGGACAAGCCCTTCAACGGCTTCGGTCGTACCGCGACCACCTTCGATGCCGGCAGCGAATGGACGGTGCAGACCATCAAGCCCGGCGTGGTCAACAACGCCGCCGGGGTTGTGATGGCACCCCACGTGAACGTCTCGCTGTTCGCCAGGGGCATCAACATCCATTTGCATACCCGCATCTATTTCGACGACGAAGCCGAGGCCAATGGCAAGGATCCGGTGCTCAACCTGATCGAGCAGCCATCGCGCCGCGAGACCCTGGTCGCCAAACGCTGCGAGGTTGACGGCAAGCCGGCCTACCGATTTGATATCCGCATTCAGGGGGACGGCGAAACGGTGTTTTTTGATTTCTGACAGAGGGCCGGATACGCCCGTCGAGCGGATCGGCGAGCGTATCCATCAGGGGTTCACGGCGGCACTCGACGCCCGCGGCTTTCGTGCCGATACCGAGCAACAGCGAGCAATCGATATCCTGGCGCAGTGGCTGCAAGGCTGGTGCGCCGGGCGTCGTGGCTGGCTGCGCAAACCCGCTGCCGGTGTTTACCTGTGGGGCGGCGTGGGCCGTGGCAAGAGCTTCGTCATGGATGCCTTCTTCGCCGCCGCACCCTTCGCGGCCAAGCGCCGTGTGCATTTTCATGCTTTTCTGCAGGAACTGCAGGAGCGCATGAAGGCGTTCGCCGGTCACCCCGATCCTCTGGTGCTGGCGATCCGCGCGCTGGCACAGGACATCCGCCTGCTGTGCTTCGACGAATTCCACGTGCACGACATCGGCGATGCCATGCTGTTGCGGCGCCTGCTCGATGTGTTGGTCGAGGAGGGCGTTGGCCTGGTGATGACCTCCAACTACGCACCTGCGGGGCTGTGCCCCAATCAGCTGTACCGCCAACGCTTCACGCCGGCGATCGAGATGATCGAAAAGCGTTTCACCGTGCTGACGCTGGACGCCGGTATCGATTACCGCGAGCTGCCCGGTGGCGGGCAGCGCTGGGGCGAATACCTCTGGCCACAATCGGCAGGTGGCCTGGCTTACCTGGAAACCTGGCTGGCGCTGGACGACCAGGCGCAGCGCGATCGATCGCTGACGGTCAATCATCACCCGTTGCAGGTAAGGGCGCTGGCTCCCGGTCGCGCCTGGCTGGAGTTCGCAGAGCTGTGCGGCAATGCCCATTCCACCGCGGACTTCCTCTGGCTGCTGCAACGCTACCCGCGCCTGGCGCTGACGGGCGTGCCGGCCCTGGATTCGCAACCTACCGACGCCTGTCAGCGTTTCATCAATCTGATCGATATCGCGTACGATGCGGGCGCGAACCTGCTGCTATGCAGCGAGTCCAGCCTCGAGCGACTGTGTCGCGGTTCGCCTCACCAGGACTTCGGGCGCACCCGAAGCCGCCTTAGCCAGCTCCAGGCACGTGAGCTCAGCGTGATCGAAAGCGCTAGCCGGCATGCCACTGGAGTCAGCGACAAGGAATTCTGAAACCGTGCTGCAAATCTTCCAGATCACCGCGCCGATCTTTCTGCTGATCGGGCTCGGTTATGCCGCCGCCATGAGCGCCGTACTCAATCGTGAACAGGTGCGTGGCATCGGTGCGTTCGTGATCACCTTCGCCATGCCGGCGCTGCTGATCAAGACCTTGGGCACTTCGCCGATTCAGCAGACCCTCATTCCAGGCTACCTGCTGGCCTATACCCTGGGTTCCTGCGTGGCCTTCGCGGTAGCGTTCGGCGTGTCGCGCTGGTTACGCCGCGACGATCTGTCGGGCTCGGCGATCAACGCCATGGGCATGTCGGTATCCAACAGTGGCTTCATCGGCTACCCGCTGGTGGCCGCGGCCATCGGATCTCCCGCGGTGCTGGGCATGGCCATGGGCATGCTGGTCGAGAACCTGCTGCTGATTCCCTTGGCCCTGGTACTGGCCGAAGCCGGCAAGCAGCGGGGCGGTGGTGGGCTTACCGTACTGCGCATGACCTTCGGGCGACTGCTGAAAAACCCGGTGATCATCGGTATCGTCATCGGGCTTTGCGTGTCGCTGCTGGATATCGAGATTCCACCGCTGCTGCTCAAGCCCATCGACATGCTGGCGGGTGTCTCGGCGCCGCTGGCGCTGTTCGTGATCGGGGCCGGGCTGTTCGGCATGAGGGCCCGTGGCGTGTGGATCGACGCCGCGTGGATATCCGCCGGCAAGCTGATCATCCATCCGCTGGCGGTGCTCTGCGCGTTCATGCTGGTGCCTGATGTCAGTCCGGTGATGAAGGCGGTGGGGGTGTTGTTCGCCTGCTCGCCGATGATGAGCATCTTCCCGATCCTCGGTCAGCGCTTCGGCCTCGAGGATCGCTGCAGCGCGACCCTGCTGGTGGCCACCGTGCTGTCGTTCTTCACCATCAGCGTGGCGCTGATGTTCATCCACGCCACGCCAGCCTGAGCGCTTGCCCCTCATGGCGGTGATGCGACCAGGTGGTGGCCCGGGCGGCGTCCGCTGAAGCCCACCCTCGGCTCAATCGTAGGGCGGTAGTGAGGGCTTCGGCCCACCGGCTCGAGTGGCCGTTTCCGGCTCTATACCCGACTACCGAGTTGCTCGGCGCGCCGCAGCCAGTTCTGGCGCTGGGTTTCCGAAGAGGGGCGTACGGGGGAGAACTCTGCCAGACGCCGGGTCTTGATACCGCAGAAGCCGAGAATGGTGCGTTTCATCTGGCGATGGGCCGGTGCGCCATAGATCCAGCGGAAGTACCAGCTTGGCGTGTCCTGAGTCACCAGCAGGTCGGCGGTGCGGCCGCTGAGCAGCTTGTCCCACAATTGCGAGTCACTGCGGTACTTGAAGGCGAAACCGGGCAGCAGCACGCGGTCGAAGAAGCCCTTGAGCAGTGCTGGCAGGCCGCCCCACCAGACCGGGTAGACGAATACCAGATGCTGGGCCCAGTGAATCTGTCGCTGGGCTTCGAGCAGGTCCGGCTCCAGGGTCTGGCTTTGCGTATAGCCTTCGTGCAGCACCGGATCGAAGCTGATCGCTCCGAGATGAATCTGCCGCACCACATGACCCTCGGTGCGCGCACCCAGCGCGTAAGCCTCTGCCAGCGAGTGGCACAGGCTGTCGCTTTTCGGCGTACCGATGATCATCAGGATGCGCTTGCCATCACCCTCGAGTGGGGTGGCGCCGCTCTTGGCGGTTTCAGTCATGTTGCCCTGCCTCCAGCATGGTTTCCGGGCGAACCCAGGCGTCGAACTGTTCCGCGGTCAGATGACCCAGCGCCAACGCCGCTTCACGCAGGGTGGTGCCGTCCTGATAAGCCTTCTTGGCGATCTCGGCAGCCTTGTCGTAACCGATATGCGGGTTCAGGGCAGTGACCAGCATCAGGCCACGTTCCAGGTGCTCCGCCATGCGCTGCTCATCAGGTTGCATCCCGACGATACAGTGTTCACGGAAGTTGCGACAGCCGTCGGCCAGCAGGCGAATCGACTGCAATACGTTGTGGATGATCACCGGCTTGTAGACGTTGAGCTGCAGGTGCCCCTGACTGGCCGCGAAGCCGATGGTCACGTCGTTGCCCATCACCTGGCAGGCGAGCATGGACAGCGCTTCGCACTGGGTCGGATTGACCTTGCCGGGCATGATCGAGCTGCCCGGCTCGTTGGCCGGCAGGCGTACTTCGGCGAGACCACCGCGCGGGCCGGAGCCGAGCAGGCGCAGGTCGTTGGCGATCTTCATCAGCGTGGTGGCCAGGGTTTTCAGGGCACCGGAGAGCGCTGCCAGCGGCTCATGGCCGGCGAGGGCCGCGAACTTGTTGGGCGCGCTGCGCAATGGCAGGCCGCTCAAGGCAGCCAGCTCGGCGGCGATGGCTTCGCCGAAGCCGGATGGCGAGTTCAGCCCGGTGCCCACTGCCGTGCCACCCTGGGCCAGCTCACAGACCGCTGGCAGTGCGGCACGGATCGTCTGTTCCGAGTATTCCAGCTGGGCGACGAAGGCCGACAGCTCCTGGCCGAAGGTGATGGGCGTGGCGTCCATCATGTGCGTACGGCCGGTCTTCACCAGACGGCTATGGCGCGCGGCCTGGTCCGCCAGGGCTTCGGACAGTTCGCCGATAGCGGGCAACAGGTCGCGTTGCACTGCACCGACCGCGGCGATGTGCATGGCGGTCGGGAAGCAGTCGTTGGAGCTCTGGGCGCGATTGACATGGTCGTTCGGGTGCACCGGGCTCTTGCCGCCACGCGGGTTGCCCGCCAGCTCGTTGGCGCGCCCGGCGATCACTTCATTGACGTTCATGTTGCTCTGGGTGCCGCTGCCGGTCTGCCAGACCACCAGCGGGAACTGCTCGTCGTGCTGGCCAGCGATGACTTCGTCGGCAGCCTGTTCGATCAGCCTGGCGATATCGGGAGGCAGGTCGCCGATACGGTCATTGATGCGCGCAGCGGCTTTCTTGATCAGCGCGAGCGAATGCACCACGGCGATGGGCATGCGTTCCTCGCCAATGGCGAAATTGACCCGTGAGCGCTGTGTCTGTGCACCCCAGTAGGCTTGTTCGGGGACGTCGATGGGGCCGATGCTGTCGGTTTCGGTGCGGCTCATGGGGGGGGCTCTCCGTTGCTGTTCAGGCAGTTTAGGCTGCGACAACGGCGACACGTTCCAATTCCAGTCGCTTACCAGCGGCTTTTCGACGCGCCCATCCAGCCCAGCGCTGCCCTGACCGGCACGCGTTCACCCTGGGCGTCACGCAGCAGGCCGTCGTAATGACCGAACCATTCCTGGGTGTCTGCATACAGCAGGCCCAGTGCCAGTCGAGGTTTGGCGATGTGCAACTGGCGCGGGGTGAAGGTGAGATCGACCTGGCCGTCTTCGGTGAACAGCTGCCAGGGCGCCAGAGGGCTGTCCTGGGTCTGGCGCATCTGCACGGCCTGATCGACGTGCAGCAGTAACCCGCCGAACCACAGGGCGTTTTCCGTCAGGCCGCTGCCGTCCGTCCAGCCCGTGCCGAAATTGCCACCGATGCCGCCGGGGGCTGCGAACACCGCCCGGGTCCAGTGGCTGTGCAGCGGCCATACGCCACGGCCGAAATCCATCGACGCGAAGCTCTGACCCGGGCTGCAGTGGTATTCACGATCACCGAGGTGGACGCTGCCACTGACCGGCAGGCCGACCTGCCGGCAGGTGGCGTGAAACCCCCTGGAGCCGAACGGCACGACCAGATTCACCGACTCGAGGTGAGCAGGGCGCTGGATATCCAGGGCCAGATGCAGCGGCAGGCCGCCGATGTTCGCCGAGGTGGCGGTCAGACGTACGCGGCCGGGGTATTCGTTGAAATGCAACTGCAGGCGAGAGTGGTCGAAGGCATGGCTGCCCAGGGGGGTATCCGGCAGGCTGCAGCCGCGCCCGAACAGGCTCAGCTGGCTATGGGCGACGTGCTCACCGCTGGCCAGATCGAGAAAGTACACGGCGCCATAGCCGACGTAGTCGATATCGGCCTGGATCAGTGACAGCGTCCAGTCGGGTGTGTTGATGGTCCAGTGATTCCAGCGCTTGCGGCGTCCCAGATTGCCCGGCAGCGAGCAGGCGACCCGCGGTTGTGGCGACCAGCCAATGGCGTCCGGATTAAGGCGCCCGCGCGGGTCACACAGGGGAATCGGCGGTGGTGGAACGAAAGGGCTATTCATCGGGCACGTCCGTGTGTGCGACATCAGCCGCCGAGCATGAAGGCGTCGTGCGGCAGGAACAAGTACTGGCATTTTGGACCTGGCTGGAAGAGTGCGCCAGTAGGCATTTAGCGATAGTCATTGGCCGCCATATCGCCGCCGGTACATCTCTCAGGCTAACGAAAAGGCTTGAGAGGCGCGGCCGCGGGGCACAAAATGCGCTGCAGTCGGTCCAAGCACCTCACCCTCGTGATCAGGAGTACCCCGATGTCCCGTATCCCCGCACTCTGCATTGCCGCTCTGATGGCTGTTGGCAGCACCCAGGTGCTGGCCGATGCCCGCAGCCATGCCGCCGATGCCGAGCGCTTCCTGCAGCTCGCCCACGCCGACAAGCTCGCCGTTCCGGTGTACGCCCAGGTCCAGCAGATGTTCGCCCAGCGCTTCGCCGAGGCCAAGGCCCCGGAAAGCAAGCAGGCGGTGCTGGAAACCTACCAGGCCAAGGCCAACGCCGAACTGGACAAGGCGGTCGGCTGGGACAAGCTCAAGCCCGATATGGTCAAGCTCTACACCAGCAACTTCAATGAACAGGAGCTCAAGGACCTGATCGCTTTCTATCAGTCGCCGCTGGGCCAGAAGGTCCTGCAGAAGATGCCGGCACTGACCGCGCAGTCCGCCCAGATCACCCAGGCCAAGCTGGAAGGCGCGGTACCCTCGGTGAACAAGCTGCTGGCGGATATGAGCACTGAACTGGGCGTCAAGAAGCCCTGATAGCCGTCGTGGCCGGCACCTTGCCGGTCACGGTTTCCCCCCGCGGAGCAACCGATGTCGAAAATCGAACACCTTCAGGCGGCCTTTGCGGCCCTGCAACCCGAGCACCTCGACGTGCTGGACGAGAGCCACATGCACAGCCGCGGTCTGGAAACCCACTACAAGGCCGTGATCGTCAGCCCGCAGTTCGACGGCCTCAATGCCGTCAAGCGCCACCAGAAGGTATATGGCGCACTTGGCGACCTGATGGGCCAGGTGCATGCCCTGGCGCTGCACACCTATACGCCCCAGGAATGGTCCGCCCAGGGCATCGCCCCGGACTCGCCAACCTGTCGCGGCGGCAGCAAGCACGACCATTGACGGTCAAAAGCCTACTCTTCAGGGCAGCGCGCATGGCATCACAAATGTGATGCGGTTGCGCTGGGCAGCGGCGTACACTCGGCCGATCACTGCTGCAAGAGTGTGCTGCAATGCGCAAGAAAAGCCTCATTATCTTGTATTGCGTACTGGGTGCCGTGGCCTACGTCCTGCCCATCGGTTTATCCATTTCCCTCGCCTGGCAGAGTGGCCATGCAGAGGCGCGGCACTACCTCGAGCAGTTGAGCGACGACGTGCTGCGGCGTTCTTTCGAGACGCACAGACAAGTCAGCATCGCGATCGCTGCCATGCAGGTGTCGCCGCAACTACCCACCTGTTCTCCTGAGCAATTGCGCCGCATGCGCGCGGTCGCTGCCGGTTCCGTTTACCTCGAAGGGCTGGGCTATCTGCAGGACAACGCGCTGCTTTGTGCGTCTTTCACGCAGCTCGATCAGCCGCTAGAGCTGGGTGAACCGGATCGCATCACCCCGTCCGGCGTGGTTTCCTGGAGTTCGGTGGAGTTGCCCAGCGTGCCGGGTGTTCGCTTCAACATAAACGCTCGTGACGGGTTCGCGGCGATCATCACTCAGGATCTGGTGCTCGACACGCTACCCGACAACTCCATTTCGCTGGCTCATGTCAGTGATCAAGGCGTAATAGTCCGCTCGCGTGGGGTTTTCTTGCCAGAGTGGCTGAACGACTACAGCGGCGAGCCACTGACCTTTTCCAATGGCGAGTACCTCGTGGTCATCCGGCCCGCAGAAAATCGGGAAACCTCGGTCGTCGCTGCCATGACCCATGAGCAGTTGCTTGGCAAGATCCAGGCCGCCATGTGGCGTCTGGTGCCACTTGGTGTGCTCGTCGGGCTTCTGCTGGCAGGGCTGATGTATTTCATTGCACGCTATCGCCTGTCTCTCAAGGCTCAACTGCTGCGGGCCCTGAGTCGGCGGGAGTTCTACCTGCTTTATCAACCGGTGGTCGATTTGCAGACCGGCCAGTGTGTCGGTGCAGAGGCTTTGGTGCGCTGGAACCGACCCGCTGGTGATGCCATCGGCCCGGCGATATTCATCCCGGCCGCTGAAAAGCATGGGTTGATCGTGCAGATCACCGCGCAGGTGATGGAGATGGTCGCCAGGGACACGATTGAACTGCTGCGTGACCATCCGGATATTCACATCGCCATCAATTTCTCGGCGGACGATCTGCACTCTTCTGAAACCGAAGCCCGGCTGCAGTCGCTGATTGCCAACGCAGGTGGCACCTCGCGCAATATTCTCATCGAGGCCACCGAGCGCGGCTTCATGTCGCCTGAAAAAGCCAAGGGCGTTTTGGTTTCCGTGCGTTCCAAGGGGTTCAAGGTTGCTATCGACGACTTCGGTACGGGTAATTCCAGTCTCTCGTACCTGGCCACCTACGACCTGGATTACCTGAAGATCGACAAGATGTTCGTCGATGCATTGGGCACCGATACGCCGAGCAGTCGAGTCGCCTTCCACATTATCGCCATGGCCAAGAGTCTCGACTTGCAGATGATCGCCGAGGGAGTCGAGACCGAGCAGCAGCGGGATATCCTGCGCGACGCCGGCGTGCAGTTCGCCCAGGGCTGGGTGTTCGGCAGGCCTATGCCAATGCACGAATTGGCGGCGTTCATTCGCTTGCACATTGATGGTCCGCCTGAGCCCGCTGCTCCGTAGCCACTGCTACCGACCTGGTGAGTTGATGTCTTTCACGCCGTTGCGGCGATCCTGGCCCTACTAATCGCGTAGGGGCCTGCCGACCCACCAGACCAATCAGCGCCGGTGCTGGCTGGATTCACCTCGCAAGTTGCGTATCTACAATCCAGTGTGGGGGCGGGCCGCGCCCGCGATTCGCGCGCATGGCGCGCTCCCACAATCGTTGTTGGTGCTCACGCCAGCAGGGTGGGGCACGCCTCACCGAGGCGCCAGAGCACTCAACGCCGATGCTGGCTGGGTTCGCCTCGCAAGCTGCGTATCTGCAACCCAGTGTGGAAGCGGGCCGCGCCCGCGATTCGCGCGCATGGCGCGCTCCCACAGTCGTTGTTGGTGCTCACGCCAGTAGGTGGGTCACGCCTCACCGAGGTACCAGAGCACTCAACGCCGATGCTGGCTGGATTCACCTCGCAAGCTGCTTATCTGCAACCCAGTGTGGGAGCGGGCGGCGCCCGCGATTCGCGCGCATGGCGCGCTCCCACAGTCGTTGTTGGTGCTCACGCCAGTAGGTGGCGCACGCCTCACCGAGGCACCAGACCACTTAACGCTGGTGCTCGCTGGATTCGCCTCGCAAGCTGCATATCTGCAACCCAATGTGGGAGCGGGCCACGCCCGCGATTCGCGCGCATGGCGCGCTCCCACAGTCGTTGTTGGTGCTCACGCCAGCAGGGTGGGGCACGCCTCACCGAGGCACCAGAGCACTCAACGCCGGTGCTGGCTGGATTCACCTCGCGAGCTGCGTATCTACAATCCAGTGTGGGAGCGGGCCGCGCCCGCGATTCGCGCGCATGGCGCGCTCCCACAAGCGTTGTTGGTGCCGACGCCGGTAGGGGAGCACGCCTCATCGAGGCGCCAAACCAGTCAACGCCGATGCTGGCTGTGCCGTTACCACTCGACCACGATCTTGCCGAAATGGCTGCCGCTTTCCTGCAGACGAAAGGCATCCGCGAGGTTCTCGAGGGCGAAGCTGCGGTCGAGGATCGGGCGCACGCCGGCGCGTTCCAGGGCGCGGATGTAATCCTGCTGGTGGCGGCGGCTACCGACGATCAACCCCTGCAGGCGCACCTGCTTGGCCATCAGTACCGAGGTCGGCACTTCGCCCTGACGCCCGGTCAGCACGCCGATCAGGGCGATATGACCGCCCACGCGCACGGCGCTGATCGATTGCGCCAGGGTACCCGGGCCGCCGACTTCGACGACCTGATCGACGCCACGCCCATCGGTCAGTTCCAGCACCCGCTTGCCCCATTCCGGGGTCTGTCGGTAGTTGATGGTGTGATCGGCACCCAGCTTGCGCAGGCGCTCGAGTTTTTCGTCGGACGAGGAGGTGGCGATCACCGCTGCGCCCATCATCCTGGCGATCTGCAGGGCGGCGATGGACACGCCGCCGCTACCCAGTATCAGCACGCTGTCACCGGCTTTCAGTCCGCCGTCGACGACCAGTGCCCGCCACGCGGTCAGTCCGGCGGTGGTGATGGTCGCCGCTTCGGCATGGCTCCAGCCGCGCGGCGCATGGGTGAAGGCCGAGGCGGCGCGCACCGCGTACTGGGTGGCGAACCCGTCGATGCCGTCGCCCGGCGTGCCGGCGAAGTTGCTGACCGGGGCGAACACGTCGCCGTCCGGCCATTGTGGGAAAAAGCCGGAAACCACGTGGTCGCCGACCTGAAATTCACTGACCCCGTCGCCCACGGTTTCGACCACGCCGGCACCGTCGGACATCAGCACCCGGCCGTCGGCCGTGGGAATGCTGCCATTGGCCACCAGCAGGTCGTGAAAATTCAGCGAGCTGGCGTGGAGGGCGACGCGAATCTGGCCTGGTCCCGGTTGGCCGGTATCGGCGATGTCGGTCACCTCGATCTTGTCCAGGCCTCCGGGGCTGCGAACGACGACGGCTTTCATGGGGTGCTCCTCTATGGTGGGTGTGGGCTTTGGCCAGCGCGGCGACGCTGGCGAACGACTGCGGCAGGGAATCGCCGCGCTTCTCTCTCGACCACCCTCGCTACTGAGCGTTCCACTACACCTGAGCGTCCAAGACCAGTAAACTGCACGGCCCATTTCCGCAGCGCACCGCGCCATGCCCCGGCGACGCCATCGGGCAGTGCCATGCTTCGCTGAAACGGCTCCCATTTCGTACCCAGTCCGCCCTTTGCGAGGGCGACTACTGAAGGACAGTGACATGACCGACAACATCGTCGTGGCGGCGCTCTACAAGTTCGTCTCCCTGCCGGACTACGAGGCGCTGCGCCAACCCTTGCTCGATACCCTGGTCGCCAATGGCATCAAGGGCACCCTGCTGCTTGCCGAAGAGGGCATCAACGGTACCGTTTCCGGCAGCCGTGAAGGCATCGATGGCCTGTTCGCCTGGTTCGCCCTCGACCCGCTTCTGGCCGATGTCGACCACAAGGAGTCCTATTGCGCCGAGCAGCCTTTCTATCGCACCAAGGTGAAGCTGAAGAAGGAAATCGTCACCCTGGGCGTACCGGGCGTCGATCCCAATCAGCGCGTCGGCACCTACGTCGAGCCCCGGGATTGGAACGCGCTGATCGCCGACCCTGAGGTATTGCTGATCGACACCCGCAACGATTACGAAGTGTCCATCGGCACCTTCGAAGGCGCCATCGACCCGCAGACCAAGTCCTTCCGCGAGTTTCCGGCGTACATTCGCGAGCACTTCGACCCCAGCAAGCACAAGAAGGTGGCGATGTTCTGTACCGGCGGCATCCGCTGCGAGAAGGCCTCCAGCTACATGCTCAACGAGGGCTTCGAGGAGGTTTACCACCTCAAGGGCGGCATCCTCAAATATCTGGAAGAAGTGCCCCAGGAAGAAACCCGCTGGCAGGGCGACTGCTTCGTCTTCGACAACCGCGTCACCGTACGCCACGACCTCAGCGAAGGCGACTACGACCAGTGCCACGCCTGCCGTACCCCGATCTCGATCGAGGACCGCTCCTCCGAATATTTCAGCCCGGGGGTGAGCTGCCCGCACTGCTGGGACACGCTGCCGGAGAAGACCCGCGAGGGAGCCCGTGAGCGCCAGCGTCAGATCGAACTGGCGAAAGTGCGCAATCAGCCCCATCCTCTGGGCAACAATCCCCGCCAAAAGCACGAGGCCTGAGGATGCATGCGCGCCTGCTCTACGTGATGGACCCAATGTGCTCCTGGTGCTGGGGCTTCGCGCCGGTGCTCGAAGCGCTGGCCGCTCAGGCCGCCGAGCGCGGCGTGCCGGTGGAGCTGGTGCTCGGCGGCCTGCGCCGTGATCAGGTGGCCATCGATGCCGCTGCGCGGGTGCGTTACCTGGGCTACTGGCAGGCGGTCAACGCCAGCACCGGTCAGCTGTTCAACTTCGATGCCGGGCTGCCCGAGGGCATGCGCTACGACACCGAGGCGGCGTGCCGGGCGGTGGTCACCGTGCGCGGCCTCGACCCGCAGAGCGCCTGGCCGATGGCGCGGCGCATTCAGCAGGCGTTCTATCAGGAAGGCGCGGACGTGACCCAGGCACTCACCCTGGTGCGCCTGGCCGAAGAGGTCGGTATCCCGCGTATCGAGTTCGCCGAGGCCTTCGACAGCGAAGAACAGCACAGGGCCACGGCCGCGGATTTCAGCTGGGTGCAGGATCTCGGTATCGCCGGCTTCCCGACCCTGCTGGCCGAGAAGGGCGGGCGCCTGGCATTGCTCACCAACGGCTACCAGCCACTCGATGCGCTCTCGCCGCTGCTCGCGCGCTGGCTGGAGCACGCCATCGATGGTTGATCGCCTGAGCTGGGCGGAAATCCGTCGCCTGGCCTTGCGCCACAAGCGTGGGCTGATCCTGGCCAACCTGGTCGCCGTGCTGGCGACCCTGTGCAGTGTGCCGATCCCTTTGCTGCTGCCGTTGCTGGTCGACGAAGTGCTGCTGGGTGACGGCAACTCCGCGCTCAAGGTGATGGACAACTTCCTGCCTGCAGGTTGGCAGAGCGCAGTCGGCTACATCCTGCTGATGCTGGCGCTGACCTTCTTGCTGCGCGGCGGCGCGCTGATCTTCAACGTGGTGCAGGCGCGGCTGTTCGCGCGGCTCTCCAAAGACATCGTCTATCGCATCCGCATCCGTTTGATCGAGCGCCTCAAGCGGATCTCCCTGGCCGAGTACGAAAGCCTTGGGGGCGGTACCGTGACCACTCACCTGGTCACCGATCTCGACACCCTCGACAAATTCATCGGCGAAACCCTGAGCCGCTTTCTGGTCGGCGTGCTGACCCTGGCCGGTACATCGGGAATTCTGCTGTGGATGCACTGGAAGCTGGCGCTGCTGATCCTGCTGTTCAATCCTCTGGTGATCTACGCCACGGTGCAGCTGGGCAAGCGCGTCAAGCACCTGAAAAAGCTCGAGAACGACAGCACCTCGCGCTTCACTCAGGCGCTGACTGAAACCCTCGACTCGATCCAGGAAGTGCGCGCCGGCAATCGCCAGGGCTACTTTCTTGGCCGCCTGGGCGGGCGTGCCCGTGAAGTGCGCGACTATGCCGTCGCCTCGCAGTGGAAGACCGACGCCTCGAACCGTGCCAGCGGTCTGCTGTTCCAGTTCGGCATCGATGTGTTCCGGGCGGCGGCGATGCTCACCGTGCTGTTCTCCGACCTGTCCATCGGCCAGATGCTCGCGGTGTTCAGTTACCTGTGGTTCATGATCGGCCCGGTCGAGCAGCTACTGAGCCTGCAGTACGCCTTCTATGCCGCCGGTGGGGCGCTGACCCGCATCAACGAATTGCTCGGGCGTCGTGACGAACCGGACTATGTCGGCGGCGCCGATCCGTTCAAGGGCCGCGAAACCGTCGGTATCGATATTCGGGACCTGACCTTCTCCTATGGCGAGGAACCGGTGCTGACGGGGCTCAACCTGTCCATCGCACCCGGTGAAAAGGTCGCTATCGTCGGTGCCAGCGGCGGCGGTAAAAGCACCCTGGTGCAACTGCTGCTGGGCCTCTACACGCCTCAGGCGGGTGTCATCCGTTTTGGCGGCAGCAGCCAGGAAGAGATCGGTCTGCCGGCCATTCGCGAGCACGTGGCGGTGGTGCTGCAGCATCCCGCACTATTCAACGACTCCGTACGCGCCAACCTGTGTATGGGCCGCGACCGCAGCGACGACGCCTGCTGGCAGGCACTGAGCATCGCCCAGCTGGCGCAGACCATCCGCCAGTTGCCGCAAGGCCTGGATACTGTGGTCGGTCGCTCCGGCGTGCGCCTATCCGGTGGCCAGCGGCAGCGCCTGGCGATCGCCCGGATGGTGCTCGCCGAGCCGAAGGTGGTGATACTCGACGAGGCCACATCGGCCCTGGACGCCGCGACCGAATACGCCCTGCACGAAGCCCTGGCGCAGTTCCTCAGCGGTCGCACCACGCTGATCATCGCCCACCGCCTGAGTGCGGTGAAACAGGCTGACCGCGTGCTGGTCTTCGATGGCGGCAGCGTCGCCGAAGACGGCGACCACCGCCAACTGATCGCCGAAGGCGGCCTGTACGCCAAGCTCTACGGCAATCTGCAGCACTAGGCGGGTTCACGCCACTATCGGTTTGAACCACGAATTCGCCCGCAAGCGGGCTCCTACGGATATCGAGGTGCCTACGTAGGCGGTGCTGATCTGGATGGTGTAGGAGCCCGCTTGCGCGCGATGGATAGCGGCCACATCGCAGCATCGCGTCGGCCAAACGATTCGCCCGCAAGCGGGCTCCTACGGATTATCGAGGTGCCTGCTGCTGGGGCGGTGTTGACTCGGATGGTGTAGGAGCCCGCTTGCGGGCGATGGATAGCGGCCATACC
>NZ_JBQWIF010000043.1:0-44500 GCF_052958135.1 Pseudomonas sp. SZ40 | reverse complement strand
GCCCGCGAGCGGGCTCCTACGGGTTAGAACTCCGGCCGTGTAGGAGCCCGCTTGCGGGCGATTGGTGATTGCACAGCTAGTCCTGCGGAATGGTCACAATCGATTCGCCCGCGAGCGGGCTCCTACGGGTCAGAACTCCGGCCGTGTAGAAGCCCGCTTGCGGGCGATTGGTGATCGCATAGCTAGTCCTGCTAAATGGCCACGATCGATTCGCCCGCGAGCGGGCTCCTACGGGTCAGAACTCCGGCCATGTAGGAGCCCGCTTGCGGGCGATTGGTGATTGCATAGCTAGTCCTGCTAAATGGCCACGATCGATTCGCCCGCGAGCGGGCTCCTACGGGTTAGAACTCCGGCCGTGTAGGAGCCCGCTTGCGGGCGATTGGTGATTGCACAGCTAGTCCGGCCATGTAGGAGCCCGCTTGCAGGCGATTGGTGATTGCACAGCAAGTCCTGCTGAATGGCCACGATCGATTCGCCCGCGAGCGGGCTCCTACGGGGCTGCTTAGCCTACCGGCAGCTCGCCGGTCACCATCGCCGTGACGATGAAGATGCCGAACAGCGGCAGCGACCAGAGGCCGTGCCGATTTCGGTCGGGGTGATGCCAAACTGGTGGAAATCGCGTTACGTGGGCGGGGCCGCTGGTATGGGACCGGCAAATGGGCACCACGCCTTCTGGGTGAAGTTAGCCCGCTGGTGGCGAATCGATTCGACGAGGCTTTCGGCGCGTTGTTCGTATACGCCAGCGTCGAGCCAGTCATTCGCTTGGCAGAAGATGAGTTATCACCCCATGGAGGCTTTCTCTTCGATGGCGACTGCCGTCCGGCACCGCCGACGTGGCGTCATTAAGAACGCCTCACCACACCCAGCTCGAGCCAGGGTGCCCGTCTTGCCCCCAGCACTACACAGGTTCATGCCCGTGATCATGCACCGATCCGCAGCAATCAGCGCACCCATTAAAATCAATTAATTTGATATTTTAAAAACGACTAAATAAGACAAATAAATAATTAGTTTAGAAGTAAATGTGCTTTCACAGACATTTTTAAAACGAATATCGTTTATGCAACCCGACCCCGACACGGTGGAGGCAATGGATTCCCGCTGCACTGTGTCCTGACGACGGGGTTGCTCCCTTGCCCGCAGGCGGCCGGTTTCCGACATCACGATCCTATCGATGACTGCCAGGAAAGCCTGCGATGCCAACCCTCCTCCACCCGTTGCACCCACTCGTGTTATCCATCGCGTTGAGTATCTCGGCACTGGCCGGTGCAGCCGATAACGATCGCCTGCCGACCGTCACCGTGACCGCCGAACACCGCTCGGAAAACCTGCAGAAAACCCCACTGGCGATCAGCGCCTTCGACGAGAACGCCCTGCGCGACGCGCAGATCAACAACGTACGTGACCTCTCGGGCCGGGTGCCGAACCTGACCCTCAATCGCCAGTCGATTTCCTACAGCGCGCAGACCTACGGCATCCGGGGTATCGGTGAAACCGACCCGATCCAGGAGGCTGCGGTGGCCGTGTATGCCGATGACCTGTACATCCCCCGGGCGATTTCCTCGATGATCGACTTCAACGATGTCGAGCGCGTGGAAGTAATGCGCGGCCCACAGGGCACGCTCTATGGGCGCAACAGTGCCGCCGGTGCGGTACGTGTCATCACCCGTGATCCGGATCAGCAGACGCGCGGTTTCTTCGAACTCGGTGCCGGCACCTACAACGCCCGCAACGGCCGCTTGCTGATCAGCGGCCCGTTGGTCGACAACACCCTGTTCGGCAGCTTCTCGGCGATCCGCCTGACCCGTGACGGCACGGTTCGCAACCGTACCCGCAACAAGGACGTCAACAACGTCGACATCCAGTCCTATCGCGGCAAGCTGCGCCTCGCGCCGGAGGATTCGCCCTGGGATGTGCAACTGACCCTGGCCGGCACTTTCGACCGTGGCGATACCACCAGCTACTCGCCCTTCGATCCAGCGACCGGTCGCTACGACAAGTTCAAGACCTACAGCAGCCTCGACCCGAAGAACAAACTCGACCAGGGCAGCGCGGTGCTGCGTGCGATCTACACCCTGAACGACAACCTCAGTTTCAAGTCGGTCACCGCCTGGTCTGAGTTCGATCAGCCGGTGGACTACGACAACTCCGGTCAGGCCAACAGCGGCAACGCCGCACCGATCCAGAACAACCTGATTCTCTACAAGCAGCGTTACGCCACCCAGGAATTCCAGCTAAACGGCAGCCATGACGACTTCACCTATACCCTCGGACTGTACCTCTACAAGGAGCGCTTCAGCGCCGAACGCGACAGCCTGACCTACTCGGTGGCCGCCGACCGGGTCAACGCTTCCGGCCAGTACAGCACCACCGATACTGAAAGTTATGCGCTGTACGGCCAGAGCAACTACAAGCTGACCCCGCGCCTGTCGCTGACTACCGGCCTGCGTTATACCAGCGAGCACAAGAACTTCCGTTACAGCAATTACGCCATCACCCCGGACAGACAGATAACCGGCACCAACTTCAGTGCCGAAACCAGCGAATCCTGGGCTTCGTTCAGCCCCAAGGTCGGCCTCGAATACGCCTGGAGCGATGACCTGGTGCAGTACGGCTACGTGGCCAAGGGCTTCAAGGCAGGCGGTTTCGACAACCGCGCGCCGACCCGGCTGGCGGCCGAACAGGGGTTCGATCCGGAAAACGTGACCACCTACGAGGTCGGCTTCAAGGGCGACTTCGCCGCTGGCCGGCTGCGCAGCAACATCGCCCTGTTCTACAACGATTACGACGACCTGCAGACCAACGCCTGGGATCCGGCCATCAGCGCCAACCTGCGTACCAACGTCGGCAGCGCCCATACCTACGGCCTGGAACTGGAGAACACCGCGCTGCTAACCCGCGACCTGCGCCTGACCGCCAACATCGGCTACCTGAAGAGCAAGTATGACGATTTCCAGAACGCCAGCGGCCCGGGGGTCAGCGCTGACGGCAAGGAAATGATCTTCGCCCCCCGCTGGAATGCCAGCCTGGGCCTCAACTGGACGGTGCCGGTCGCCCTGCCCGGCGCGCTGATCGCTGCTACCGACTACCAGTACCAGACCCGCTCCTACGCCAACGCCCTGAACGCCGACATCTACGAAGTCCCGGCTCAGGGTTTCTGGAACGCCAGCACCAGCTATGCCAGCGGCGACGGCCACTGGACGACCACGCTGTCGGTCAAGAACCTGCTGGACCGCGCCTACCCGCAAAGCGTCGCCAATTCGGCCGCCAGTCGCACCGCCTACTACTCGGTCAATGACCCACGCACCGTTCTGCTGAGCGTGCGTTACGACCTTTGAGCGAGCGCCCTTTTACCTTCAAGGAGAGATAGAAATGGGACTTACCCGCAGAGACCTGATTTCCCGCATCGCCGCCGTAGGCGGCTATTCCGCCGCCATGGGCGCCATGAGCGGCCTGGGCCTGATGCCGGGCCACCTGCAGGCGGCGGCGTTCGAGCCGCTGAACATCGCGGGCAGTGCCGGCAATGGCAAGCGCGTGCTGATCGTTGGCGGCGGCATCGCCGGCCTGGTGTCGGCCTACGAGCTGGCCAAGGCCGGCTTCTCGGTCAAGCTGCTGGAGGCCCGCGAGCGTATTGGTGGTCGTGTCTGGACCCTGCGCAACGGCGATCGCATCGAGCATAACGATGGCTCTCGGCAAACCGTGGAATTCGACGAGGGTTTGTTCTTCAACGCCGGCGCCGGCCGCATTCCCAGCCATCACCTGACCATTCTCGGTTACTGCCGGGAGTTCGGTGTCGAGCTGCAACCGCTGGTCAACAGCAGCCGCAGTGCCCTGGTGCAGCCGGATCTTGGCCGCCCGCCGTTGCAGCTTCGCCAGGTAGTCAACGACACCCGCGGCTGGCTCAGCGAACTGCTGTCTCGCAGTGTCAGCAGCCATGCCCTGGATCAGCAGCTCTCTGCGGATGAGCGCAAGGGGCTGCTGGATTTCCTGCGGGTATATGGCGATCTCGACGCCGAACACCATTACAAGGGTTCGGTGCGTGCCGGCTATAGCCGCTTCGCCGGCGCTGGCGACCAGACACCAATCACCCGGCAACCCGAGAAACTGACACGCCTGCTCGACAGCAATCTGCTGCTGCCGCAGATATTCGAGGAGATCCCGGAGTTCTCCGCCACCATGATGCAACCGGTCGGCGGCATGGATCGTATTCCCTATGCGTTCTATGAGCGGGTCAAACAGCACGTGCAGCTCAATGCCGAAGTGCTTGGCGTTGAAACCTCGGAACGCGGTAGCAAAGTGCTCTGGAAGGATCGCCTCAGCGGCAGGCAGCACAGCGAGGAAGCCGACTACGCCATCGTCACCCTGCCGACGCCCCTGCTGGCCAAACTACCGAGCAACTTCAGCAAGGACTTCAAGGCCGCACTGGGCAGAACCGAGGGCGACTACAGCAACAAGGTCGCCTGGCAGTCACCGCGCTTCTGGGAAACCGAGTACCAGATATACGGTGGGCTTTCCTACATCAACCACGAAGCGCGCACGCTCTGGTACCCCAGCGAGGGCCTCAACAGCGCCCAGGGCGTGCTGGTGGGCACCTACAACAATGGCGAGGTAGCCAAGACCTTCGCCGCCAAAACCCTGGAGCAGCAGATCGCCTCCTCGCGGCAGGCCGTGGAATCCCTGCACCCGGGGCACAGCAGCAAGCTCGGGCGGCCGCTGGCGGTCAACTGGTCGAAGATCGCCTTCAGTGAAAGCCCGTGGATCGTCCACGGTGCCGGTACCTCCAGCCCGTCCTACGACGAACTCAATCAGCCCCAGGGGCGTACCTGGCTGGCCAGCGACTCACTGGCCCATGGCGGCGTCGGCATCTGGCAGAACACCGCAGCCGAGTCGGCGCGCCGCGTGGTAGGGCTGATCGCCACCCATGCCCTCCAACAACGATCCGGCGTTGCCGCCTGAAAGGAATGACGATGAAAAACCCTGCCTTGCTACTCGGAGCCCTCATGACCCTGACCGCTATCAATGCCCAGGCCGATGCCATCAAGCGTATCGACCCACCAGGCTCCAACTTCCCCATCTCGCAACTGGTCACCGTACCTGCCGGTAGCTCGCTGACTTTCGTCAGCGGCACCTTGCCCGATGTCGCCGACCCCAAGGCCAAGCCACAGACCATCGCGGCCTACGGCAATACCGAGACCCAGACCCTCTCGGTACTCAACAAGATTCGCACGGCATTGCAGAGCCAGGGCCTGGATCTCGGTGACATCGTGCAGTTGCGGGTGTTCCTGGTTGGAGACCCGGCCCACGACGGCAAGCTCGACTTCGCCGGCCTGCAAGCTGCCTACACCCAGTTCTTCGCTACCGCGCAACAGCCCAACAAGCCCACCCGTACGGCATTGCAAGTCGTTGCATTGCCGCTGCCAGGCGCTCTGGTAGAGATCGAAGCGATCGCAGCCAAAGCGCCTTAGATACCCGTTCAACACCTGATAAGCCTTTTCCGCCGGGCCAGCCCGGCGGAGAGGCGGCGTGCACCCGAAAAAAGCTGCACGTTCGACTGCCTCATGGAGAGAGCACATGCCTTCATCACCCTTCGATCTGCCCACTGCCCGTTTCACACCCGCCCTGCTTGCCCTGGCAATCGCCGCTGCTGGTCTGGGTTCAGCGAGCGCCCAGGCGCAAACCCATGGCGGCCAGCCGGCTGCTTCGTCGCAACTCGGCACCGTGATCGTCACCGGCAACCGCGGTAGCGAAGCTCGCACGGTAACCAGCAGCCCGGTCCCCATCGACGTGATCAGCGCCGCTCAGTTACAGGAAACCGGCAAGCCCGGTCTGATGGAAGCGCTCAGTGCCAGCGTCCCCTCGCTGACCCTGCCGGAAAAAACCGGCTGGGATGCCAGCGGTATCGCCCGCGCGCCCAACCTGCGCGGCCTGAATGCCAGCCAGGTACTGGTGCTGGTCAACGGCAAGCGCCGCCACACCAGCGCCACGCTGAACATCAACGGCATCAACGCCGGTGCTGCGCCCACGGATCTCGACCTGATCCCCATCGGCGCCATCGATCGCGTCGAGGTGCTGCGTGACGGCGCAGCGGCGCAGTACGGCTCGGATGCCATCGCCGGGGTGATCAACGTCATCCTCAAGGCCGACACCAGCGGCGCTGCGGTGACCAACCTGGGTCAAGGTTACGACGGCAAGAAACAGACCGTGCAGCAGAGCCTCAACAAGGGGTTCGAGATCGGTGATGGCGGCGTCCTGCAATTCGCTCTGGATGCACGCAGCCAGAACGACGACAACAAGGCACGCGCCAACGGCTACACCTATGAACAGGCCTATGATCTGGCAGGCAAATCCACCTACGGCGGTTACGGTACACCCAAGATCAACCTGCTGACCCTGGGCTACAACGCCGAGCTGCCGATCAACGACAATCTGGAGCTGTACTCCTTCACCACCTGGTCGTATCGCAAGGGCGAACAGGGCCAGAACTTCCGCTTGCCGACCATCGTCAACACCATCACCACCGGGCCCAACGGACGCCCTGCCGGTTACACGCCAACCTGGTATATCGAAGAAGACGACCTGCAGGCAGCCTTTGGCGGGCGCGGCGAGGTGGGTGAATGGGGCTGGGATCTCTCCAGCACTTACGGACGCAACGCCGCCGAACAGGGCACCTGGAACAACCAGAATCCCTCCCTGGGCGAAGCCACCCCCAACTCGTTCGAGTCCGGTACCTGGATCGCCACCCAGTTGACCAGCAACCTCGACTTCAGCCGCAACTTCGAGGTTGGCCTCAGCAAGCCGCTGGACCTGTCCTGGGGCCTGGAGCACCGCAAGGAAACCTACCAGGTGCGTGCTGGCGACTGGGCTTCGTGGGCGGATGGCGGTTACTGCCGAGCCAACCCGGTCAGTGGCGCCCAGGAATGCGCATCCTCGGGCGCCCAGGTCACCAACGGCATCTCCCCGGCCGAAGCCACCAGCGCCAGCCGCAACAGCGTTGCCAGCTACGTCGACGTTGGCTTCAGCCCGAGCGAAAAGTGGTACCTGGGCACCGCCCTGCGCTATGAGCACTACAATCAGGGCGTAGGTGCCACGCGCAGCGGCAAACTGACGACCCGCTATGACTTCACGCCCGAGTTCGCCGTGCGCGCCACCGTCAGCAACGGCTTCCGTGCGCCGTCGCTGGCCAACGACCTGTTCAGTGCGCGCTCGACCAGCTACGCGGTGATCGACGGTGTGTATCAGTCATTCAACTTTGGCGTATTGCCGGTAGAGTCCGCCGCCGCCCGGGCGCTTGGTGCCAAGGCGCTGAAACCGGAAAAATCCACCAACTTCAGCCTGGGCCTGACCTACACGCCGACGCCCGAGCTGTCGCTTACCGCCGACGCCTATCTGATCGACATACGCGATCGCATCACCCTCACCGGCCGCCTGCTGGGCGAAGAGGTGCGCCAGACGCTGATCGATAACGGCATTACCTCGACCTCGGGTGGCCAGTACTTCGTCAATGGTGCCGACACCCGCACCAAAGGCCTGGACATCGTCGCCAGCTACAACCAGAACCTGCAACGCTTCGGCTCGCTGAAATGGACGGCGGCCTTCAACTGGAACGACACCGAGATCCGCAGCTACCAGCAGAGCACCGAGATTCTCGGCACCGCTTACGAGTTGATGAACCGCGAGGCCCGTAACCTGCTGACCAACGTACAGCCCAACACCAAGCTGATCCTCGGTACCACCTGGAGCCTCGACGACTGGACGGTCAACCTCGGCCTGACGCGCTATGGCTCTTATCGGGAGGTCAACGACGCCAATGACCGCAGCCTTGACCGTGTCTACAAGGCCAACTGGATCACCGACCTCGATGTCGGCTACAGCCTTACCGAGAACCTCGATCTGGCCATCGGTGCGAAGAACCTGTTCGACGTCTATCCGAAACGTCAGGGCATCGCCAGCGCGACCATGGGCTCCGGCTACGGCACCTATTCGCCATTCGGCTTCACCGGTGGCTACTACTACACCCGACTGAGCTACGCGTTCTGACGCAGCGATGCCCGCCAGCCCTCCACAGGCCTGGCGAGCATCGCCTTGGATGATGAGGAGAAGGCATGAACCTGTTGCTGGTACGTCACGGACAAACGGCTTTCAACCTCGAGCAGCGCTACCTCGGCGCCCTCGATCCCCCCTTGAACGACACCGGCATCGCCCAAGCGCAAAGGCTGCGGGCTCGGTTGCCCGAGGGCATCGACGTGCTGATCAGTTCGCCGCTGCTGCGCGCCCGCCAGACAGCGGAGATTCTGCGTGGTGAAAGCGGACCTGCAGTGGTTGTGAACGACGCGTTCCGCGAGCGCAACGTAGGCGTTTTCGAAGGGCTTACCCAGCGCGAGGCGCGCCTGGCGTTTCCCGGCCTGTGGGCGAGAAACATCACCCGCCAGTGGTCCGCAGCGCCCGACGAAGGTGAAACCATCGCCGCGGTATTCGCCCGCGTTCATGCAGGCCTGGCAGAACTGCTCCAGCACAATGCCGACGCGACCGTACTGCTGGTCGCCCACGGCTTCGTGGCCAAGGTCATCCGTGCCATCGCGCGGGGCGATCACCACGACCTGTTCGACTGGCAACTGGACAACGCCGCGATCTGTGAACTGCAAGTGAGCCCGCCATTGACATCCTTCACCGCCGAATACGGCAGTAACACACTGCCGCAGGTCACGCCAAACCTGGCATAGCCCCCTGCTCTCGCCCCTTCACCACGCCGATCGCACGGATATCGGAGAGGTGCACCTCGTAAGGGTCGCGGCGCTCGTCGCAGTCCAGCGCCACGATCAGGAAGTAGGCATGCGGGTTGATGCCGGTCATGGGCAAGACCACACCGATGATATGGGCGAGGTGCCCGTAGGACTCCGCCTCACCCTCCCAGTACAGCTCCATGAGGACGCTTTTGCCGAGATAGGAGATCGCGCTGGCGGCGTCCAGCCATGGAACGCTCCGCCCCATGCAGCCATTGCACGCATGTAGGAGCCCGCTTGCGGGCGATTGGTGGTTGCACCGCAAGTCCTGCTGGATGGCTGCAATCGATTCGCCCGCGAGCGGGCTCCTACGGGGTAGAACTTCATCGCTTGTGTGTGATTGGTGGTTGCATCGCAAGTCCTGTTGGACGGCCACGATCGATTCGCCCGCGAGCGGGCTCCTACGGGGTAGAGCTCCGTCGCTTGTGGGTGATTGGTGGTTGCACCGCAAGTCCTGCTGGATGGCCACGATCGATTCGCCCGCAAGCGGGCTCCTACGGGGTAGAACTTCATCGGTTGTGGGTGATTGGTGGTTGCATCGCAGGTCCTGCTGGATGGCTGCAATCGATTCGCCCGCGAGCGGGCTCCTACGGTTAGAACTCCTTGGTGGCCAGCGGCAACTGGCAAAGCGCAGCCGAGCACCTGGGCATCAGCACCACCACGCTGTGGCGCAGGATGAAGAGAGGACCGGGGCTGCTTCGATGCCGCACGCTACGGCTGAGCAGGCGCCACCTCGTCATAGGGGTAGATGCGGCAGCAGTCCCATCCGGGTGCTGCCCTGAGCCACTCAAGCGCCGCCAGGCAGAAGATAGCCCCGCAGATCGCGTTCAGCTTCTTCACTACCTGTCCCGATGATCACCTCAATGCCGGCATCGACAAGAATCCGTGCGCCGGCACCTGCATTTCTCGGATCGGGATCCAGTATGGCGATGAACACCCGTTCGATGCCCTGCCTGACCAGGGCGTGAGCGCATGATGGCGTGCGCCCATGAAACGAGCAGGGTTCCAGGGTGACGTAAGCCGTCAGGCCCTGCTGACTTCCCGATGGCAGTTGGGCCAGAGCCATCGCTTCGGCATGATGCTGACCAGGCGCCTGGGTGTGGCCTCGGCTGACGACCCTGCCCTCTCGGACCAGCACGCAACCGACCGGTGGATTCGGCAAGCACGCCGGTAAAGCTCGTTTACCTTCCGCCAAGGCGAGCGACATGAAGTACTCAGGGTCTGTTGACGTTTCAGCACGACCGCGCCGGAGCCAGTTTTTGCGCGAGGCAAGGCACGAGGTGCGAAGTTTGGCTGGCCAAATGAGCCACCGAGAAACGCAGCATCGCGCTAAAACTGGCCCGGCCCTACGGGTTGCGCGGGAAATCTCGCCATGCGTCGTTGGAGGACTTGAAAAGGGAATGCCATTCCCTGCGCCCTCCGCCTCGCCTGGCGAGATTTCTCGCAGCAACGCGGCTCGCGCTGAAACGTCAACAGACCCTGGGCCTGCAGACTCTTCGAAAAACAGACTCTCCGCTGCAGGCGTCGATTGCGCGCAATCGCCAAGCCCAGGCTCTGGCGTAACCTGCTGCGTTCGTACCCGTTTGAACG
The DNA here is from genome assembly GCF_052958135.1 of Pseudomonas sp. SZ40. Lineage (NCBI taxonomy): Bacteria > Pseudomonadati > Pseudomonadota > Gammaproteobacteria > Pseudomonadales > Pseudomonadaceae > Pseudomonas > Pseudomonas sp. SZ40. Next base: position 34,130 of record NZ_JBQWIF010000043.1, on the reverse strand, counting down.
ACGCGCTTATCGCCCAGGTACGGAACCTGCCAACCCAGTTACCCGGCATCGATTACAGTGACCAACGGCCAGCGCTCCTGGTAGCGCTTCTGCTCGTTCCGCTGACGGTAGGTCTGCTCGCTGACACGCGCCGGGTTGCGCTGCACGCGCATATCGAAGAGGTCATCCAGCCCATGTGGGGCAATGATGCGCAAAGCGCCATCGGCGTCCAGACTCACGGCAACCGAAGTGGCGAACTCGGGCCAGCTCGCCACCGCCTCATGGAGCGACTGCAACGGCTCGACGGCATGGCCGAAACATGACTCGAACCACAGGTGCACTGCCGCCTGGTTAGTCACCTCCCAGGGAAAGCGAGGAGCGAGGACACCCAGCATCGCCTGCAACTCGGTATCCGTCGCCGCAGACGACTCCAGCGGTTCGAAATAAGCCAGATCGATGTCCGCCAGGAACGACGGTTCGGTATGACCGTGCAGGTGATCCCAAACCAGATTGCGCACTGCCCCGGCGCCGATGCACCAATCGCTCAACTCCAGCTGGCGAGCCCCTTGCAACGCATCCATGAACCAGGAAGACTGCCGCACGATCGCTTCCAGCCGCTGCGTCAGCAGCCAGGTGCGACTCTGCTGCGCGGTTCGGCATAAACAATGGTTCATTGCCATGTGCTGCTTACCTATACGTCCTGGCGTGGAAATCTTACCGGTGCAATCCCGTTTTTCTACGGCGCATTGAAAACCAACGTAGTGTATCTGCCGATCAGGCGGGTAGCCGCCGATTGCGCGGAATCTCCAGCCCCAAGCTCTCACGCAAGGTGCTGCCTTCGTACTGCCGACGATAGACACCGCGCGCCTGCAGGATCGGCACCACCTGTTCGGTGAAACGGCGAAATTGCTCCGGGTGACCCACGTAGATATTGAAGCCATCCAGCGCCCGCGCCTCGAACCAGCGAATCATCTCATCGGCAACGGTTTGCGCTGAACCGACGAACGCGTTGGGCCGCAGCGTGAGGCCGTTGGCGACCGCCTGGCGTAGCGTCCAGCCCTTGCTGACGGCCATGTCGGTGGCCGCCTTGGCGGCGGTGTAGAAACTGCTGCGCGCATGCTCCAGCGCCTCGACCGGGAATGGCGCATCGAGGTCGTATTGGCGGAAGTCATGCCAGCCGAAGGAGCGGCCGAACTCGGCCAGAGCTTGCTCGAAGCTGTGATCCGCTTCGTGATAGCGCCGCTCGATTTCTCGCGCCTGCTGGTCGGTGTCGCCGACGAAGATCTGCGCACCTGGGAGGATAAGCACTTCGTCCGGGTCACGACCCTGCTGCTGCGCACGACGCTTGATGTCCTGATAGAAGGCCTGCCCCTTATCCACGCTTGGCGCGTGGGTAAACACCACATCAGCGATGCGCGCACCCAGTTCGCGGCCTTGCTGCGAATCACCGGCCTGGAAAATCACGGGCTGCCCCTGGGGCGAGCGCTGGATATTCAGTGGCCCGACCACCGAGAAATACTCACCTTTGTGGTGCGTGGCATGCAGCTTGGAGCGGTCAAGAAACTGCCCGGTCTCACGGTTGCGCGGCAGCGCATCGTCCTCGTAGGACTGCCAAAGCTTCTGCACCACCTGCACGTGCTCCAGGGCACGCCCGTAGCGAGTGTCGTAGTCGTAATGCTCGTCGCGCCCGTAATTGCCGGCGGTACCGGCATCGCCACTGGTGACCACGTTCCAACCGGCGCGCCCCTTGCTGATCAAATCCAGCGAGGCCAGGCGGCGAGCCACGTTGAAGGGCTCGTTGTAGGACGTGGTCAGGGTGCCAACCAAACCGATATTACGGGTCGTCACCGCCAGAGCCGAAAGCAGCGTCAACGGCTCCAGCCGGTTGAGGTAATGGGGTGGCGAGTCAGGGGTGATGAATTGGCTGTCGACGATGAAGATCAGGTCGAACAGCGCCGCTTCGGCCTGTCGCGCCAGGTCGATGAACCAGTCGATATTGACACTGGCATCACTTGGAATCTCGGGGTCGTGCCAGAGATTGTGCCGGCCCGGGCCACCGACGCCCATGGCCACCGCGCCCAGTTTGATCTGCCTTTTACCGCTCATATGAAAATCCGCAACGATCTACTCGTGGCAGGCATTAAATACCTATTACTGATATTTAAAAACAGTTTAAATAATGAAATTACATAATTAGCTTAGAACCATAAAGACTTTCACAGCTGTTTATTAGAGGGATAAGGTCAGTTCCAGACCGACCCCTTTCCTGGTGGAGGCCGTCCCCACGAGCCATCCCGGGAGCGCAACGTCATGACATCCCACCATCATCTGCCAACGCTTATCGGGGCTGTATTGCCCGATAGCGCTCGGCCGCACGCTGCGCTCACCGCGACCGTGCCCTCTCTGCGCTCACGACCGCCACACGGCGAGCCCTTGGCACCCCACAAACACTCACCTTCCATCGGCCGATGAAGCCGAACCAGGAGCCATCACATGCTGATTCGTACCCTTATCGCCACCTTGTTGGGCAGCAGCCTGTTGCTGGGTGGCCAAGCTAGCGCTGCCGACCTCGAACCGCTACGCGTCGCCAATCAGAAATCCGGCATCAAGTTGCTGCTGCAGGCTGCCGGTGAACTCGACGACGTGCCCTACCGCATCGACTTCTCCGAATTCCCCGCAGCGGCGCCACTGGGCGAAGCGCTGAATGCTGGCGCCGTAGACATCGGTGGTCTTGGCGATGCCCCTTACGTGTTCGCGCTGGGTGCCGGGGCGCCGCTCAAGGTGGTGGAAATCATCAAGCGAGATGGCCGTTACACCACCTCGATTCTGGTGCCCAAGGACTCGCCACTGAAAACCGTGGCCGATCTCAAGGGCCAGCGCATCGTCACCAACCGCGGCTCGATCGGCCACTTCCTGGTCATCCGGGCGCTGCGCGAAGCCGGTCTGAAAACCTCCGACGTGACCTTCGTCAACCTGCTGCCCACCGATGCCCGCAGCGCCCTGGAAAGCGGTGCCGCGGATGCCTGGTCGACCTGGGATCCCTACACCACCATCGCCATCACCCAGAACGGCGCACGCATCCTGCGTGACAGCGACGACCTGCTGACCAACCACTTCTACCTGGCTGCCACCCAGGACGCCGTAGACGGCAAACGCGTGCAGCTCGAGGATTTCGTCAAACGTGTCGAGCGCGCCTTCCTGTGGGCCAACGACCATCACCAGGCCTATGCAGAAGCCCAGGCTCGGGTTACCGGCCTGCCGGTCGCGGTGCACCTGGAGTCGGTCAAGGAAACCACCCACTCCCGCGCCGAGATCACCGACAAGGTGATCAGCGACCTGCAGCAGGTCTCGGACATCTATCTCGAAGAGGGCGTGCTGACCCGCGCCGTGGACGTATCCCAGGGGTTCGATCCGAGTTTCAACGCTGCCCGTGCCGAGCAGCCGGGCAAGGCGGTTGCCCAGGCGCAACCTCAGTAAATCGACAGGAGCATTTTCCATGAGCAAACGACAGATCAAACTTGGCGCGATGATTCACGGCGTCGGCCACGGATGGGGCGAGTGGCGCCATCCGAACGCCCTGGCCGATGCCAGCGTCAATTTCGGTTTCTACAAGCAGCAGGCACAGCTGGCCGAAGGCGCCAAGTTCGACTTCGCCTTCATCGCCGACAGCCTGCATATCCACGCCAAGTCGAGCCCGCACTATCTCAACCGCTTCGAGCCGCTGACCGTGCTCTCGGCGCTGGCTGCGGTCACCGAGAACATTGGCCTGGTGGCGACCGTGACGGTGAGCTACACCGAGCCGTTCCAGGTCGCTCGCCAGTTCGCCTCGCTGGATCACATCAGCGGAGGGCGTGCTGGCTGGAACGTGGTCACCTCCTGGCTCTCCGGCACCGCCGACAACTTCGGCAAGGCCGAGCACCCGCCGCACGCCACGCGCTACCGCATCGCCCGGGAGCACGTGAACGTGGTCAAGGGGTTGTGGGATTCCTGGGAAGACGATGCCTTCACCCGCGACAAGCAGAGCGGCGAATTCTTCGATCCGGAAAAACTCCATGCCCTCAATCACCAGGGCGAGTTCTTCAAGGTCAAGGGCCCACTGAACATCCAGCGTTCGCGCCAGGGCCAACCACTGATCTTCCAGGCCGGCACCTCCGAGGATGGCCGCAACTTCGCCGCGCAGAACGCCGATGCGATCTTCGTCAGCCCGGAATCCTTCAGCGAGGCCCGCGCCTATTACGCGGACCTCAAGCAGCGTGCGGCCAAGGCCGGCCGCAATCCGGACGAGCTGTTCATCCTGCCGGGCATCCGCCCGATCATCGGCCGCGATGCCGAAGAGGTGGAAAGCCGTTACCAGCAGGCCGTCGAACTGGTGAGCATCGAGGATGCCATCGTCGCCCTGGGGCGCCCGTTCAATGATTACGACTTCTCCACACACGATCTCGACGCGCCCTTCCCCGACCTTGGTGACCTGGGCAGCAACAGTCAGAAAGGCGGCTCCGACCGCATCAAGCAGCAGGCCCGCGAAGAGAACCTGACCCTGCGCGAAGTCGCCCTGCACTTCTCGCGCCCACGCCGCGATTTCGTCGGCACACCGGAAGAAGTCGCCAACACCCTGCAGGACTGGTTCGAAGACGGCGCCGCCGACGGTTTCATCGTCAACTCGCTGCTGCCTGACGGCCTGGCCTACTTCACCGAGCACGTGGTGCCGCTGCTGCAAACCCGCGGCCTGCTGCGCCGTGAATACGAGGGCAATACCCTGCGTGACAACTTCGGCCTGGCCGTACCCACCAACCGCAACACGCTGCAACGCGCACAAGGAGAAGTGGCATGAGCGATTCCCTGAACGATCTGCTGGCCGAACTGCACGCCGAGCGCGAGCGCACCTGGGCCCCTGAGGCGCTGAAGGTCAATATCGAGCAACGCCAGAAGTTGGTGGACGAGGCGCGTCACGACGCCTTCGTCAAGGTCGGCGACAACGTCGCCTCCTTCGAACTGGAGAACGTCGACGGCAGCACCCTGAGCCTCGAAAGCCTGGTCGCCGACGGCCCGGCGGTGCTGGTGTTCTTTCGCTTCGCCGGCTGCCCGGCCTGCAATATCGCCATCCCCCATTACCAACGCCATCTGCAGCCGGCCTTGCAGCAGCGCGGGGTACCGCTGGTGGCCGTCAGCCCGCAGGTGCCGGAGCGCCTGGTGGAGATCCGCGACAGGCATCGGTTGACCCTGCAGGTCGTCAGCGATCGGGACAACGCCCTGGCTCGGCGCTTCGGCATTCTCTACGAATTCGACGAGCCGTCGCGCCAGGCCGCACTCAGCAAGGGCCCGGGCATCGGCGCCGTGACCGGTACCGGCACCTGGGAGCTGCCGCAACCGACCGTGGTGGTGATCGGCAGCGACCACCGCGTGCACTTCGCCGAGGTCAGCCCGGACTGGCTGGTGCGCAGCGAAGCGCAACCGATCATTGATGCGGTGGATGAGGTGCTTGGGGTCACCGACAAGGTGGCGAGAAGCGCCTGATGTAGTTCGTCCCGGTCCACCCTACAAAAGCCGAAGCCGCCCTACAACACGACTCTTTCTCTCTAAAAAAGGATGCGGCCCATGCACGCGCCAGGATTCGTTCGTCCCGAAAAACGCCTGCCTTATGCCCTGTCGCTGCTCTGCCTGGCGTTACCGGGGGCGACCTGGGCCGCGGAAAAGGACACGGCCCTCGGTACGGTTTCGGTGATATCCACCGGCAACCGCAGCAATACCCTGACCGTGGCCGACAGCCCCTCGCCGATCGACATCATCAGCGGCGAGCAGATTCGCAAGACCGGCAAGGCCAGCCTGCGTGAGGCCCTGGGTCGCATCGTGCCGTCATTCAGCGCGCCCGCCCAGGCCGGTGGCGGCACCTCTTCCTCGGTACGCCCGGTGTCGATCCGCGGCCTGAGTGGCGATCACCTGCTGGTACTGGTCAACGGCAAGCGTCGCCACAACACGGCGGTCTACAACAACTTCGCGCGTATCGCCAGCGGCAGCGTGCCGGTGGATCTCGACCTGGTCCCCACCTCGGCCATCGAGCGCATCGAACTGCTGCGCGACGGCGCCTCGGCGCAGTACGGCTCGGACGCCATCGCCGGAGTACTGAACATCATCCTCAAGAGTCAGGACAATGGCGGCAGCGCCAGCGTGACCAGCGGCCAGCAGGAAGACAAACCCGGCGACCTGACCCAGACCGGACTCAATGGCGGCTTCGCGCTTGGCGACAACGGCGGCTTCTTCAACAGTTCGCTGGATATCCGCCTGCAGGGCCCCTCCTATGCGGCCGGCGATGCCCAGGGCGCCTGGTACTACCCGGTGCAAGGCGGTCAGTCGGTGCCGTTCGGCACCCCCGGCGCACAGCCTGACCCCCGCGAGGGCTCGGTGGATCGGCTGCTGGAAAAGGGATATGGCCGGTCCAACCGCGACAAGGTCTACAACCTCTCCTACAACGCCGAACTGCCGCTGCGCGACGATCTGACGCTGTACTCGTTCGCCACCTACAGCGACCGGGAAATCGTCGACACCCGTGGCAGCTTCCGCGCCACCAGCCTGGCGTCGATACCCGAGATCTATCCGGATGGATTTCATGCCCAGCGCCTGATCGACGAGCGCGACTTCCAGGTGGCATTTGGCGGCAAGGGCGACCTGGCCGGCTGGGCCTATGACCTGAGCACCACCTACGGCAAGGACGACGTACGCCTGGGGGCACAGAACACGCTGAATGCCTCCCTGGGGCCGGCAAGCAAGACCTCGTTCTACCTGGGCGCGCTGGAGTTCGAACAATGGACCAGCAACCTCGATATCACCCGGCCTTTCGAAATCGGCCTGCCGAAACCGCTGCAACTGTCGGCCGGCATCGAGCATCGCTGGGAAAAGTACCTGCAGACCGAAGGCGAACCCGACTCGTACCGCGACGGCGGCTATGTCTACCCGGTTGGCCACCCGCGTGCCGGGCAACGGCCCAGCGCCGGCCTGCAATCGTTCACCGGCACGTCGGTGGCCGATGCCGGCTCGCTGGACCGTGACAGCTACGCCGTCTACCTCGACGCCGGCAGCAACCTGACCGAGCGCTGGTACACCAGCGCCGCCGTGCGCTTCGAGCACTACGACGACAGTTCCGGCAACACCGCCAGCGGCAAGCTCTCGACCCGTTACGAGCTGGCCCCGGGATTGGCCTTGCGCGGTACCTTCAACACCGGTTTTCGTGCGCCCTCGCTGGCTCAGCAGACCTTTTCCGTCACCCAGAACACCGCCGTGCGGCTGCCGGACGGCAGCTATCAGTTGCTGCTGGCGCGCTACCTGCCGCCTGGCAGCACCGCGGCCCAGGCATTGGGTGGCCAGGATCTGGAACCGGAAAAATCGACCAATTTCAGCGTGGGCATCTCCTGGGAACCGACGCGCAACGCGCGCATCACGCTCGACGCCTACCGCATCGAGATCAAGGACCGCATCGTCAAGAGCGAGATCATCCGCGACAGCGGCTCTTCAACGGTGATCCGCGACACCCTCGCTTCGCTCGGCATCAACGACCTGTACTCGGCGCAATACAACATGAACGGCGTCGACACTCGCACCGACGGCGTCGATCTGGTCAGCGAACTGAACAGCGATTACGGGCGCTTCGGCCAGGTGCGCTGGTCGGCGCTGTACAGCTACAACCACACGACCATTCGCGACATCAAGCAGAACGGCACGGTCAGCAATCTGCTCGGCAGCGACTACGTGATCTTCGGCCATCAGGCACAGACCGACCTGACCCGCGGAACGCCACGCGACAAACTGGTTTTCGGCAGCAATTGGCGCATTGGCGACTTCATCACCGATGTGCAACTGACCCGCTACGGCACGTACACCGAAGCGGGCATCAGTGCAGCAGCCGACCGCGAGTTCGGCGCCCGCTGGATCACCGACCTCGACCTGACCTACCTGGTCAACGACAACCTCTCCGCCTCCATCGGCGCCAACAACCTGTTCGGCATACGCCCGGACAAGCAGGCCGCCAACCCCAGCGTCACCGGGCTGGGCGCAGCGAACCCCAGCGAAATCAACAACCCTGATGAATACGGCAGCTTCAGCCCCTACGGGCTAAACGGCGCGTTCTATTACGCGCGCCTTTCCTACGACTGGTAACGACAAGAGGACAGCCCCATGCCCGCAGAGAACGTCGTCGCGCTCACCGAAACCCTCGTGGTCACGCCACTGGAGCCCACCGTGGGCGCCGAGATAAGCGGCATCGACCTGAGCAAGCCACTCAACGCGCGACAGCGTGACGAGATTCACGGGCTGCTGCTGCGCCACAAGGTGATTTTCTTTCGCGACCAGCACATCAGCAGCGAACAGCAGATCGCTTTCGCCAGCCAGTTCGGCGAGCTGTACGTGCACCCCACCACCAGCCAGGAAGACCGCAACAAACCCCAGGCCCACCTGATTCTCGCCAGCCAGGCCAAGGAGACTTACGGCGATGCACGCAAGGGTCGCTGGCACACCGATACCAGCTGGATGCTCAAGCCAACCTGGGGCGCGGTGCTGCGTGCGGTAGCGCTGCCGGAGCTGGGTGGCGACACCGTGTGGGCAGATGCCGGCCTGGTCTATCGAGGCCTTTCGGATGAACTGAAAGCGCGTATCGACAACCTCTACGTCACCCACAATTTCAAATCGTCGCTGGACAGGGTCGGCTACAGCTACCCGATCCTCGCCCATCCGCTGGTGCGCACCCATCCGCAAACCGGCGAGGACGCACTGTTCATCAACTTCTCGATGTCGCCACAGGTGATCGGCTGGTCCGTCGAGGAAAGCCGCGCACTGGTCGCCGAGCTGCTCAGGGAAGTCGGCAATCCGGAATATCAGGTGCGCTTCAAATGGACGCCAGGCACCGTGGCGTTCTGGGACAACCGCGCGCTGCTGCATTATCCGGTCTACAACTACGGCGACTTCGACCGGGTGATGGAACGGGTGCTGATCGCCGACGACGACATCCCCCACCGCGTGCGCGCGCAGGTAGCCGGTTGATGGCCCGGCAACTGCACCTGGCGCTGTTCGTCAGCCATGCCGGCAGCCACCTTGCGGGCTGGCGCCTGCCCGAAGCGGAAGTCGGCAATGCGCTGGACATACGCTATTACCAGCGCCTGGCCGAACAGGCCGAAGCCGCCAAACTGGACATGCTGTTCGTGGCCGACAAGCTGGCCCTGGACGATATCCATGGCGGCTCCTTCGATGCCGCCGTGACCTGGCGACCGAGCGGTTCGCCCGAGCCCCTGGCGCTGCTCTCGGCGCTCAGCGTGCTGACATCGCACATCGGCCTCGGTGCGACCATTTCCACCAGCTATCACCAGCCGTTCCATGTCGCCCGTCAGTTCGCCACGCTGGATCATTTCAGCGGCGGCCGCGCGGCCTGGAATGCGGTGACCTCGGTGAACGATGGCGAGGCCCGCAACTTCGGCCTGGATGAGCATCTCGGCCACGCCGAGCGCTACACCAAGGCCAGCGAGTTTCTCGATGTGGTGCGCACCCTCTGGGACACCTGGGAAAACGATGCGCTGCTGGTCGACAAGGCCAGTGGCCGCTATGCCGATGCCAGCAAGCTGCATTACGCCAACCAACAGGGCGACTGGTTCAAGGTACGCGGCCCGCTCAATCTGCCGCGCCCGCCCCAGGGGCACCCGGTGCTGATCCAGGCCGGCGTGTCGCCGGCCTTTCAGTCGCTGGCGGCACGCAACGCCGAGGTGGTCTTCCCGGTGCAGTCGACGCTGGAAAAGGCCAGAGCGTTCTACCGCGAATTCAAGGAGCAGGTGGTCGCCGCCGGCCGCCAGCCCGATGACGTCAAGGTGCTGCCCGGCCTCTACCCGATCATCGCCGACAGCGATGAACAGGCCCACGCCCTGGCCGCCGAGCTGGACGAGCAGATCCTGCCCATCGCCGGCCTGGCATTCATGTCGGCGAGCATGAACTACGACCTGGCGAGGCATGACCCCAAGGCGCCGGTACCGGATATCCGCGAGCACATCCGCGGCAGCAAGGGGCGCTTCGACGTGGTGATCGGCAACGCCATCGAAGCCGGCTGGACGCTCGAACAGTTGGGCCGCTGGTACGCATCGAGCCTGGCGTTCGCCAAGTTCATCGGTTCACCGCAGACGGTCGCCGAGCAGATCCAGCAGTGGTTCGAACTGGAGGCTGCGGACGGATTCGTGGTGATGCCGCCCTACATGCCAGGCGGCGCCGAGCGCTTTCTCGATGAGGTGGTGCCCGAGCTGCAGCGGCGTGGAATCTTCCGTACCGACTACCAGGGCAGCACCCTGCGCGAGCACCTCGGATTGCGCACGCCAGTTAATAGATTTAGAAAATAACATAAGCATATTTTTATACGTTCTTTGCATATTCAAAAGGCCTTTCCTAGTATCCGTCCATTGCCTTGACGTGCATCCAGATGCCGCGCCAATCAACGCGGCACCCACCGAACAGACAGGAGTTCCCCGCAATGAGTCTCGAATTTATCGGCCTGATCGGCCCGCAGGAAGGCAGTGAATCGCAAGCGGCCCGTGGCCCCGCCGTCGACATCGAGTTCATCAAGGCATTCGCCCAGGCTCAGGAGTACGATGGCTTCGACAAGGCACTGCTGGCGGTCAACACCAGCGCGGCGGATTCGATGATTCTGGCCAGCTATGTCGCCGCCGTGACCGACAAGCTCGGCCTGCTGGTCGCGCACCGCCCGGGCTTCCAGGCGCCAACCTTCGCCGCCCGGCAGTTCGCCACCCTCGACCACCTCAGCCGTGGCCGTGCCTCGATCAACGTGATCACCGGTGGCGACAGCGGTGACCTGCAGCGCGATGGCGACTTCCTCGACAAGGACGCCCGCTATGCACGCACCGAGGAGTATCTGGATATCTTGCGCAAGGTGTGGACGAGCACCGAGCCCTTCGATCATCAGGGCGAGCACTACCGTATCGAAGACAATCTGACGCTGGTCAAGCCGGTCCAGAAGCCTCACGTCCCGGTCTACTTTTCCGGCGCATCCGACGCTGCGGTGGAAGTCGCCGCCAAGCACGCCGACGTGTACATGATGTGGGGCGAGCCACTGGAACAGGTCCGCGAGCGCATCGCCAAGGTGCGCAAGGCCGCGGCCAAATACGGCCGCGAAAAGCATATCCGCTTCAGCCTGTCGCTACGGCCGATCCTCGGTGCCACCGAAGATGAAGCCTGGGCCCGCGCCGAGCGCATCCTGGCAGATGCCCGTGAACTGATTCATCTGCGCCAGGGCAAACGTCGCGACAAGAACTTCGGCACCAGCAACTCGGGCTCTTCACGGCTGGTCGAGCTGGCGAGCCAACGCAAGGTGCACGACAAGCGCCTGTGGACCGAGATCGCCGCCCTGAGCGGCGGCGCCGGCAACTCCACCTCGCTGGTGGGCACACCGGATCAGGTCGCCGATGCCGCACTGGACTACTACAACGCGGGCATCACCACCTTTCTGTTCCGTGGCTTCGAGCAACTGCGCGATGCGGCGGAATACGGCCAGGATCTGCTGCCACGCATTCGCGCCCTGGTCGAGCAGCAAGGCAGTGCGAAGAAAGTCCAGAACGCCTGAGCAGGAATCACCACGATGCCGCCAAGCAGACGCGACACCCTGGGGATGCTCACTGGAGGTGCCGCCCTGTTGGCGGCACAGTCGGCACTGGGCTCCGAGCACTCGCCACTCAAAGAAAGCCCACGCCGCGTGAAAGAATCATCGACTCCCCGGCAAGCGCCGAAAACCTACAACCTTTTGGAACTGGAAGCGCTCGCATCAGAGGTCATTCCTCGCCCGGCCTTCGATTACATCGCACGGGGCGCCGGTGACGAGCAGACCTTGCGGGAGAACCGCACGGCATTCTCCCGAGCCTTCCTCGACCAGCGCATCCTGACCGGCAAGACGGTCAAGAGCCTGGAGACGAAAATCCTCGGCAGCCCACTGCGTGCACCTGTCGTAGTGTCCGCGATGGCAGCGCACGGTCTGGCGCACCCATCGGCAGAATCCGGCACGGCAAAAGGCGCCGCTGCTTATGGAACACTGCTGGGTGTCAGCACCGTCTCGACCCAGAACCTCGAGCAAGTTGCCTCGGCAAGCAACGGTGACAAGTGGTTCCAGTGCTACCTGACGCGCGACAGCGGCTTCAACCGCGAACTGCTGCAGCGCGCGCACGCGGCGGGTTACAAAGCCATCGTCATGACTGCAGACGTGACGGTCGGCGGTAATCGCGAGCAGGACCGGCGCAATAACCTGCGCATGCCAACCCCCGGCAACTTTCTAGATACCAGTAATCGACCTCGTAAGATCGAGTTCGCGTTCGACAGCAGCATTGGCCTGGACAGCCTGGATTTCGTGCGCGAGCACAGTGGTGGTCTGCCGTTGATCGTCAAGGGCGTGACCACTGCGCTGGATGCGCGAGCGCTGCTGCAACACGGGGTCGATGCCATCCAGGTTTCCAATCACGGCGGCCGCCAGCTGGACGGTTCCCCGGCAGCGTTCGACTCATTGCAGCGAGTGGCCGCCGAGGTAAAGGGCCGCGTCCCGCTCATCTTCGACAGCGGCATCCGGCGCGGCCTCGATGTGTTCAAGGCCATCGCCGCCGGCGCTGATCTGGTCGCAGTCGGTCGTCCCGTGCTCTACGGCCTGGCCCTCAATGGCTCGCAAGGGGTGCAGTGGGTGCTCGAACAGCTCGAGCAGGAACTGCGCATCGTCATGCAACTTTCCGGCGCTGCCACGGTTGCCGACATCCGCACCACGCCTTTGCTGCACAAGCCGTTCTTCGACGCATGAAGCGCAGCGCTGAGCGACTGCGCCAGCGCTATGCACCGTGGTAACCCTCACTCGCGACTGGCATGACCAGGGGATAACAGCATGACTCAACGACAACTGCATTTCGGCGCCATTCTCACGGGCGTTGGCACCAGCCAGCAGGAATGGCTGAACCCGGAAATTCCCGGCAACGCCAGCATCGACATCGACTGGTACAAGCAGCAGGCACGCGCTGCCGAGGCGGCCAGGTTCGATTTCGTGTTCATCGTCGACAGCCCCTACATCACGCCGGAATCGGCACCGCACTTTCTCAATCGCCTGGAGCCGCTGACGCTGCTCTCCGCCCTGGCCGGCGCCACCGAGCGGATCGGCCTGGTGGCCACGCTGACCACCTCCTACACCGAACCCTTCAACGTTGCGCGCCAGTTCGCCTCGCTGGACCAGATCAGCCATGGCCGCGCCGGCTGGAACGTGGTGACCACCGGCCTGGAGGGTGCGGCGGGCAACTTTGGCCGCGAGCAGCATATCGACCACGGCGAGCGTTACCGGCGTGCCCACGAGCACGTTGCGGTAGTACAGGGTTTGTGGGACTCATACGAAGACGATGCCTTCCCACGCGACAAGGCCAGCAGGCGCTTTCTCGACCCGGCCAAACAGCACCGCCTGGATCATCAGGGCGAGTTCTTTTCGGTTACCGGCCCACTGAACATCTCCCGCTCCCCTCAGGGGCAGCCGGTGATCTTCCAGGCGGGCGTGTCCGAATCCGGCCGCGGCCTGGCTGCCGCCATCGCCGAAGGCATCTTCGCTGGCGTGGACAACTTCGAGGATGCCCGCGAGTACTATGCGGACATCAAGCGGCGTACCGCCGAAGCCGGACGCAACCCCGATCATGTGCTGCTGTTCCCGGGTATCGAGCCGATCATCGCCGACACCGATGAGCAGGCCCAGGCCATCGAGCGTGAGCGCAAGGGCGAGCTGGACCTGCACAAGGCCCTGGTGCAACTGGGCCGCCCGTTCAACTACCACGATTTCAGCCAATACGAGCTGGACGCGCCCTTCCCCGATCTCGGCGACCTGGGCAGCAATGGCTATCGCGGCCACGCCGAACGCATCAAGCGCGTGGCCCGTGAACAGCACCTGACGCTGCGCCAGACCGCGCTGCGCTTCGGTCAGCCCTACTCCAGCTTCGTCGGTTCGCCGCTTACGGTGGCCAACGAAATAGAGCGCTGGTTCCGCGAAGGCGCCGTGGACGGTTTCAACATCCACGTTGGCGCCCCCAGCGAATTCGCCCGTTCCACCGACGAAGTACTGCCTATCCTGCGTGAGCGCGGTCTGTTCCGTGCCGATTACACGGCGCGCACGCTGCGTGGTCATCTCGGACTACCGGTACCCGGCAACCGCCATACCGCCAAGGACGCCAGCATCCAGCAGGCGCCGCGAGCGCAGGCCGTACCGGCCTGACAGCACGCCTTGGTCGACACGCTCCAGGCGCTGCTGTCGGCGTGTCGACAAGGCCTTCATCGGGCTCGCGCAGCCCCACACTGCGATTCGATCACCTGCAACTCGATGGCGCTCTTCGAGGCTATTACCGTGCGCGCGAATTAATTCATGACGCTATTTCTGAACCAGGACTAGCGCACATATAAAATTCAAAATAAACATAACTATCCATAATGGTAATTAATTAAAAGAATAATATGTTTAGACCAAAACAGTATTTATCAAGCCTGTTTAATTTCCGTAGATTTTAACCATTCCGACCCCTCACCCGGTGGAGGCTATCGACACGCATGACGTGACGACGAAGTCGGATAGTAACGTTGTACGCTCCGCTTCCCGTTATTGCTCTGCGTTCGATATAAGGCGAGACGTTGAATGATCAACGCCCGCATAACCTGATCGAGCCTGAGACCCACCGAAATGACCCGTCGCGAGATATTCCCGCCCGTTCACAGCATCCGCTCACTGCCCCACGACAATAACCGCCTGCTGTCCACCGAAGTGCCCAGGCTGTCCGATCCACACGCCGAGCGCCTGCACCGCAAACAGCGCCTCGCGGCCTCGTACCGGCTGTTCGCCGAGCTGGGTTTCGAAGTGGGAGTGGCCGGGCATTTCACGGCCCGCGACCCGATCGAAACCGACCATTACTGGATCAACCCACTGGGCGTACCGTTCTCGCAGATTCGTGTTTCCGACCTGCTGCGGGTCGATGGCGCAGGCCAGGTGGTCGAAGGCGACGGCCTGCTCAACACCAGCGCGCTGGATCTGCACTACGAGCTGCAGCGGGCACGCCCCGAGGTGGTCGGCATCGCCCACCTGCATGGCTTTCATGGTCGCGTCTGGTCATCGTTCGGACGCCTGTTCGAGCCGATCACCGCCGAGTCTTCGGCGTTCATCGATGATCAGGTGATCTTCGCACGCAATGCTCTGCGCAGTGCCGATGGAGCGCTGGAGCAGGATCGCCAGATCGTCACCCGGTCATTCGTCGAGCACTTTGCCGCGAATAACCTGCTGGTGTGGCAGAACCATGGCCTGTGGACCACAGGCGAAACCGTCGAGAGCGCCGCGTGGCGCTTCATCCAGGCCGATGACAGCGCCCGAGCACACCTGCTGGCCTATGCTGCCGGGCAGCCGGTGGTGCCAGAAATCGACCCTGCCGACCGTGCCCCCAAGGCACGCCGTGAGTTCTTCGCCTGGGTGAACTTCCTGCCGCTATGGGATCGCATCATCCGCCAGCAACCAGACCTTCTGGACTGAGCGGGAGCCAGCACATGCCTACCATCAACCGTCGCTCCCTGCTGCGCAATGGCGCCATTCTGGCTGCCGGCGGGCTGCTACCCGGCTGGGCTGCAGCCGATGACAGCCAGCCGCTGCGGGTCTGGCGCTACAAGGGCACCATCGCCTATTTCCTCGACGATGCTGGCCAGGCACAAGCGCCCTACCCTCTGGAGTGGGTCGATATCGCCGGTGGCAACCTGGTGCTCGAAGCACTGACCAGCAACAGCCTCGACTACGCCTTCATGAGCGAAATCCCGCCGATCTTCGCCAGCATCGCCAAGGCTCCGCTGGCCCTGATCGCCAGCTACAGCGGCGACAACAACAAGACCGGCATCGTGGTGAAGAAGAACAGCGGCATCAGCCAGGTCAGTGACCTGCGTGGCAAACGTATCAGCTACGTGCGTGCCACCAACACGCACTATCTGGTACTCAACATGCTGCGCCAGAACGGCCTGGCGCTGTCCGACGTACAGGCCATTCCGCTACCGGCCCAGGACGGCCTGAGTGCCTTCCAGAACGGCCATATCGATGCACTGGTGACCGGTGGCATCAGCGCGATTCATGCCGAGGCCAACCTCGACGGCGTATTGCTGCAAAGCGCCGAGGGCTATTACTCGGGCAACTACCTGATCTCCACGACCCGAACCGCCTTGGCCAAACCCGGTAAACGGGCAGCCATCGGTGATTTTCTGCTGCGTGAAAAAGCCGCCTGGGACTGGATCGAGAGCCACCCCGAACAGTGGGCATTGCGCAGTGAAACGCTCACCGGCATTCCCCGGGAGCTCTATTTGCAGCAATTCGAACAACGCAGCCAGCCGGCGCGAATAAGGCCCGTGGAAGATGCCGCCATAGAGGCCCAGCAGCAAGTTGCCGATGTGTTCTACGAGAGCGGCCTGATACGTCAGAAAGTCGATGTCCGCCCACTGTGGGACAAACAGTTCAGCGAACTATTGAGCGGCTGAACATGAATAACGAACCCCACTCAACAGCATGAAAGAGCACCTGTTCTAACGATACCGAGCCACCCATCAGACACAACTTCCCATTCATTGAACGGCAACGCGTCAACGTTGCCGCGACGGCGCCCTGCTGCCTGCAAACAGCAACTAACAGTGCGCCAGCACGTGCACCAGAACTATCAGGCAAGACCCTCAGGGCAAACCCGGGATTGTCTCCATCAGGACGAAACACGCCGTGCAGCGGAAAGCACGAATACCGGGCTCCCAGATGCCTGAACAATTATCGAGAATGAGGGGCAAATGGATGAAATCCACATTGAATTACCCTGTGCTGTCATTGGCGCCTGCCCTGCTGGCCGGCTATCTGATCAGCCCGATCGCTGCCGTCGCCGCACAGACCGACGACAAGCTGGACACCGTGATCGTCACCGGATCACGCGGCAGCGAAGCACGCACGGTGACCACCAGCCCATCGCCGATCGACGTGATCGACAGCACGCAGCTGGAAAAGACCGGCGAAACCAACCTGAAGACCGCCCTGCAGAAAGCCTTGCCGTCATATCAGGTGCGCTCGGTACGCAGCAATTCCAACGACTCCGTGCACCGTCCCGCCAAGCTGCGCGGCCTGGGTGCGGCCGACGTGCTGGTGCTGGTCAACGGCAAGCGCCGCCACACCAGTTCATCGGTACACCTGGGCGGCCTGGAGTCCAACGGCGCGACCTCGGTGGATCTGGAGCTGATTCCGGTCAGCGCCATTCACCACGTCGAAGTGCTGCGCGATGGCGCTGCGGCGCAATACGGATCGGACGCGGTTGCCGGGGTGATCAACATCATCCTCAAGGAGACCGACCACGGCGGCTCTGCCAGTGCCTACTGGGGCGAGTACTTCGAGGGCGATGGCGAGAACCTCAAGCTGGCTGCCAACAAGGGCTTCGCCCTGCCCAACGACGGCTTCATCAACCTGGCCATCGACGGGCGCTCGGAGCAAACCGCAGTCAAGTCGCTGGACGCCACCGGCGCCTTCTACCACCCGGTCAATGGCCAGCCGGACCCACGCGAAGCCACCGTCAGCCGCAAGGTCTCGAAGAACGGCAAGCCCAAGGTCAAGGGCTTCAACGGCTCCTACAACCTGGAGCTGCCGGTCAACGACGAGGTGTCGCTGTACTCCTTCTCCACCTATACCGAACGCGACTCAAGGGTCGGCCAGAATTTCAGGCGGCCCAACTCGACCAACATCATCGAGTCCATCTACCCCGACGGCACCGCCCCCTTCGTGACCTTCGAGGAAACCGACTGGCAGGTCGCGGGTGGCGTGAAGGGGCTGGCCGCCGGTTGGGACTGGGATCTGAGCACCACCTACGGGCGCAACGAGATCGACCACGGCTCGCGCGAGAGCCTCAATGCATCCCTCGGCCCGTCCAGCCCGACGAGTTTCTGGACCTACACCTCGGAATCCGAACAGTGGACCACCAACCTCGACTTCTCCCGCGCCTTCGAGGTCGGCCTGAGCAAGCCCCTGCAATTTTCCTGGGGTGCGGAATACCGCGAGGATGGCTTCAAGACCATTTCCGGTGACCCAGCCTCCTACGCGGCGGGTACCTATCAGTACCCGGTGGGCAACCCGCTCAACCCAAGCACCGGCTCGATCGGTGCCCAGGGTGCGATCACCCTGCTCCCGGAAGACGAAGCGGACGTGCAGCGCAGCAACTACGCCGGCTACGTGGACGTCGGTTTCTACCCGACCGAGAAGCTTTACGTCGGCCTGGCCGGGCGCTACGAGGAATACGATGACGCCGCAGGCGACACCACCAGCGGCAAGCTCTCGCTGCGCTACGAGTTCACCCCCGACTTCGCCCTGCGCGGCACCATCAACAATGGCTTCCGCGCCCCGTCGCTGTCGCAGACCTCGTTTGCACGCAGCCAGAACGCCTACACCAGCGTGGGCGGCCAGGCGGTCTACGCGCAAACCAAGACGGCTGCCGTCGACAGCGAACTGGCGCGTGCCCTGGGCGCTACCGACCTGAAGCCGGAGAAATCCACCAACATCAGTGTCGGCTTCACCTGGAAACCGGTTCAGGCCGCCAACGTGACGCTCGACGTCTATCAGGTGGAGGTCAAGGATCGCATCAGCGGCAGTACCTATTTCTCCGGCAGCGCGGTGAACGCCCTGCTGGCGAACCTCGGCTATGCACCGGGCTACCGCGTGCAGTACTTCACCAATGCCGCCGACACCACCACCACGGGGCTGGATCTGGTCGCCGATTACCGTTCCGACTTCGGCCGCTACGGCCAGGTCAAATGGAGCCTGGGCTACAACTACAACAAGACCGAGATCGACAAGCTGGCCTCCACACCGGGCGTGCTGGCGGCCATCGGCGTCAACCAGCCGCTGGTCGATCACGTTTCTCAGGGCTACCTGACCGACTCCTACCCACGCAGCAAACTGATCCTCGGCAGCGACTGGCGGATCGGCGATTTCAGCGCCGCGCTGACCCTCACCCGTCACGACAAGGTGACCGAGCGCGATACCGGCGGCCCGCAGTTCGACCAGACCTACGGCGCCAAGTGGATCACCGATGTGGAGTTCGGTTACGACCTCAGCGACAACCTCAATGTCGTGCTGGGCGCCAGCAACCTGTTCGACGTCAAACCGGACGAGCACAAGTACCCAAGCGGCAACACCAACGGCTTCCCGCCCTACGCCAACGCGCCCTTCGATGACAACGGCGCCTACTGGTACACCCGCGTCGCCTACAACTTCTGACCCTTCGAACGCCTCCGGCAGCGCCGCAGGCCAACCCGTGGAAAACGCCATGAGCACAGCAGACAAGAAGATCATTCTCGGGGCCTTCGTACCCGGGGTGTTGACCGGTTCGGCCTGGCGCCTGCCGGAAGCGCCGAAAGACACCTTTCTGGACTTCGACCATTACCGCTACATCGCCGAGAAGCTGGAAGCCGGGCGCTTTCATGCGCTGTTCTTCAACGACGGCGTCAAGGTCGACCTCGATCCGGGCCTGGAGAAAGGCGCCAACAGCGTGCGCTGGGATCCGTTGATCCTGGCCCCGGCACTGGCCCTGGTCACCAGGCATATCGGCCTGATCACCACCGGCAGCACCACCTACAACGAGCCCTACAACCTGGCACGCAAATACGCGTCGCTGGATCACATCAGCAAGGGTCGAGCGGGCTGGAACCTGGTGACATCGCTGGGCGGTGGCGAGAACTTCAATCGCGCCGAGCACAGCCAGCACAGTGATCGTCACGAGCGCGCCGAAGAGTTCTTCGACGTGATCAGCGGCCTGTGGGACAGCTGGGGGGATGGTGCCTTCGTGCAGGACAAGGCATCCGGCACCTGGCTGGATCTCGACAAACTGCATGTGCTCGACCATCAGGGCAAGCACTTCCAGGTCAAGGGGCCGCTCAACGTGGCCAGGCCGATCCAGGGTCACCCGGTGATCGCCCAGGCGGGCTCCTCGGAGGCTGGCATCCGCCTCGGTGCTCGGGTTGGCGAACTGATCTTCACGGCGCAGCAGACGGTCGAGGAAAGCCTGGCGTTCTACCGCACCATCAAGGATCAGGCGGCAACCGAGTTCGGTCGCTCGGCCGAGCAACTCATCGTGCTGCCAGGCATTTCGCCGGTGGTCGGCAAGACGCTGGCCGAGGCCGAAGCCAAGTACGAGCGCCTGCAGGAGTTGCTCGACCCGAAATCCTTCCTGAGTCGCATCTCGCGTTTCGCCAGCCTGGATTACGACCTCTCCGAACTGCCCTTCGATGAGGTGGTGCCCCTGCCGCCCGAGCAGTTCAGCACCGACAGCCACCCCAGCCGGCAGAAGCTGGTCTACGACCTGATCCGCCGCGAACGGCCCACGGTCCGGCAACTGTTCAACAAACTCACCGCAGGCGGCCACCGCGTACTGATCGGCACCCCGCAGAGCATCGCCGACGACCTGCAGCACTGGTTCGACAGTGGCGCCGCCGACGGTTTCAACGTGATGTTCTCCGGCCTGCACGCCGGCATCGACGATTTCGTCGACGGGGTCGTGCCCGAGCTGCAGCGCCGCGGCCTGTTCCAGCGTGAATACGCCGGCACCACCCTGCGCGAAAACCTCGGCTTGCCCTATCGGCAGAACCGCCACCGCTGACCTGACTGGAGACCTCCATGACACGCCGCCCTCTCTTCTGGACGACGACCCTGGCATTGGCCATCGGCCTGGCTGGCTGCGGCGACCCGGCGCCGCCGAGCGACACCCCCTCGACGGCCAAGGCACCGGCACACGGCGGGATACTCAAGGTCGCCTTCGACGGTGACCCGCTGTGCATCGACCCGCACCAGGCCGGCAACAACACGGCGCTCAATGTGGGTCGGCAACTGACCGACTCGCTCACCGATCAGGATCCGCAATCCAGCGAGATCGTGCCCTGGCTGGCCGAGCGCTGGGAAATCAGCGAAGACTCGCGGCGCTTCACCTTCCACCTGCGCGAGGGGGTGACCTTCAGTGACGGCACACCGCTCGACGCCGCCGCGGTCAAGGCCAACTTCGAGGCGATCATCGGCCTCGGCGCCCTGGCCACCCTCGGCGGTACCTATCTGTCCGGGCTGGAAAGCATCGAAGTACCCGAGCCGTTGACCCTGGTGGTCAGTTTCAAGCAGCCCAACGCCCAGTTCCTGCAGGCCACCTCGACCATGAGTCTGGGCCTGTTCGCCACCAGCACGCTGCAACGCTCCAGCGAGGAACGCTGCCAGGGTGCTCTGGTCGGCTCGGGCCCTTTCGTACTGGACAGCTTTACCCATAACCAGAGCGTGAAGCTTTCACACCGCGCCGATTACACCTGGCCATCATCCCTGGCAGGCCATCAGGGTCGTGCCTGGCTCGATGGCATCGAGTTCGTGATCATTCCGGAGTCGGGGGTGCGCCTGGGCAGCCTGCTGTCACGGCAGATCGACGTGAATACCGGTGTGGCGGTGCAGGACGAAGGCATTCTCGAGGCGCAGGGCATCCCGTTCATCGCTCGTCCCAACCCGGGCATCGTCTTCAACCTGGCGCCGAACGAATCCCGCGAACTGCTCAAGGAAACCGCCGTTCGCCAGGCCCTCAACAAGGCCATCGACCGCAGCGAACTGCAGGGCATCATCTCCCGCTATCAGAAGCCCGCGACTTCGGCTCTGGCCAGCAGCACGCCGCTGTATCACGACCTGTCCGGGGCGCTGCAGCACGACGCGCAAGGCGCCGCACGGCTGCTCGACGAGGCCGGCTGGCAACTCGGCGCCGATGGTATCCGAGCACGGGATGGCCAGCGGCTGTCGTTCCGGGTCGATTACTGGCAGGCCTCGACGCCGGTGTTGGAACTGATCCAGCAGCAACTGCGCCAGGCCGGTATCGAGCTGCGCCTGAACAAGACCACCATCAGTCAGACCAGCGCGCTGCAAAGCGAAGGCGACTACGACCTGTGGTTCTTCAACCTCACCCGTGCCGACCCCGACGTACTGCGCACGGTGTTCTTCGCCTCCGGGCGCAACGTCAACAAGCGTCCGTTTTCGGAGGTCGACGAAGTGCTGCAGGCGTCGGCCTCGGTGCTCGATGCGGGGCAGCGCCGCCAGCTGATCCAGCGCGCCAGTCAGTTGCTCGTCGAGCAGGGCCACATCCTGCCGCTGTACGAATCGGCCACGGTGACGGCATTCGGCAACCAGGTTCACGGCCTGCATTACGAGGCCTCCACCCGCCTGCAATTCTTCGATACCTGGCTGGAACCACGATGATCGCGAGCACTTTCTGGAACCTGTCTGCCGCCACTCGACGGCGCGTCCTCGCTCAGGCCTACGGGCTGCTCGCCCGCCTGGGCCAGGCGCTGTTCGTGCTGTGGGCAGCCTTCACGCTGTCGTTCGTGATCCTCTACGCGCTGCCGAGCGACCCGGTGACCATCATGCTCAGTCAGAGCGGGGAGATGAGCGCGGCGGATCAGGCGCAGATCGATGCCCTCAAGGCCCGCTACCACCTCGACGAGCCTCTGCCAGTGCAGTACGCCATCGCCTTGTGGCAGGCCCTGCAACTGGACCTGGGCACCTCGATCCAGAGCGGCAAGGCCGTCACCCTGACGCTCTGGCAGGCGCTGCCCGGAACGGCCGCGCTCACTGCTGCGGCGTTGCTGCTGGCGATTCCCGCTGGGGTTGGCCTGGCGCTACTGGCCAGCCTGGTGCGTAATCCGCGCGGCCAGGAGACCCTGCTGGCACTGCCCTCGGTGGCGGTTTCCCTGCCCACCTTCTGGGTCGGCCTGCTGTTGTTGCAGGGGCTTTCGTTCCGCCTCCATCTGTTTCCAGCCATGGGCAACCAGGGCCTCGCATCGCTGGTGCTGCCAGCCTTGACCCTGGCGATACCCACCGCGGCGGTGATCGCCCAGGTGCTGTCACGGTCCATCGCCGGGGTGATTCGCCAGCCCTTCGTCAGCGCCTTGCGCAGCAAGGGTGTCAGCCGCCGCCGCGTACTGTTCGGCCATGTGCTGCACAACGCCTCGATTCCGCTGCTGACCCTGGCTGGCGGCATCATCGGCAACCTGCTGGCCGGTGCGGTGGTCACCGAGACGGTGTTCTCCCGAGATGGCATCGGCCGCCTCGCCCAGGGCGCCGTGGCCAGCCAGGACATCCCCATGGTGCAGGGCGTGGTGCTGCTGGCGGCGCTGATCTACATCCTCGTCAACCTGCTGGTGGACCTGCTCTACCCCCTGCTCGACCCCCGTATCAACCTGAGGAAGACGCCATGAGCAGCTTGTCACCCGTGGCCCGGACGAGCCTTACCTTGTGGCCGTGGCGCCTGCGCCCCGTGCTGCTGGCCAGCCTGCTGGTTCTGGCGCTGGTGCTCGGCTGGGCATTGTTCCCCAGCCTGTTCACCCGCATCGACCCATTGCTCGCGGTGCCGGCCAAGGCCCTGCAAGCGCCTTCCGGGGAGCACTGGTTCGGCACCGATCACCTGGGCCGCGACCTGTATGCGCGCACCGTGCATGGCGCCGGTCTGTCGTTGCGCGCCACCACCCTGGCAGTACTGATTGCGCTACTGACAGGCGGCGCCCTGGGCCTGATTTCGGGCTATTTCTCCGGCCGTGTGGACGTCCTGCTGATGCGCCTGATCGAGGTGTTGATGGCCATCCCTTCACTGCTGCTGGCCATGGCGGTGATCACCGTACTGGGTTTCGGCACCCTCAATATCGCCCTGGCCGTGGGCCTGTCGTCGGTGGCGACCTTCACGCGGATGACCCGCGGTGAAGTGCTGCGCTGGCGCGCCAGCACCTTCGTCGAAGCCGCCATCGCCAGCGGCGTCGGGCACTGGAGCATCATTGGCCGGCATATCCTGCCGCACGCAGCGGGGCCGGTGCTGGCACTGGCGGCTCTGGAGTTCGGTGGCGCGGTACTGGCGGTATCGGCACTGAGCTTTCTCGGTTTCGGCGCACCGCCACCGCAACCGGAATGGGGCCTGCTGATCGCCGAGGGGCGCAACTTCATCGTCGCCGCCTGGTGGTACACCACCCTGCCAGGGTTGCTGGTAGCCGCCGTGGTGCTGGCCGCCAACCAGCTCGCCCGCGCCATGCAGAAAACCTGGGGAGAACAGCGATGAGCCGCCCACTGTTGAAGGTCAGCGGGTTGTCGATCGACTACCTGGGCGTGACAGGCGCGCAGCCCGCCACCCGGGACATCGACCTGCAGATCGGCCGCGGCGAGTTCGTCGCCATCGTCGGCGAATCCGGCTCGGGCAAATCCACCACCGCCTCGGCGCTGATCGGCCTGCTGGCGGACAATGCACGCATCGGCGCCGGCACCATCGAGTTCGATGGCCAGGCCCTGGAGCAGCTCGACGACCGTCATTGGCGGCAGCTACGTGGCACCCGTATCGGCTTCGTGCCTCAGGATCCGGCGCTGTCCCTGGATCCGGTGAAGCGCATCGGCCAGCAGGTCATCGAAGCCCTTACCGTGCATCGCGTACCTCGTAAAGCGGCGCAAGCACGCAGCCTGGAAGTGCTCGCCCAGGTCGGTTTGCGCGATGTCGAGCGGCTGGCTCGGCGCTACCCTCACGAGTTGTCCGGCGGCATGCGCCAGCGTGTGCTGATCGCCATCGCCATGGCCAATCACCCGTCGCTGATCATCGCCGACGAGCCGACCAGCGCATTGGACGTTTCGGTGCAGCGCCAGGTGCTCGATCACCTGCAGAACCTGGCCCGCGAACAGAAGATCGCCGTGTTGTTGATCACCCACGATCTGGGCGTGGCCATGGACCGTGCCGAGCGGGTGATCGTCATGCAGCAGGGGCGGATCGTCGAGAGTGGCAGCACTCAGGATATCTTCCTGCGCCCTCGCCACCCCTACACGCGTCGGCTGCTCGATGCCGCCCCCAGTTTCACCCAGGCGCTCCCAGACAGGCGCCAGCTTCCCGCGAGGGAGACGCCGCTGCTCAGCGTACGGGGGCTGAGCAAGCAATTCACCAGCTGGCGCGATGATCTGCCGCCGGCTGTCTCGCAGGTGTCATTCGACATCCAGCGAGGCACCACGCTGAGCCTCGTCGGTGAGTCCGGTTCGGGCAAATCGACCACTGCACGCATGATCTTGCGCCTGGAACAGGCGACTGCCGGTACCGTGCTGTTCGACGGCCAGGATGTGCTGACCCGCGACGCAGCCCGGTTGCGTGATTACCGCCGTCGCGTGCAGGTGGTCTATCAGAACCCCTACGCCTCGCTGGACCCGCGCTTCACGCTGGAGCAGATCATCTGTGAGCCACTGCGCGCCTTCGCGATTGGCGACCGTACCGCGCAGCGGCAACGGGCAGCGACACTGCTGCAGCGCGTCGGCCTGCCGGTCACGCTGCTGGGCAGCCGCCCCGCGCACCTGTCCGGCGGTCAGCGTCAGCGGGTGGCGATAGCCCGGGCACTGGCCCTGGAACCGCAACTGCTGATTCTCGACGAGCCACTTTCCGCCCTGGATGCCTCGGTGCAGAAGCAGATTCTCGACCTGCTGGCCGAACTCCAGGGGGAGCTGGGCCTTAGCTACCTGTTCATCTCCCATGATCTGGCAGTGGTGAGGCAGATTTCCGATCAGGTGGTGGTGATGCAGGCAGGCCGGATCGTCGAACAGGGCCCAGCCGAGCAGCTGTTCCGCACGCCTGCCAACGCCTATACCCAGCGCCTGCTCAGCGACGTACCCGGGCAACGCTATCTGGACAGCCTGCATTTTCAGGTCGCCATATAACATCCTAAAAAAGCATATTACCAGCAATACAATATTCTTTATTTTGATTATTAACTTAGCATCAGCAGGTATTTCACAAGCGCACGGCAGGCCCCTAAGGTATGCCATCCGCGCTTGAATACAGGAGATGGGAAATGCCTGAAAGCACTGCATCAGCACTCTGGCAACAACGTTACGGTGGCAGCATCGGTGCTGCCGACTGGCGGGCCAACCCGGTGATCGAGCACCTGCTCGCGCATCGCAGCGTACGTGCCTATCTCGAACAGCCGCTGCCGGCCGGTACTCTGGAAACCCTGCTGGCCGCCGCGCAGTCGGCCTCCACCTCCTCCAACCTGCAGGCCTGGAGCCTGCTGGCGGTCGAAGACCCGGCGCGCAAGGAGCGTCTGGCCGCGCTGGCCAACGATCAGGCGCATATCCGCAAGGCGCCTCTATTCCTGATCTGGCTGGCGGATTTCTCGCGAGCACAGCGCATCGCCGAGCAGCGCGACGTGCAACTGCAGGCGCCAGCCTATCTGGACAGCCTGCTGGTCGGCAGCATCGATGCTGCCCTGGCAGCGCAAAACGCCGTGGTCGCCGCCGAATCTCTGGGCCTGGGTACCGTCTACATCGGCGCGCTGCGCAATGACCTGCAGGCAGTGATCGACGAACTGCACCTGCCGCCCCTGGTGTTCCCGGTTTTCGGGCTGTGCGTCGGCTATGCCGATCCGCAGCAGCCGGCGGCGATCAAGCCCCGGCTGCCCCAGGCCGTGACGCTGCACCGCGAGACCTACGGCGTCGACGGCGAGGCGGAACGGGTCGCGGCCTACGAAGGAACCGCTGCTGCCTTCAGCCATGCCCAGGGGCAGAACACGCCAGGCTGGAGCGAGCAGGTGATCAATCGCCTCAAGGGCGTGGAGTCGCTGCATGGCCGCGAGCGTATCAGCCATACGTTGAACGAACAGGGCCTGGCGCTGCGTTAGTCGAAACCACCTATCTGTGGGAGCGGCGAACGCCCGCTTTCGCCTTGTGACGCCCTTTGCCCTATTCGAAATTTGAGACCTGACAGCCAAAAAACGTGAGTCCCCCATGACCGTACTCGTTCTGGAAAAACCCCTCATCGACACCGTCGATGCTACCGATTTCAAGCAAGCCATGCGCAACACCGCCGCTTCGGTGAACATCATCACCTGCGCTGGCGACGATGCCGATTACGGGCTCACCGCGACCGCGTTCAGCTCGGTGACCGCCGACCCACCCACCGTGCTGATCGCGGTGAACAGCGGCGCCAGCCTCTATCCGCACCTGATGCGCCAGAAACGCTTTTGCGTCAACGTGCTGAATGCCGATGCCGAAGAAGCCGCCAATGATTTCGCCGGCCGCCTGCCGCCCGAGCAGCGTTTCGGCAAGCATGCCTGGCGGCGCCTGGACAGCGGCAATCCGGCGCTGCTGGCCAGCACCGCGGGCTTCGACTGCCGGATTACCGACTTCCACCATGTCGGTACCCATCTGGTAGCGATTGCCGAGGTACTGGACTGCTGGCACGACGATCAGCAGCCGCTGCTCTACGCTTCGGGCCGCTACGGCCGCTTCTCCTGAGCGGCGCGGTTTCCGAGCGCCGGGCGTCCCCCGACGTCGAGCTGCCGCAACCGGCGCAGGGCGACGGGCTCGACACTCGGGAGCCTGAGGCGGCATTCGATCGCAAGGTGCCGATGATCATCGGCTGCGCCCTGTTCATGGAGCTGCTCGACTCCACCGCCGTGCTCACGGCGCTGGCGAAGATCGCCGAGGATTTCGGCGAGTCCAGCGTGCACATGAACCTGATCGTGTCCCTGTACCTGCTCGCCGTGGCGATGTTCATCCCGATCAGCGGCTGGCTGGCAGAGCGCTACGGCCCACGGCGCCTGTTCATTGCCGCCATCGGGCTGTTCATCGCCAGTTCGCTGGCCTGTGCGCTGTCCACTTCGTTGCTGCAGCTTTCCCTGGCACGTTTCTGCCAGGGCACTGCGGGCGCGATGATGGTACCGGTCGGGCAGATCATCCTGCTGCGCTGGACCAGCAAGGCCAACCTGATGCGCGCCATGGCCTTCCTCACCATGCCGGCCTTGCTGGGGCCGATGGTCGGGCCGCCGCTGGGCGGCCTGCTGGTGACGACGCTGTCGTGGCACTGGATTTTTCTGATCAACCTGCCCATCGGCCTGCTGGGAATCGTCCTGATCCTGCGGCACATTCCGGACTACCCCGGGCACCGACGCCAGCCCCTCGATCTCGCCGGCTTTCTGCTCAGCAGCCTGGCGCTGGCCAGCCTGGTACTGGCTTTCGAATCCCTCGGCCACGGCCGCTCACTGGCGTGGTTCTGGTCGTGTGCGCTGCTGGGCAATGGCCTGCTGTTCGGCCTGCTCTACATTCGCCATGCCCGGCGTTCGGCGGCACCGCTACTGGATTTCTCGCTGCTGCGCATTCCTACCTTCGCGATCGTCCTGTGGGGCGGCACGCTGTTCCGCCTGGGCAGCGCTTCACTGCCGTTTCTACTGGTGCTGCTGTTTCAGGTCGGCTTCGGCCTCAGCGCGCTGCAGGCAGGCCTACTGACCTTCGCCGCCGGCGCTGGTGCGTTGCTGATCAAATTCATCTCGGTACGCATGGTGAGGCGCTTCGGATTTCGGCGCATTCTGCTGTGGAACGCCGTCATCGGTGGCCTTTCCGTGGCCATCTGTGCGTTGCTGCGGGCCGACACGCCCGCGCTGCTGGTGATCGTCATGCTGTTCATGGGCGGCCTGTCCCGCTCCCTGCAGATGAGCACCATGGGTGCGCTGACCTACGCTGATGTCAGCAGTTGTCACGCCAGTAAAGCCAGCACCCTGTCCGCAATGTCCGTGCAACTGGGCATGAGCATGGCGGTGTGCATCGCGGCCCTGCTGCTCGGGCTTATCCAGCGTGTGCGCAACCATTCGGCACCGAGCGTCGACGATATCGGCCTGACCATCTTGCTGGTTAGCCTGTTCTGCCTGGCATCCACCTGGGTGTTCCGCAAACTGCACAGGGAGTCTGGACTGGAAGTATCACAGGGCTGACTCACCGAGCCGTTTCAGCAACGCTGCGGTCGGAACATTGATCAGCAGCACAACCAAATGGAGGAAATCACCGATGGATTACCGTTCACTGGGCAAATCCGGCCTCAAGGTATCGCCACTGTCACTGGGCACCATGATGTTCGGCGGTGCCACCGACGAAACCGAATCGCGGCGCATCATCGATCAGGCGCGGGAGCTGGGGGTCAACTTCATCGACACCGCGGACGTATACAACGGCGGCATTTCCGAGCAAATCACCGGCCGCGCGATCGCCGCCGACCGAGCCAACTGGGTGCTGGCCAGCAAGGTCGGCAGCCCGCGCTCGTGGTCCCATCCAGCCAATCAGGGGCTGAGCCGCAAATCCGTCTTCGATGCCCTCGAGGGCAGCCTGCAGCGCCTGGGCACCGATTACCTAGACCTCTACTACCTGCACCGCGAAGATCACGATACGCCGCTGGAGGAAACCATTTCCGCCATCGGCGACCTGATCCGCCAGGGCAAGATCCGCTACTGGGGCGTCTCCAATTTCCGCGGCTGGCGGCTGGCCGAGGCGGTGAACATCGCTCGCCGCCAGGGCGTCGACGATCCCGTGGCCAGTCAGCCGCTGTACAACATCGTCAACCGTCAGGCGGAAACCGAGCAGTTCACCGCGGCGCGCCACTACGGCCTCGGCGTGGTGCCTTACAGCCCGCTGGCGCGTGGCGTACTGAGCGGCAAGTACCAGCCCGGCAGCGAACCGGATGCAGGGTCGCGGGCGGCACGGCAGGACAAACGGATTCTGGAGACCGAATGGCGCCCGGAATCACTGGCCCTGGCGCAGCAGGTCAGCGCCCACGCACAGCGCCGCGGTAGCGACCCGATCAGCTTCGCCATCGCCTGGGTGCTGGCCAACCCTCAGGTCAGCGCCGCCATCGTCGGACCGCGGACGCTGCAGCAGTGGCAGAGCTATATCGGCGCCCTGGAGCTGCGCCTGGACGGCGAGGACGAGGCATTCATCGACGGCCTGGTCGCTCCCGGCCACGCCTCGACACACGGATTCAACGACCCCGCCCACTTCGTCAGCGGGCGCCACTGATCACCCTCATAGGAGCTTCCATGCAAAAGCGTACATTAGGCCGTACCGACCTCGACGTCAGCGTCATCGCCCTGGGCACCATGACCTGGGGCGAACAGAACACCGAGGCCGAGGCTTTCGAGCAGATTCGCCTGGCCAAGGATGCCGGCGTCAATTTCCTCGACACCGCGGAAATGTATCCCGTACCGCCCAACGGCAAGACCTACGGCAGTACCGAAAGCATCATCGGCAACTACTTCCGGCGCTTCGCCGATCGTGCCGACTGGGTACTGGCCAGCAAGGTCGCCGGCCCAGGCCGCATGGAACACATTCGCGACGGTAATCCGCGCCTGGACCGCAAGAACATCATCGCCGCCCTGGACGCCAGCCTGGATCGCCTGCAGACCGACTATCTCGATCTCTATCAACTGCACTGGCCGGATCGCAAGACCAACTTCTTCGGCCAGCTCGGGTTCAGCCACGAGCCGGACGATCAGTCGGTGGCCATCGAAGACACCCTCGAAGTGCTCGACGAGCTGGTCAAGGCCGGCAAGATTCGTCATATCGGCCTGTCCAATGAAACGCCGTGGGGCACCGCGCGCTTCCTGCACCTGGCAGAAACACGCGGCTGGCCTCGCGCCGTGTCGATCCAGAACCCTTACAGCCTGCTCAACCGCACCTTCGAGATCGGCCTGGCGGAAATCGCCCTGCGCGAGCAGATCGGCCTGCTCGCCTACTCGCCACTGGCGTTCGGTGTGCTGTCCGGCAAGTACCTGAACGGTGCGCGCCCGGCGAAAGGCCGGTTGACACTGTTCGAGCGTTTCCAGCGCTACAACAACCCCGAGGTCGAACGGGCGGCCAGCGCCTACGTCGACCTCGCCCGGGAACGCGGGCTGGATCCGGCACAACTGGCGCTGGCCTTCGTGACTTCGAGGCCGTTCGTGACCAGCAACATCATCGGCGCCACGACGCTGGAGCAATTGCGCAGCAACCTGGCCAGTGTGGAGCTGCAACTCGATGACGACCTGCTGGCTGCTCTGGAGGCCATCCACCGCAGCCAGCCCAACCCGGCACCTTGAGCGGCCATCGGGCAGCCCGGTTCAGGGTTGCCCGGATCGCCCCCGGATGAGTCAGAGCATGGTGTGGTCATAGAGGATCGCCGCACCCACGCCGATCAACACCAGACCGCCGATGATTTCCGCCTTGTGGCCAATAGCGGTGCCGATCACCCGGCCGAGCATCACGCCGATGGTGACCATGGTCATGGTCGCCAGACCGATTGCCAGCGCGGCGACCCAGATATTGACATCGACGAATGCCAGGCCGACGCCCACGGCCAATGCGTCGATGCTGGTGGCGAAGGCCGTCACCGCCAGCACCCAGAAGGAGTGCGACTTGGCTTTCTCGGCGGCGTCCGCGGCATCGGGCTGCAGACCAGCGTAGATCATGTGCAGGCCGAGCAGCAGGAGCAGCACGAAGGCGATCCAGTGATCCCATTCCTCGACGAAGCTGGCGGCGGCCTGGCCGATGAACCAGCCGACCACGGGGGTGATGCCTTCGATCACGCCGAAGATCAGTCCAGTGCGCAGGGCATCGATGAAGCGGGGTTTGTGCAGACTGGCGCCCTTGCCGATAGCCGCGGCGAAAGCGTCCGTGGACATGGCGAAAGCCAGAAGGATGAGGGAAATGGGATTCACGGTTACGTCTCGGTCGGGCTATGAGTCAATGACGGATACACGCGCCCGACCTTAGGCACGTATCTGTCATTGGTCTCACCAACCTCACGGTGTTCGCACCACGGCTTCTGCCGAGAATGTTGATACGAACGCTACCGAGCGAGCTCGACAGCAGGCTACTCCCCAAAGAGGCCCGCACTTTACCCAAAAGTAACGACTGAAAAAACCACTTTTTCTGCCGGGAAAAGCCGACGAGTTGCGCGGTCGGCAACTACCCATCAGCCGCAAAACAGGGGCCGGACATGCCGTCCGCGGCCCCAAGGGGCAGCTCGTCGAGAGCCACCATCCGCAAAAGCAGCCAGGTAAAGCGATCAGCCCGTGACGCTACCGGCGGGCTTGCGCCCGGCGAACGCGTCCACCAGGCTGGCAACCACCATCTCGCCCATGCGCGTGCGGGTCTGCACCGTGGCACTGGCGCGATGCGGTTGCAGCACCACTTGCTCGAGCTCGAACAGCTCGCCAGGCACCTGTGGCTCGTCGGCGAACACGTCCAGGCCAGCACCGGCAATCTGGCCGTTTTGCAGCGCAGCAACCAGGGCCGGCTCGTCGACCAGCTTGCCGCGGGCGATGTTGATCAGGTAACCGTCGCGGCCCAGGGCATGCAGCACCTCGGCGTTGACGATGGCTTCGCCCTTGTCGGCAGCGGCCGCCAGGATCAGCGCATCGCTGTCGCTGGCCAGCGCCAGCAGATCCGCCACGAAGGTGTACGGCACGTCACTCATCGCCTGCAGATCGGTGTAACTGATTGGGCAACCAAATGCAGCGGCGCGAGTGGCCACGGCTCGGCCAACGCGGCCCATGCCGACGATGCCGATGCGCATACCGGACATCTGTCGGGCCAGCGGCAATGGCACCAGCGGCGTGGCGCTCGTTGCCCACTGCCCGCTACGCACATAACGGTCACCCGTGCTGATGCCACGACATGCGGAAATCAGCAGACCGATGGCAAGGTCAGCGACGTCCTCGGTCAATGCCCCGATAGTGGCCGTCACCTGGATACCGCGATCACGGGCATAGGCCAGATCGATGGCGTCGGTGCCCACGCCATTGACCGCCACCACTTCGAGGTTCGGCAACTGCGCCATCACCGTCTGGGTGATGCCGGTGTGTCCGCCAGTGATCACGCCACGGATATTGGCGCCGTGTTGCGCCAGATAAGACGCTTTGTCGGCCTGCTCGTAGTAGCGGCGGATGGTGAACAGCTGGTCGAGCTTGTCGCGAATCTCGGGGATCAGGATGGGGCTAAGCTGCAGGACTTCTGGTTTCATGGGTACCTCGTTTATCTGTTGGGCAGGTCGTACCGGCCTGTCGATCAGCCGCGGCCAACGAAGGGCATGTTGGTGGCCATCACGGTCATGTTCAGCACGTTGGCCGAGAGCGGCAGCCCGGCGATGTAGCGCACGGCGTCGGCGACATGCTTGACGTCGACCATGGGCTCGACGGCGATCTCGCCATTGGCCTGGCGCACGCCCTTGGTCATGCGTACCGACAGTTCGGTCAGGGCATTGCCGATATCGATCTGGCTGCAGGCGATGCTGAACTCGCGGCCATCCAGTGCCAGGGACTTGGTCAGGCCCAGCACCGCGTGCTTGCTGGTGGTGTAAGCACTGCTGTAGGGCCGCGGCGTATGTGCGGAAATCGAACCGTTGTTGATGATCCGGCCGCCCTGTGGGGTTTGCTTGCGCATCAGCCGGAAGGCGCCGCGCGCACAGAGAAAGACACCATTGAGGTTGGTGTCGATGACGTTGCGCCACTGCTCGACATCCAGATCGTCGAGGGTCACGGCGGGCGTGTTGACACCGGCGTTGTTGAAGACCACGTCGAGCCGCCCGTAGACCTCCTCGACGCTGGCGAACAAGGCATCGACGCTGGCCGGATCGCGGACGTCGGTAGGCACCGCGATGGCTTCCTGGCCACGGGTACGGGCAATCTCGACCAATGCCTGCAGCGGCTCGGGCCGACGCCCGGCCAGTACCAGCGAAAAACCATCGGCCATCAGCGCCTCGGCGACGGCCTTGCCGATACCGCTGCCGGCACCGGTTACCAGGGCGACTTTTTTCAGGGTTTCATGGGACATTTTTTGTTCTCCTCGATGACCTGTTTACGACGTGCAGTCGGCTTGTTTAGCGGCAGCGAAGTGGCGACAGCGGACGTGCGTTGTGGGGCTCCAATTGGTGGGCTGAAGCCCACCCTACAGCCGTGCATCCAAGCAGGTGGGCTTTAGCCCACCAATCGAACACCCGCGTTACCAATGCAGCCCTTGCTAAAAGTTACCAGGGCGACTTTTTTCGGGGTTTCAGTGGGGCTCCAATTGGTGGGCTGAAGCCCACCCTACAGCCATGCATCCAAGCGTAGGGTGGGCTTTAGCCCACCAAATCGAACGCCCGCGTTACCAATGCAGCCCTTGCTAGAAGTTACCAGAGCGACTTTTTTCGGGGTTTCAGTGGGGCTCCAATTGGTGGGCTGGAGCCCACCCTACAGCCGTGCATCCAAGCGTAGGGTGGGCTTTAGCCCACCAAATCGAACGCCCGCGTTACCAATGCAGCCCTTGCTAGAAGTTA
>NZ_JBQWIF010000042.1:0-47213 GCF_052958135.1 Pseudomonas sp. SZ40 | reverse complement strand
CGGCCATTCGGCTCAGGTACCTGTGGGAGCGCGCCATGCCCGCGAAGCGTCACGGGCATGGCCCGTTCCCACGATCAATGTCCGGATGACCGTTTCTGCTTTATCACCATCGAGCCATGGCATACGAACTCCAGTCGAGGTTCGCGATCTTCAACGAAATACCCTGTGCGATGACCGAGAGGAGTGCGCGGCCATTCGGCTCAGGTACCTGTGGGAGCGCGCCATGCCCGCGAAGCGTCACGGGCATGGCCCGTTCCCACGATCAGTGTCCGGATGACCATTTCTGCTTTATCACCATCGAGCCATGGCATACGAACTGCAGTCGAGGTTCGTGATCTTCGACGAAATACCCTGCGCAATGACCGAAAAGTGACGCGCGCGGCCATTCGGCTCAGGTACCTGTGGGAGCGGGCCATGCCCGCGAAAAATCACGGGCATGGCCCGTTCCCACGATCAATCGCCGGATGACCGTTTCTGTTTTGTCACCGTCGAGCCATGGCATACGAACTCCAGTCGAGGTTCGCGATCTTCGACGAAATGCCTTGTGCGATGACCGAGGGGAGTGCGCGGCCATTCGGCTCAGGTACCTGTGGGAGCGGGCCATGCGCGCGAAGCGTCACGGGCATGGCCCGTTCCCACGATCAATGTCCGGATGACCGTTTCTGTTTTGTCACCATCGAACCATGGCATACGAACTCCACCCTACGTCCTGGAGTAGGGTCCAGGTTCCTACGCTCGGCTGCTGACCTCGACCCGCAGTGCCTTGTCCGTTGGCGTGCAACTGACGGTCACCGGGCAGAAGGCCTCGATCACCTGGATATTGCTTTGCAGGTGCTCGCTCAGGTGCGTCGTGGTGAAGCTGCCCGCACCCGCCAGTGCCATGGGCAGCAAGAGCTGGTCGGCTAGGTGCTCGGCTACCGCCGCCTCGCTGGCAAGCCATTGACGCAGCGGTTCGATGGCCCGGTCAGCGACCGCTTCGGCCCGCACGCTGGTCTGTCCGAAGGCGCAGAACTGTTCCGTCAGGTTCTCGCAGGCCACCGTCAGCATGAGGATGTTGCCGGGACCGTGACTGTGATCCAGCCAGGTGCAGTGCCGATCCTCGTCCGCCCACTTCAGACGCTTGCCGACACGCTCCAGTTCGCGCTCACCGACATGCCCGGCGATCCCGGCCAGCAGCACCTGTGCGTGCTGCCCGGTTATCGCACCGCGTTCGGTCAGGTGCAGCGGCAGCAGTTGCGAGGGCTGAATGAAGGCCTCCAGTTCGCCTCCACCGGCCGGCACGAAACCGTGGCGGTGCAATTGCAGTTCGACCTGCGCGCCCATGCGCCGCAGCAGCGGCAGCCAGGCCTGATCGAGAAAGTCGAAAGGCGGCGCCGCCGGGTTGTGGGTACCACCACTGATGTGTACGCGGCTCGGTTCGGCGGCACGCAGCAGGGCCGGCAGAATGGTCTGCAGCACCAGGGTGCAGCTGCCCGCCGAGCCGATGGCGAAGCGGTAGTCACCGCCGCGCACTGCCTGCGGGCGGAAGGTCAGGGTAGTGGCGTGCATCTGCGCACCCTCGACCTCGGCCGTGCTGATCTGCGCGGCAGCCAGTACGGCGGTCAGGTGCTGACGCAGCAGGCCCGGCCGGCTGCGTTTGGCGCGGATGTTGTGAATACGCAATGGCGTGCCGGTGATCATCGACAGGCTCAGCGCGGTGCGCAGCACCTGGCCGCCGCCGATGGCGCCATCCAGTTCGAGAATGTCCTTGTTCATCTGTGAATCCTTTGATCGTTCCCACGCTCCGCGTGGGAATACCTATCGGGACGCTCCGCGTCCCACTCAGCGGTGGGCTGGGTCGAGCAGGCGACACCCGAGATATCGCCCTCGGTATCGCTTCGCTCGACCCGGGTAAAGAACGCGGCTCAGGCGTAGTGCCTGACCATCTCGCGCAGGTAGTCATCCAGCACGCGGCTGCCCGACTCGCAGGCGTACAGCACCTTGACGTTGCGCTCGCGCTCGACGCGTTGCAGCCCTTCAAGCACCCGCTCGCGCATGGCGTCGCTGAGGGGGTGGCGTTCTTCCGTTGCCATGTCCATTTCCTTTCTTCATTACGCGCTTAACGCAATCGTTCGGAACTGCCTTTCAATACAAGTCCATCGGCTTCAAGTCGTTCGACACGCTGCAGTAACGCTGCTCGTTCGCCCTTCGAGGTTGTCGGGTCGACCATCAGGTATTGTTTGCTGCACCAGACGCTCAGTTGCTCCAGCCAATACCCTTGTTCTTCAGGGGTTCTATCCAGGCGTATCAACAGGTACTTCAGTTGCTGCCAGCGTGGTCGCATCCCGAGTATTGCCGCACGCCGCCTGTTGGTTAGCTCATACCATCCATGATCCAGCCTGGCGTCGAGTTCGCTGGCCAGCTCGTTCCAGTCCTGCGAACTCAAGCGCTCTACCGCTTTGGCGAACACCTTGTCGCAGGCGTCATCCAGTGCCACCAACTGCCTCGATAGATCCGCCTGTTTCAGGCTCTCGACAGCAGCTAGACGCACGCTGCTCATGGGCGCCTGCTGGGCCTGGTCTTTCCAGCGGTCGTCCAGGTCGACCGCCAGCTCGCAAGCCAGGCCAAGCAACCCTAGCCATTCGCGCTTGTTGGCTGGCGTCCGCTGGTCGAGGCGGGCACCCAGTACTTCGCGTGCGTCGATCTGCCAGCGTGGAGCAGCCCAGCGTGCCAGGTTGCGTACTGCAGGTGACGCATCCAGCAGCGCTTGGCGCAGCAATGGGCGTGGGTCATCGAGCGACGTCAGCAGATACCGCAAGGCATTGACCCGAACACTGGCGCCCGGTGTCGCTAAAGCCCTCAGCAACAATGGGCGCGCCAGATCCGCTGGCAGCATCTGGCAGGCCGACACCGCCATTTGTCGTACTGTCATCTCACGATGCATCAGTGCTTTGCCGAGCAGGCTGGTTGGCTCGTCGCTTGCCTCCAGCAACAGCTCGAAAAGAAACCGGGCGCTTTTGCCGTGCTGTACGAGGAAGGCCGCCAGCACCGCATCGCGCACTTCGGGCCCCTGCAACACCGTGCGCGCTGCCTCCAGCGTTTTGCTGTGATCGGCGCGGTGACGTTCTGCAAGCGCCATCAGGGGCTGCAGGGCATACAGCAACGTTGGCGCATGCTCGGACATAAGATATTGCCGTACGCCGGCATTGGCCTGCTGGCGTACCGGCGGTACCCAGTCGTTGACCCGTTCGAGCAGGGCAGCCAAAGCTGCTGGCGACGGCAACTCGCGCAGTTCACGCACCGCGATCTCGCGCACGAAGCCATTGCCGTGACTGCTCAGCGTTAGCCAGTCGGCGTCGTCCTTGCAGCCTGCGAGGACTTCCAATGCTTCGCGGTGACGATATTTTTCCCAATAATTATCGGAAGCCGGGCGGCTGTTCAGCCACTGCAGCCAGTCTTTCAGATGTTTCATATTCTCTATCCTTTCACGCACACCACCTGACGCAGGGTGTGCATGATTTCTACCAGCTCGCGCTGGGCGTCCATGACATGGTCGAGCTTTGTGGGCCATCGATCGGTCCCACGCTCCGCGGTGGCCTGGGTCGAGCAAAGCGACACCCGAGATATCGCCCCGGGTATCGCTTCGCTCGACCCGGGTCAAGAACGCGGCTCAGGCGTAGTGCCTGACCATCTCGCGCAGGTAGTCATCCAGCACGCCGCTGTCCGCCTCGGTGCGCGGCAGTTTCGGTACCGGCCGTTCCAGCTGCGCCTCGATAAACCCGTGCAGGGCCGTGCGCCGAGGGCCATAGGCCGACTCATCGGCCCTGCGCTTGAGGGCCAGCAGGTCGTCGACTTCCTCCAGCAGTGCACGGTCGTCCACCGTCTGCAGCAGGTCGGCGAAGGTCATTGGCGGCCGGCCGCGACCCTGGTCGATCCAGCGTACGGCCAGCAGCGGGCGCAGCACGTAGAAGTACTTCTTGAAACGCACCGACTCGCCTTGCAGGTAGCCACGAAAGTTCTTCTTGGCCATCGACAGGTAGTGGTTGCGCGCTGCCCGCGGGCTGTAGAACCGTTCGGCCAGCTCGCGTAGACGCACCGTGGCGTCGCCTTCCTGGCGATACACCAGGGGCGAGTCCAGCCACTCCAGCAGCGTGGGGTTGGATTTGCGCAACAGCCCGAGGGTCTTGCGCAGTTCCCAGCCGCTGACGTCCAGCTCGTCATCCAGTGGACGCTCGATCACGTCACGCCCTTCATCGACCTGGACGAACCAGTCCGGCTTTTCCACGTAGACGAAGCGCACGTCATAGTCACTATCGGTCGAAGCGAACCCCCAGGCGCGGCTGCCCGACTCGCAGGCGTACAGCACCTTGACGTTGCGCTCGCGCTCGACCCGTTCGAGTTCAGCCAGTACCCGAGCGCGCATGGCGTCGCTGAGGGGGTGGCGTTGTTGCATGTCCATGTGTTCGATCCTTGTCTAATCCGTCGCGCTGGCGGCCAGCGCGGACAATGTTCGGCGTCGCGGGTTGTATAACGTGAGGCACCAGATGCCCCACCATTCCTTGCCGTCGTCGAAGTAGCTGCTCCAACTGCTGCGCTGCGGTTCGACGTCTGCATTGCCGACCCAGTCGAACACCTGCAGCCCCTCGTCGGGGTGCAGCTTCAGCACCTGCAGCCATTCGCGGAAGTCCGTCACCTGCAGCCCAGTGCCGTAGGGCGGGTCGCGGAAGTTCTTGCATAACAGGCCGTCCTCGCTGATCAGTTCACGCACTGCGTCAATGGTGAGTGCCTGCGGGCGAGCTTGAGCCAAGTCCGGTTTCAGGTCGGGCCAGCACTGCTTGGCATTACGGGGGGCGCGTGCAATCAGCTCCAGCCGCCAAATCCGTGCGCGCTCCTCAATGGTCTCGAAGAGCATCTGTAACGCCAGACGATGTTCCGCTTCGCCTGGCGTGGCAGTTGGGTCGAGCATTGTCACCGCGAAGTCAAAGACACATCCCGCCTGTTCCAGGCGGGTACGCAGTTCGTCGAGTCGCTGGTTTTGTACGGGTTGCAGCATGTCCTCACCTCATCCTTTCACGCACACCACCTGACGCAGGGTGTGCATGACTTCTACCAGCTCGCGCTGGGCGTCCATGACATGGTCGATGTCCTTGTAGGCCATCGGGATTTCGTCGATCACGTCGGCGTCCTTTCGGCATTCGACGTGGGCCGTGGCGCGGATCTGGTCTTCCACGGTGAACAGCTTCTTGGCCTTGGTTCGGCTCATGGTTCGACCGGCACCGTGGCTGCAGGAACAGAACGCTTCCTCGTTACCCAGCCCGCGCACGATGAAGCTCTTGGCCCCCATCGAGCCGGGGATGATGCCCAGTTCGCCCTTCTTGGCGGACACCGCCCCCTTGCGCGTTACCAGTACCTCTTCACCGAAGTGGCGTTCCTTCTGCACATAGTTGTGGTGGCAGTTGACCGCTTCCAGAGCGACTTCGAACGGTTTGGCGATAACGCCCCGGGCCGCTGCGATCACCGCGTGCATCATCAAGGCACGGTTCTGCTTGGCGAAGTCCTGGGCCCAGCCCACCGCTTCCACGTAGTCGGCGAAGTGCTGGCTACCTTCCTCGAAGTAGGCCAGGTCGCGGTCCGGCAGGTTGGCGATGTGCTGGCGCATGTCGGCCTGGGCCAGTTCGATGAACAGGTTGCCGATGGCGTTACCCACACCGCGCGATCCGCTGTGCAGCATGAACCAGACCCGGTTGGCTTCGTCCAGGCAGACCTCGATGAAGTGGTTACCGGTTCCCAGCGTTCCCAGGTGCTTGCGGTTGTTGGTCTTCTCCAGTTTCGGGTATTTGTCGGTAATCACCTTGAAGCGATCGCTCAGCGCCGACCAGGCGTGATCGGCCAGGTCCGGTACGTTTTCCCAGGCACCACGGTCGCGACCGGCGCGGGTGTTGCTGCGGCCATGGGGAACGGCTTTCTCGATGGCGGCGCGCAGCCCGGCCAGGTTGTCCGGCAGGTCGGTGGCAGTCAGCGAGGTACGTGCGGCGATCATCCCGCAGCCGATATCCACGCCGACCGCAGCCGGGATGATGGCGCCGATGGTGGGAATCACGCTGCCGATGGTCGAGCCCTTACCCAGGTGCACATCCGGCATCACGGCCAGGTGCTTGAAGATGAAGGGCATCTTCGCGGTATTCATCAGCTGCTGGCGGGCCTCTTCCTCGACCGGAACGCCTTGCGTCCACAGTTTGATCGGCTTGCCGTTGGCGACTTCCAGCAGGTTGTAGGTCTTGGTTTGCATCATCATTCACTCGTATTCGTGCTGGCCGTGCCAGCGTTCGTAGTGCGGCGACAATCGTTGGTGAAACATGCGCGTTGCTCTATCCAGTTGAGCTACCCGTTGCCGGGGCGGGAGTCGAACCCGCAACCTTCACGTTCTGTAGTTCCACCGGCATTCGCCGGATCAATCAAAAAGTGGAGGCTAAGCCTCCGTGCAGCGACAAGTTCAGCGGGCATGCGCTCTGCCAGATGAGCGTCTTGCTTTCGCAAGGTGGGATTCGAACCCACAGTTCCGATGGAATGCCCGGCCGCATTCGCTGCGTTGTTTAAAGATGCGACGACAAAGGTGGTGAAACGTATTTTCGTGTTCTGCCATTGAACTACGGCCCCCCAGTGATGGAGCCGACGGGATTCGAACCCGCATCTCGACCGTGGAAGGGTGTAGTTCCACCGGCATTCGTCGCAAAACCGTTGAATCAGGTGGCACGACAAGATGAGTGACTGTTCCGTGTTGCCACGGGCGGGAATCGAACCCGCTTAACCGATGTACAGCCACTGGCATTCGTGCCTCGCTTCGCCATGACCAGGTTCGCCGGGACTGTTCGCGCTAGCGCGTTGCAGGGCTTGAACCTGCTCGCTCGTACCGGTTTTGCCGGCTTGGCTTACCTGTAGTCCCAGCGGCATTCATGACGCCGCGAAGTTGCTTCTTTGGGTGCTTCGCCCGTTGCACGAAGCACCACTTTTCATATCTCCATCTGCTCGATGGCGTCTACCCAGTGGGCTGCGCCATAGGTACCGTTGGTGAACTGTGCCACCACATCGAACACCGCGTCGCTGAAGCCGCCGACATTCAGGATGTCTGCACGATCCGGCGCCTGGGTGGTGCCATGGGGCTGGAGGTCGATGCAGATCAACCGCGCTTGCGGGTTGAGGTGCTTGATCCGTTCCCACTGCCGCAGGGTTTGCGTGGCGCCATGACGTCGGGCGTCGATCCAGGATTCGTTGTCGGAAACCAGAATCAATGTATCCACCCGGGCCTTGGCATCCGCCAATTGTTGCAGGGGGGCCGAGCAACTGGTTCCGCCGCCACCGATTGCC
The DNA here is from genome assembly GCF_052958135.1 of Pseudomonas sp. SZ40. NCBI lineage: Bacteria > Pseudomonadati > Pseudomonadota > Gammaproteobacteria > Pseudomonadales > Pseudomonadaceae > Pseudomonas > Pseudomonas sp. SZ40. The sequence goes on along the minus strand of NZ_JBQWIF010000042.1, from coordinate 39,869 downwards.
GCCAGTTTCTGGGCATTGCTCATCACGCTGTCACGCGGGTTGAGCGTTACCTTCACCACCTTGTTCTCGAACGGCAGCACCTGGGCATGCGGTTGCTTGCGCAGGATAGCCGCTGCCACCAGTGCCGCGACGTCGATGCAGCGCACCGCCGTGGTCGCACCCTGGCGGTAGCCGGTTACCGGGCTCGCCATCGAGCCCGATACGTCCGGGCACACCACTACGTTACCGCTCAGCACCGGCACGTTGGCCAGCGACAGCTCCAGGGCATCCTGCAGCGCTTCGCGCACCACCCGCGGTACTTCGCTGCTGGCCATGCGGTAGGCCGCCAGCAACTGGTAGGGGTAAACCCGCGCCTTGGCCACCGCCTCTGCGTCGGCCAGCCGTGCGGCGACGATCTCCGCGCAACCCCTGATCTCGAATGCGTCATGGCGCAGCAGCGTGTTCAGGTTCATGCGCAGTGCCTGCCAGCCCATGCGTCCTGCCAGTTCGGCCCATTGCGCCTTGTTCAGCGTCTCGTTACCGAGCAACTGGAATGGCACGTCCGGCAGTTCGCTGCTGGTGCCGCTGCGAAATGCCAGCAGGGAGCGGGTCAGCGGTGGCAGCGCAGCGACATCCGCCGGTTTGCCGATCAGCCAGGCGAAGAACGCCTCGCGCCATGCTTCTGCCGGCTTGGGGTGAACCATCTTCACCACGTCTGCCAGGGAGGGCTGGTTGCCGATCGCCGCCTGCAGCAGTTGGCGCTCGCTGGCCGTGTTGAGCCAGTTCTGCACCAGTCGCTTGGGCTGCGAGCCCAGGGATTTACGCCCGGTCACACCGCTACGCAGGATCTGCACGAAGGTGCGCAGCATCTTGCCGTTATCCACCACCTCGGCGAACAGCGCCGGTACCAGGCTCGAACGTTGCGCCGCCAGGGCTGCCAGCAGCAGGGCGGGCATGTCCTTCATGTGGCCTTTCTTGCGGGCATACAGGGCGGCCTTGGCCACGTAGCGGCTATCCAGTTGAGCGACCAGCGCCAGCACGTCGGCCAGTTGGGTCTCGGCAGCGGCGTAGTAGGTCTGGTTCAGGCAGCCGGTTACCGCCAGTTGCGCCAGCTTGTGCTTGGGCTTGTTGGTGTAAGCCGGAGCCTGTGCCTTGTTCAGCGTATCGCTGGTTGGCAGGCGCGCTTCCTGGGTATTGAACAGCTTGAAGTTGGCCATCTTAGCGTCTCGCTCTGTGTTTCCGTGTTGCCAGAGCTATTGCAGTCGCTGTGCCAGCTTTTCGTATTTCGCGCCTATTTAATTTCAAATAGTTGATTTATAAGGATTTAAAATTATTTATTAAGGATTGTGTGATGAGGTGATAGGAGGGTTCTCTCTGATTTTTATAGATGAATGGATAGTGTTTTATATTTTTAGATAATATTTGCAAATCGTCTTCCATCCGGAAAATCAAGAGGCAGCTGACATGGCACGCAAGCGCACGGTCGCAATCGGTTTCATCGGCGCGACCCTGGATCGAGTGGGCAAGGGTGCCAACCGCTGGAATAAATGGCGACCCAGCATTGGCTTGTGCCAGCAGCCGGATCTGCTCATCGATCGCCTCGAGCTGATTCATGGCGCCGATGCACGCGACATCAGCCTGGCTGAGCGCGTGCGTGCCGATATCGAGCAGATATCCCCGGAAACCGAGGTGCGCCTGCGGCCGATGCCTCTGCGCAATCCCTGGGATTTCGAAGAGGTCTATGGGGCGCTGCACGATTTCACCAGTGCCTATGCGTTCGACACCGAGCATGAGGATTACCTGGTGCACATCACCACCGGGACCCACGTGGCGCAGATCTGCTGGTTTCTGCTCACCGAGGCGCGCTACCTGCCGGCGCGTCTGGTGCAGACCTCGCCAGCACGCAAGCGTGATGACGATGCTCAGGTCACCGGTACCCATGCGCTGATCGATCTCGACCTGTCGCGCTACGACCGTATCGCCAGCCGTTTCCAGCACGAGCGCCTGGAGGGGCTGGCCTTTCTCAAGTCGGGGATCGCGACGCGCAATGCCGCCTTCAACCGTTCCATCGAGCAGATCGAGCGGGTGGCGGTGCGCTCCAGGGCGCCCATGCTGCTGATCGGCCCGACCGGTGCGGGCAAGTCCTTTCTGGCTCGGCGCATCTACGAGCTCAAACGCAGTCGGCATCAGGTCGAGGGTCGTTTCGTCGAGGTGAACTGCGCGACCTTGCGCGGTGACGGCGCCATGTCAGCCCTGTTCGGTCATATCAAGGGGGCCTTCACCGGCGCGCAGAATGCCCGTGACGGTCTGTTGCGGGCGGCCGATGGCGGCATGCTGTTTCTCGACGAAATCGGCGAGCTGGGGCTGGATGAGCAGGCCATGCTGCTCAAGGCCGTCGAAGAGAAGCGCTTTTTCCCGCTCGGCTCCGACAAGGAAGTGGCCAGCGACTTCCTGCTCATTGCCGGTACCCACCGGGACCTGCGGGCGCGGGTCGCGCAGGGCGTGTTCCGTGAGGACCTGTTCGCGCGTATCAACCTGTGGACCTTCGAACTGCCAGGGTTGGCCGGGCGTCGCGAGGATATCGAGCCGAACATCGACTTCGAGCTGCAGCGCCATGCTCGCGAGCAGGGGCGCCTGGTGCGCTTCAACCTGGAGGCGCGGCGCCGCTACCTGGCCTTCGCCAGCTCTGGCGACGCAGCCTGGCAAGGTAACTTCCGGGAGCTTTCCGCCTCCATCACGCGCATGGCTACCCTGGCCGACAGCGGGCGAATCGATGAAGCCCAGGTGCAGGAGGAAATCGAACGCCTGCGTCGCGCCTGGGGGCTGGCTGACCAGAACGACGAGTTGGACGAGCTGCTGGGCGGATCGGCAGCGGATCTCGATCTGTTCGATCGCCTGCAACTGCGCGCGGTGATTGCGGTTTGTCGCGAGGCTGACAGCCTGTCCGACGCGGGGCGGCGCCTGTTCGACATCTCCCGCCAGGCCAGAGCCCAGCCCAACGATGCCGATCGCTTGCGCAAGTACCTGGCGCGATTCGGCCTCGACTGGAAAGCGCTGCGGCAGGTCGATTGAGCGAGGTGCTCTTTTGGTGCTTGTGGCGCACTAAATTCGTGCTTAAAGGTCGCGAATTTATCTGGGTTACGGCGGTTTATTTATAGCTTGGCACCAAAAACTTTCATAAAAGCGTCATTTTGCCCTTTTTTAGGGCGTGTCGTTCTTGCTAGAGTCGCGGCAACTTTTTCGCGGCGCAGGGACGCCAGGAGCTTTTCATGACGCTTTCCGTAGACCGTTTTCTCGATCGCCTGAAGCAGCGCGACCCCGATCAGCCGGAATTCCACCAAGCGGTGGAAGAGGTGCTGCGCAGCCTGTGGCCGTTTCTCGAGGCCAATCCTCATTATCTGCAGGCCGGGATCGTCGAGCGCATCGTCGAACCTGAGCGGGCTGTGCTGTTCCGCGTGCCGTGGGTCGATGATGCGGGTCAGGTGCAGGTCAATCGTGGCTTTCGGGTGCAGATGAACAGTGCCATCGGCCCTTACAAGGGCGGCCTGCGCTTTCACCCGTCGGTGAACCTCAGCGTGCTCAAGTTCCTGGCCTTCGAGCAGACCCTGAAGAACTCCCTGACCTCGCTGCCCATGGGCGGCGGCAAGGGCGGGGCGGACTTCGACCCCAAGGGCAAGAGCGACGCCGAAGTGATGCGTTTCTGCCAGTCGTTCATGAGCGAGCTGTACCGCCATATCGGTGCGGATCTCGATGTGCCGGCCGGAGACATCGGCGTTGGGGCCCGCGAGATCGGTTTTATGTTCGGGCAGTACAAGCGCCTGGCCAACGAGTTCTCCTCGGTGCTCACCGGCAAGGGCCTGAGTTATGGCGGCAGCCTGATCCGCCCGGAGGCGACGGGGTATGGCTGCGTGTATTTCGCCGAGGAAATGCTCAAGACCCGTGGCCGCAGCTTCGACGGTCAGCGCGTGGCGATCTCCGGTTCCGGCAATGTGGCGCAATACGCCGCACGCAAGGTCATGGAGCTGGGTGGGCAGGTCATTTCGCTGTCCGACTCCGAGGGCACTCTGTACGCCGAAGCGGGCTTCAGCGAGGCGCAGTGGCAGGACCTCATGGTGCTGAAGAACCAGCAGCGCGGCCGCATCCGCGAGCTGGAGGGCAACGGCCTGCGCTTCCAGGCCGGTCAACGGCCGTGGAGCCTGGCGTGCGACATCGCCCTGCCATGCGCCACCCAGAACGAGCTGAGCCTGGATGATGCCCGCACACTGCTGGGCAATGGCTGCGTGTGCGTCGCAGAAGGCGCCAACATGCCCACCACCCTGGACGCCGTGGACCTGTTCATCGAGCACGGCACCCTGTTCGCACCGGGCAAGGCCTCCAATGCCGGTGGCGTTGCGGTCAGCGGCCTGGAAATGTCGCAGAACGCCATGCGCCTGCATTGGAGCGAAGGCGAGGTGGACGAGAAGCTGCACGGCATCATGCAGTCCATCCATGGCGCCTGCGTACGCCACGGCGAGGAAAACGGCACCATCAACTATGTGAAAGGCGCCAACATCGCCGGCTTCGTCAAAGTGGCGGATGCGATGCTGGCTCAGGGCGTGGTTTAACGCCTCTGACGCACGGCAGGGCAATCCTGCCGCGCGTTCTGTTTCATGAGTGCGCCGGTGGCCGCCGGCGTTCCGGTCAAGCAGGCGATCACTCGCCGCCCAGCCCAGGCTGACCACCGGTCAGTCCGCTCGGCAAAAAACACTCAACCATCTCCAACTGTCACGACTCCTACACACAAGAGGATGAAAATGCCTCCCCGTTGCGGCAGCAGGATGTCGTCGCGGGTCAGAACAAAACTGGATTAGCGAGAGTCGTGCAATGAAATCGATCCCTGGAATGCTCGAAGGCGCGATGGCCGTCCGCTTCTATCAAAGCGTGAATGGTCCTTTCCCCATCGAAGTCGGCGCTGCCGTGCCCGGCTCCAGCATGTCCGCCATCGTCAAGCCGACCGCTGGGCTGGCGATGCTCGATCCCATGAGTGAAGAGGACCTGGGGCTGTCGCTGCTCGAGGCCGAGGCCACCGGGCTGCAGCCGGAAAAGGTCTGCGATCAGCTCAATGCGTTCATTGGCGGGCGGCGGGTCAATTGCACCAGTGCCGCCGAGGTCGAGGCGATCACCCATCTGTTCCGCGCCTGCGCCATCGAGCCGGAGTTCGCGCTGGCCACCCTGGACGCGGCGGCGCTGTACCTGCCCAAGGCACTGCCCGTGGATCAGTACCCGGAAACCATCGCCCGGGATCTGTTCATCCTCGCCAGGCCGTTCGAGACCCAGCGTCTGCGTTGACGCTGCTCAGCGGGCCACACTCACGTACCGCGCTCTGGAGGGCGACGACGATTGCCTCGCTTCGGTGAGCGATCGCCGTTTATTTGCCTTCTCAGGCTTCTCTCGCTCGCTTGTTGCGCCTTAGAATCATTATCTTTAAGGTGCCCGCGAGATCCCGATCATGATGTTGACCCTCCCCGATGTGCTGACGCCCGAGCAGTTGCGCCAATGCCGCGCGGCGCTTGAGCAGGCGGCCTGGCAGGATGGTCGCGGCACCGCCGGACACGTCGCTCAGCGCGCCAAGGATAATCGGCAGCTCGCTCACGACGATCCCCTGGCCGTGCAGATTGGCGATTTCATCGTCGATTGCCTGGGCGCCAATCCGCTCTTCGTCTCTGCGGCATTGCCGCTCAAGGTGCTGCCCCCGCGCTTCAATCGCTACGAGGGTGGCGGCACCTATGGCAACCATGTCGACAATGCCATTTTCAGTGTGCCCGGCACGCCACATCGGGTGCGCAGCGATCTCTCCGCGACGCTGTTCTTCAGTGACCCCGACGAGTACGACGGCGGTGAGCTGGTGGTCGAGGACAGCTATGGCAGCCACAGCGTGAAGCTGTCTGCCGGGCACCTGATTCTCTATCCCGGCACCAGCCTGCACCGTGTCATGCCGGTGACCCGCGGCGTGCGGTTCGCCTCGTTCTTCTGGATTCAGAGCCTGGTCCGCGGGGACAGCCAGCGCAGCATGCTGTTCGAACTGGATCAGGCGATTCAGGGCGTCACCCGGCAACTGCCTGAAAGCCCGGAGGCGGTGCGCCTGACGGGCGTGTATCACAACCTGCTGCGGCACTGGGCGAATACCTGAGCATGGAAATCGTGCAGCAGATACCGCCGGGCATCGCGTCGGTCAGCGATTATCGCGCCATCGCCCAGACGCGCATGAGCGAGCAGGCCTGGGCCTATATCGACGGCGGCGTTGCCGATGAGCTGACCCTGCAGGCCAACGTCGCGGCCTTCCAGCACCCGCGCCTGCGCAGCCGGGTGTTGCGTGACCTCAGTGGGGGGCATACCCGCAGGCAACTGTTTGGCGTCACCCACGATTTCCCGATCCTGCTGGCGCCGGTCGCTTACCAGAAGCTCGCCCATCCGGCGGGCGAGTTGGCCACGGTAATGGCTGCGTCGGCCTTGCAGGCCGGGATGATCGTCAGCACTCAGGCGAGCACCAGCCTGGAAGCGATTGCCGCAGCGGCCGGCAACCCGCTGTGGTTTCAGCTGTACATCCAGCCCGACCGGGCTTTTACCGAAGCCCTTGTACGGCGCGCTGAAGCGGCCGGTTATCGTGCGCTGGTGCTGACGGTGGACGCGCCGGTCAACGGCGTGCGCAACCGCGAGCAGCGTGCAGGGTTCGTGCTGCCTGAGGGTGTGCAGGCAGTCAATCTGCAGGGCATGCGCACGCCCGTCATCAAACCCGCACCGGACAACGGCGCCTTGCTGCTCGGTGGCAGCCTGCTCGCTGCGGCGCCGACTTGGGCAGATATACGCTGGCTGCGCTCGATCACCACGTTGCCGCTGCTACTCAAGGGTGTCACCGAAGTGGATGACGCCAATGAAGCCCTGGCGCAGGGCGTGGATGGTTTGATCGTGTCCAACCATGGCGGCCGAACGCTCGATGGCATGGCCGCCAGCCTCGACTGCCTGGAGCCGATTGCCGATGCACTGCAGGGCCGAATGCCGCTGCTGTTCGACGGTGGCATTCGGCGCGGCAGCGACATCCTCAAGGCGCTGGCGCTGGGCGCCGATGCGGTGCTGATCGGCAGGCCTTACCTCTATGGCCTGGCCGCTGCCGGCGCCGCTGGTGTGGCCCATGTGATCCAGCTCTTGCGTGCCGAGCTGGAGGTGGCCATGGCGTTGACCGGTTGCCGTGATCTGGCGGCCATCGACAAACGGGTGCTGGCACGCTGACCGATCAACAGGACGGCTCCACTGATGAGCAAGGCTGGAGCGCTGGCCCTGCGCGTCAGCCGCCATTCGAGATCGAACCGATGCATGCCGCCAATGAGAATGATTGTAATTAGCTGATGGTAGTATATATCATTTGCTCTTCACGACTTTTCGGGGGGAGCTTTCATGTTGCACATAAAAAAATCGCTAACGCGTCGTCCTCAACCTAGCCTGCTGGCCTCGGCCATCGGCTTTGCCTTGGCTTCTTGTGCGTGGGGTGCGGTTGCCCAATCGGCCACCAAACCAGGCTCGCTCGAGCTAGGTGACGTAAGGATTCAGGGCCAGCAGGAGGAAAATTACCGGGTCGAGCAGTCTGCATCGGCAAAGATCGCGACGCCCTTGCTCGATACTCCACAGACCATCACGGTAGTGCCGCAGAAACTCATCGAGGAGCAGCAGGCGCTGAGTTTGCGCCAGGTGCTGTCCAATGTGTCCGGTATCACCTTCAACGCCGGGGAGGGCGGTGGTGGTTCGGGTGACAGCATCAACATTCGTGGCTTCAGTGCCAACGCCAACATGCAGATCGACGGCCTGCGTGACAGCGCGCAGACCAGCCGCACCGACACCTTCAACATCGATCAGGTCGAGGTCATCAAGGGCCCGAACTCGGTATTCGGTGGCGCCGGCACCACGGGCGGCAGCATCAACGTGATCAGCAAGCAGCCGCAGGATCGCGCCTTCACGCGTATCGGTGGCAGCGTGGGCACCGACAGCTACTACCGCATGACGCTCGACACCAACCAGCCGCTCGAAGGTGTGGGCACCGACAGCGCCGTGCGCCTGAACCTGATGGGCCACAAGAACGACGTAGCGGGGCGCGACGAGATCGACCGCAAGCGCTGGGGGATTGCCCCGTCGCTGCGCCTGGGGCTGAACGACTCCACCCGTCTGACCCTCAGCCTGCACCACCAGCAGGACGACAACCTACCGGATTACGGCGTGCCAGCACTGGACGGCAAGCGCCTGGCCGGTGTCGATCGCGAGGCCTACTTCGGCTGGAAGAACCTCGACAAGGAAGAGATCGAGCAAAGCGCGTTCACTGCCAACTTCGAGCACGAGTTCAACGATGACCTGAGCATCCAGAACCTGACCCGCTACAGCCTGGTCAACCGCGATACCACGGTGTCGGCGTCCCACGTCAATACCACCGGGTTGCCGGCAGGCAGTTACCGGCCAGCGGGCCCGCAAGGTTATGGCCGCGATGCCGAGACTGAAATGTGGATCAACCAGACCAACCTGAAGGCGGCTTTCGATACCTTCGGCCTGGCGCACAATCTGGTGGTCGGAGCGGAAATTTCCCGCGAGACTCTGGATCTGCGCACATACAGCTACAACCTGACCAGCGCGGCGCCTTATCCGGTTGCCAATCTAGGCAATCCTCCCAAGTACTGGAGCGGTGCGACCAACAAGGCCAACAGCGGTTACACCGAGACCAAGCTGACCGACAAGGCGATCTACTTCTTCGACACCATTGCCCTCAATGAGCAATGGGACCTCAATGGCGGCGTGCGGGTGGACTGGATGGACGGCCAAGCCCGCGCCTTCAATGCCACGCAGCAGCCAACTACCCGTTTCGACTCCAATGATCGCAAGGCCAGCAGCCGCGTCGGTTTGGTCTACAAGCCTGTGGAGAACGGACGGTTCTATGTCGCCTGGGGCAACTCCTTCAACCCGTCGGCCGAAAACCTGGCGTCTACAGGCGGTGGCTTGACCGTCGCGACAGCGAACCTGGACCCGGAAAAGAACGAGACGTGGGAGCTGGGTACCAAGTGGGAGCTGTTCGACCGCCGAGTGGAACTGGACGCGGCGGTATTCCGGGTGGAGAAGAGCAACGCGCGGGAAACCATGTCCGACGGCTCGACGCAGCTGGCGGGCAAACAGCGTGTCGATGGCTTCGAGCTGGGCCTGACCGGTCATGTGACCGAACAGTGGGATGTGTTCGCCAACTACACCTTCCTCAACAGCGAGACGCTCAAGGCCGCCGATACTCCGGCAGGTGTGGGGCGCGTAGGGCAGGCGCTGGGCAATACACCGCCACGCTCCTTCAACCTGTGGACAACCTACGAGCTGCCTGCAGGCTGGAGCATCGGCTACGGCGCTCGCTACGTCAGCGAGCGCAACGTGACCTCCAGCACGCGCGCCAAACTGGATGACTACTGGCTGCACAACGCCATGGTTGCCTACAAGGTCAACGAGAATCTGGATCTGCAGCTCAACGTCAACAACCTGTTCGATAAGGATTACGTCGAGCGGGTGCGCCAGCAGGCTGGTGCGGTCGCACGTTCTTCAGCTATCGAATATGGCGATGGCCGTTCTGCCCTGTTGTCTGCGACCTACAACTTCTGATTCAAGCCTGACCAGCCCCGCCAACGCACCAGCGTTGGCGGGGCTTTCTCGCAGGTGGGGTCTGGATGGCTGTAAAGGTCGGGTAAATATCGAGCATTCCAAATGATTCTCATCTAGAGTCGCGCGGTTTCATGTCAGGTCCATCTGCTGAGTGTTAATCGTGTTCAAGAAAGTCTTGTTCCAACTGCACTGGTTTTTTGGCATCACTGCCGGCCTGGTGCTTGCCCTGATGGGCGTGACCGGTGCGCTGTACAGCTTTCAGGAGGAAATCCTGCTGGCGATCAATCCGCAGATGGCGGTGACGGCGCAGCCGGGATCGGTACTCGAGCCCGGCGAGATGATCGAGCGGCTGCAGGCTCAGGGCATCGGTGTGTCCGGCCTTTATGTGGATACCGAAGGCGGCCAGCCAGCGCGGGTGTTCCTGACCCCGCCGCCGGGTGAGCGACGTGGCGGTGTGCGCTTCGTCGACCCTTACACCGCCGAGTCACTGGGCGAGCCGCGGGGCATGGCGTTCTTCGGTCTGATGCTGCAACTGCATCGCTTCCTCGCCATGGGCCAGACGGGCCGGCAGATCACCGGCGCCTGTACCATCGCCCTGGTGTTCTTCTGCCTGTCCGGGCTCTATCTGCGCTGGCCGCGGCGGGTGTTCAGCTGGCGCGCCTGGCTGACGTTCGACTGGGCCAAGAAGGGCCGTGCTTTCAACTGGGATCTGCATGCAGTGGTCGGCACCTGGTGCCTGCCGCTTTATCTGTGTGCGGCGCTGACGGGCCTGTATTGGTCATACGACTGGTACCGCAGCGGCCTGGAAACCCTGCTCAGCGATACGCCCCGTGAGGCAGGCGAGGGGCGCGGCCGACGCGGCCCGCCGCCCGATGGCCAGCCAATGCCTGAGGTGAACTACGCGAACCTCTGGCAAGGCATTCAGCGAACGGCGGGCGACAAGCTCGGCGTTTACAGCCTGCAGCTGCCCAATGCACTCGGCCAGCCGGCGCGGGTGTTTTTCATGCTGCGCGACGCCGAGCACACGCGCGCCTTCAACCAGGTGCAGCTCGACCCGCTGACCGGCGAAGCCAAGCAGGTCGAGCGCTACGCCGACAAGTCGTTCAAGGCGCAACTGCTGGCCAGTGTCTACGCCCTGCATACCGGTGAGTACTTCGGCATGCCCGGGCGGGTGCTGATGATGGTCGCCAGTTTGCTGATGCCATTGTTCTTCATCACCGGCTGGTTGCTGTACCTGGACCGACGACGCAAGAAGCGTGCGGCGCTGGCAGCCCGCCAGGCGCTGGCTGGTGGCGAAGGCGGTGAATCCTGGTTGGTGGGGTTCGCCAGCCAGAGCGGCTTCGCCGAGCAACTGGCCTGGCAGACGGCCGGGCAGTTGCAGGCGGCCGGCATGACGGTGGAGGTGCAGCCGCTGGCGCGCATCGATACCGCCAGGCTGAGTACCACGCCCCGTGCCTTGCTGGTGCTCAGCACCTTTGGCGACGGCGAGGCGCCGGACAGCGCTCGCGGCGTGGAAAGGCAATGGCTGGCGGCGACCCTGGATCTGCCGCAGCTGCGCTATGCGGTACTGGCTCTCGGTGATCGGCAGTACAGCCAATTCTGCGGCTTTGCCCGGCGCCTCGACGACTGGTTGAGCAGCCGTGGAGCCCTGCGTCTCGGCGAGCGTGTCGAGGTCGACGGTGACGACGAGGCGGCGCTGCTCGCCTGGCAACGGCAATTGGCCGATCTGACCGGCGTGCAGCCGCTACCGGTGCAGCACGTACCCTTCGATGGCTGGACGCTGCGCGCGCGTGAATGCCTCAATCCCCACGGCCAGGGTCAGAGCACCTGGCTGATCGGCTTGCAGCCACCGACCGGCGTCTCGTGGGAGGCCGGCGATATCCTGGAGATTGTGCCGCGCAATGGCGAGGCTCAGGTTCGTCACTGGCTGCACGAGCATGGCTTGCAGGCACTGGAATCCGTGGTCATCGAGCCGTTGGGGCACACGCTTGGCGAGGCGCTGAGCGCTCGTCAGTTACCGTTCAGCGCCAGCCATCTGGTTGGTCTGCATGCCCAGGCGCTGCTCGATGCGCTGGTGCCGCTGGCGAGCCGCGAGTACTCCATCGCGTCCTTGCCCGAGGAGGGCAAGCTGGAGCTGATCGTACGCCAGCAACACCTTGCTAACGGGCAGCTGGGCGCGGGCTCCGGCTGGCTGACCGCGCATCTGCCGGTCGGTGCACAGCTGCTGGCGCGGGTGCGTCGCAACAGTGGTTTCCATGCTCCCGTGGATGATCGACCGGTGATCCTGATCGGCAACGGCACGGGCCTGGCGGGTCTGCGCAGCCTGCTCAAGGCACGCATCGCGGCAGGCCATACGCGCAACTGGCTGCTGTTTGGCGAGCGCAGTGTCGAGCACGATTTCTACTGCGGTGAGGAACTGCAGGGCTGGGCGAATGGCGGCCAGCTGCAGCGTCTTGATCTGGCCTTCTCCCGCGATCAGGCACAGCGCATCTACGTGCAGGATCGACTGCGTGAAGCAACCGAGGAGCTACGTGCATGGATCGCCGATGGCGCTGCCGTCTATGTATGCGGCAGCCTGCAGGGCATGGCGGCGGGGGTGGATCAGGTGTTGCGCGAGGTGCTGGGCGAGGCGGTGGTCGAGGAGCTGGTGGAGCAGGGACGGTACCGGCGGGATGTGTACTGAGGGCTCGCTCTGTCGTTATGGGCAAGTGCTGAAGTGGGTGCGGCCCGTGCGCTAATCGCGGGCATGGCTAGGCGTCCCCGCCCGCTACCACCGTCGAGCTGACCTCCTGACCCGCTGCTGCATTCGTCACGCTGGCTGCCTGAGTCGTCGGGCGCAGCGTGCTGCTGCGCCCGACGTGCGGTCAGAGAAACTGCTCGGCGTGATGGCAGGCCACTTGGCGGCCATCGAGCGGGCGCAATAGCGGAAGTTCGCTCTGGCAGCGTTCGGTAGCGTAGGGGCAGCGCTTGTGGAAGGCGCAACCCGATGGCGGGTTCAGCGGGTTGGGCAGTTCACCGACGATCTTGATCTTCGGCTTGGCCGGATCCGGGTGGATGGTCGGCGTGGCCGACAGCAATGCCTTGGTGTACGGGTGCAGCGGGCGTTCGTAGATGCGCTCGCTGGGGCCGATCTCCGCCGGGCGGCCGAGGTACATGACCAGCACGTCGTCCGCTACGTGACGCACCACCGAGAGGTTGTGGGAGATGAACACGTAGCCGGTCTTGAACTCTTCCTGCAGGTCCATGAACAGGTTGAGCACCTGCGCCTGGATCGACACGTCCAGCGCCGAGGTCGGCTCATCGGCCACCAGCACCTTGGGGGTGAGCATCATGGCGCGGGCCAGGGCGATACGCTGGCGCTGGCCGCCGGAGAACATGTGCGGGTAGCGCTGATAGTGCTCGGGGCGCAGGCCCACCTGACTCATCATCGCCTGGACTTTCTCACGACGCTCGAGACGTGACAGACCGGTATTGATGAGCAGTGGCTCTGCCAGCTGATCACCGATCTTCTGGCGTGGGTTGAGCGAGGCATAGGGGTTCTGGAAGACCATCTGCACGTCGCGACGCAGTTGCTTGCGCTTCTGGGCATTGGCGCCCGCGACTTCCTGGCCGGCGATCTGCAGCGAGCCCGAAGAGGGTTCTTCGATCAGTGTCAGGGCACGGGCCAGGGTGGATTTGCCGCAGCCGGATTCACCGACCACGGCCAGGGTCTTGCCAGCTTGCAGCTCGAAGGACACGCCATTGAGCGCCTGCACCGTGGCACTGGGTTTGAACAGCCCCTGGGAAACGGTGTAGTGACGCGTCAGTTCGCGTGCGGTCAGGACGGTCGTCATCACGCCACCTCGGCATTCAGGTTGAGCGGGAAATGGCAGCGCACGGCGCCACGCTCGTGGGGTTCCAGGGTCGGGCGGCGGTCACGGCAGCTCTGCTGCACGTAAGGGCAGCGCGGCGACAGCAGGCAGCCATGCGGCCGGTCGTAGCGCCCGGGTACGATGCCGGGCAGGGTCGACAGGCGAGTGGCGCCCAGGCTGTGTTCGGGGATCGCCTTGATCAGCGCCTCGGTATACGGGTGGGTGGGCGCATCGAACAGCGCCGGCACCTGGCCCAGCTCCACCGCCTGGCCGGCGTACATCACGCAGACCCGGTTGGCGGTTTCGGCGACCACGGCCAGGTCGTGAGTGATCAGCACCAGGCCCATGTTCTGCTCGCGTTGAAGGTCGAGCAGCAGCTCCATGATCTGCGCCTGAATGGTCACGTCCAGGGCGGTGGTGGGTTCGTCGGCGATCAGCAGCTTGGGCTCGGCAGCGATCGCCATGGCGATCGCGACGCGCTGGCTCATGCCGCCGGACAGCTGGTGCGGGTAGGCCTCGAGGCGGCTCGCCGCCCCTGGAATCTCCACCCGTTCGAGCAGTTGCAGGGCTCGCTGACGAGCTGCCTTGCCCTTGAGGCCGAGGTGCTGGCGGAGTACTTCCTCGATCTGGAAACCCACGGTGAAGCTGGGGTTCAGCGCGGTCATCGGGTCCTGGAAGATCATCGACAGATCCTTGCCGACGATGTGGCGACGCTGGCGGCCCTTGAGGGTGAGCATGTCGGTGCCGTCGAAGACCAGGCGGTCCGCGCGCACGATGCCGGGGGAGTCGATCAGGCCCATCAGCGCCATCATGGTCACCGACTTGCCGGAGCCGGACTCACCGACGATGGCCAGCACTTCGCCCTTGTCGACGCTCAGGTCGAGACCGTCGACCACCGGTACGGCGTTGGCGTCGCCGAAGCGCACGCTCAGGTTACGGATTTCCAGCAGGCTCATCGGGCGGCCTCCATCTGCAGGCGAGGCGCCTGGTGGATAGTGATGCGGAGGTTATTCATGATCGGCCTCCTCAGATCGCGTTCTTGAGCTTGGGATCCAGCGCATCGCGCAGGCCGTCGCCCATCAGGTTGATCGCCAGTACGCTGAGCAGAATCGCCAGCCCCGGCAGGGTCACGACCCACCAGGCGCGCTCGATGTAGTCGCGTGCGGAGGCCAGCATGGTGCCCCACTCGGGGGTTGGCGGTTGTACGCCAAGGCCGAGGAAGCCCAGTGCTGCGGCGTCGAGGATCGCCGAGGAGAAGCTCAGGGTCGCCTGCACGATCAGCGGTGCCATGCAGTTGGGCAGCACGGTGATGAACATCAGCCGTGGCAGGCTGGCGCCGGCCAGGCGTGCCGCGGTGACGTAGTCGCGGTTCAGCTCGCCCATCACCGCGGCGCGGGTCAGGCGCACGTAGGACGGCAGCGAGACGATGGCGATGGCGATCACAGTATTGATCAGCCCAGGGCCGAGGATGGCGACGATGGCGACCGCCAGCAGCAGCGACGGCAGAGCCAGCATGATGTCCATCAGACGCATGATCGACGGGCCCATCAGGCGCGGGAAGAAGCCCGCGACCAGGCCCAGCAGCAAACCGGGGATCAGCGAGATGACCACCGACGCGAGGCCGATCAGCAACGACAGGCGCGCACCGTGGATCAGCCGCGAAAGCAGGTCGCGACCCACCTCGTCGGTACCCAGCAGGAACTGCCATTGTCCGCCTTCGAGCCAAACCGGCGGCGTCAGCAGGGCGTCACGGAACTGCTCGCTGGGCGAGTAGGGGGCGATCCACGGCGCGAACAGCGCGCAGAACACGATCAGGATCATGAAGCCGAGACCGGCGACGGCACCCTTGTTGTGACTGAACGCGCTCCAGAATTCCTTTAGCGGCGAAGGGTAGACCAGGCTCTGGTCCAGGGACGTGGTGGTTGAAGTCATGGTTGTGCCTCGACCTTTGTGGGGGAACCGGGGCGCGTAGCCGACGCTTCACCCATCCATCGCTGCATGTTGTTCATGGTGGATGAAAAAAACGTCATCCACCCTACGGGTTGCCAGCAGTGCTGGTTCAGGGACATGGCAAGCTCCTTCATTAGCGCTGATGGCGGATACGTGGGTTAACGAGTCCATAAAGGATGTCGACCACGAAGTTGACCAGGATGACCAGGCAGGCGATCAGCAGGATGCCGTTCTGCACCACCGGGTAGTCACGGGCGCCGATCGACTCGATCAGCCATTTACCGATGCCCGGCCAGGAGAAGATGGTTTCGGTCAGTACCGCACCGGCCAGCAACGTGCCGACCTGCAGGCCGAATACCGTCAGCACCGGAATCAGTGCGTTGCGCAGGCCATGCACGAACACCACGCGACCCGGTGACAGGCCCTTGGCACGGGCGGTGCGCACATAGTCTTCGCGCAGCACTTCGAGCATCGCCGAGCGGGTCATGCGGGCGATCACCGCCAGCGGAATGGTGCCCAGCACGATGGCCGGCAGAATCAGGTGGCGCAGGGCATCGGCGAACGCGCCTTCTTCACCGGAAAGCAGGGTGTCGATGAGCATGAAGCCGGTCACCGGCGCAATGTCGTAGAGCAGGTCGATACGCCCGGATACCGGTGTCCAGCCCAGCCATACCGAGAAGAACATGATCAGCAGCAGGCCCCACCAGAAGATCGGCATCGAGTAGCCGGTCAACGAGATGCCCATAACGCCGTGATCGAACAGAGAGCCGCGTTTCAGTGCCGCGATCACCCCGGCGATCAGCCCCAGGGTACCGGCGAACAGCAGCGCGGCCAGGGTCAGTTCCAGGGTGGCGGGAAACAGGGTGGTGAACTCGTCCCACACCGGGGTGCGGGTACGCAGCGATTCACCCAGATCACCTCGCGCCAGTTGGCTGATGTAGTCGAAGTACTGAGCGTACAGCGGCTTGTTCAGGCCCAGGCGCTCCATGGCTTCGGCGTGCATCTGCGGGTCGACCCGGCGTTCGCCCATCATCACTTCCACGGGGTCGCCGGGGATCATGCGAATCAGTGCGAAGGTCAGCAGGGTGACGCCAAAGAAGGTGGGAATCAGCAGGCCCAGGCGGCGCGCAATGAAACTCAGCATGGGGGTAGATAACTCCTAATCAGGGCGGTGTCGAACAGGCCGCTGAAAAACTGGCTGCCTCGCCAATGTTTTCAACGACCTGCCAGCAGCAGGGAATTCTGGCGATTCCTTCGCTTGTTTGCAGGTTAGCTGTTCGACCACGACGTTACCCGGGCGTTTTGCCCGGGTTCGCCGTTCGAGGACGGTGCGCGACGCTATCAGTCGTTGCTCACACCGATGAAGCTGTTACGACCGAAGGGGCTGATCTGGAAGCCTTTGACGCTGGTGCGCATCGGTTGGTAGACCGTGGAGTGGGCGATCGGGGTGATCGGCACTTCACGCTTGAGCACCACCTGGGCCTGGCGATACAGCTCGCTGCGCTGTTCCTGATCGGTGACGCGCTTGGCGGCGACCACCAGCTTGTCGTACTCGGCATCGCACCACTTGGAGAAGTTGTTGCCGTCTACCGAGGCGCAGCCGTACAGGGTGCCGAGCCAGTTGTCGGGGTCACCGTTGTCACCGGTCCAGCCGATCAGCATGGCGTCGTGCTCGCCGGCATGGGCGCGCTTGATGTATTCGCCCCACTCGTAGCTGACGATACGTGCCTTGATGCCGACCTTGGCCCAGTCGCTCTGCAGCATTTCGGCCATCAGACGGGCATTGGGGTTGTACGGGCGCTGTACGGGCATGGCCCACAAGGTGATCTCGGTGCCTTCCTTCACGCCGGCGGCCTTGAGCAGTTGCTTGGCCTTTTCCGGGTCGTAGGCGGCGTCCTTGATCGATTCGTCGTAGGACCACTGGGTCGGTGGCATGCCGTTGACGGCCAACTGGCCGGCGCCCTGGTACACGGCGTCGATGATCGCTGACTTGTTCACCGCCATGTCCAGCGCCTGGCGCACTTCGAGCTTGTCGAATGGCGCGCGGGTGACGTTGTAGGCGATATAGCCGACGTTGTAGCCAGGCTCGGTCGGCACGTTGAGGTTCTTGTCCGCCTGCAGCGCCTTGAGGTCGGCTGGACGCGGGTTGAGGGTGACGTGACATTCACCGGCGCGCAGTTTCTGCGCACGCACCGAGGCATCGGTGTTGATCGAGAAGATCAGGTTGTCGATCTTAACCAGTTCGGGTGCCCAGTATTGCTTGTTGCCCTTGAAGCGGATCACCGCATCCTTCTGGTAGCGGCTGAACACGAACGGGCCAGTGCCGACAGGCTTCTGGTTGATGTCAGCGGCCTTGCCGGCCTTGAGCAGCTGGTCGGCATACTCGGCCGAATGCACCGCCGCGAAGCTCATCGCCAGGTTCTGCACGAAGGCGGCGTCCACGGCGTTGAGGGTGAAGACCACGGTCTTGTCGTCGGTCTTCTCGACCTTGGCGATGTTCTTGTCCAGGCCCATGTCGGTGAAGTACGGGAACTCGCTGGGGTACGCCTTGCGGAACGGGTGGTTGCGATCGAGCATGCGCTGGAAGGTGAACAGCACGTCGTCGGCGTTGAAGTCGCGGGTCGGCTTGAAGTATTCGGTGGTGTGGAACTTGACCCCTTCGCGCAGATGGAAGGTGTAGGTCAGGCCGTCTTCGCTGATGTCCCACGAGCTGGCCAGGGAGGGCTGCGCCTTGGTGCCGCCACGCTCGAATTCCGCCAGGCGGTTGAAGATGGTTTCCGAAGCCGCATCGAAGTCGGTGCCGGTGGTGTACTGGCCCGGATCGAAACCGCCCGGGCTGCCCTCGGAGCAATACACCAGGTTACTGGCGTTTGCGAACGAAGCACTGGTGAGCAGTCCTGCGGTGAGCAGAGCCTTGCACAGGGGAGACATGCGCATGCGAACCTCTTTTTCTTTTTGTTCGCGCTTCGGTTCAGCGCGAGCTCGGAATGCGGTGAAAGCGGATAGCCCACCGGGTAAGCCTCGAAATTAAGTCATGCTGAAATTCCGGTCAACAAAAATTAAGCGGCACTAACATTGCGCATAATTGCCCTGAATTGGGGCGAAAATCACTCGATGGTGGGGCGGTCGTCGAAAAGTGCCATGGTGGTCATGGTCAGCACTTCGGCGGGGGCATCGGTGGCATTGGCGAGGCGATGCAGCTTGCCTGCATCGAAGTGCACCGAGTCACCCGGACCGAGAATGTAGTCGCGGCCCTCGATGGTGTAGACGATCTGGCCAGCGAGCACGTAGGAGAATTCCACGCCTTCGTGGGCGATCAGTTCCGACTGGTAACCCACCGGGATATTCATCTTCACTGCGTTGATCGAGTTGCCGGGAAACGAGCTGGACAGGCGCTCGTAGGCCAGCAACTGGCCGCCCACGGTGTAGCGAACCCGCTCGCTGACGTGGGAGTCCGGCTGCGCCTGGGCCGGCTGATCGAACAGGGCGTTGAGCGGGATGTTCAGGGATTTGGCAATGCTCGCCAGGGATGAAATCGACACGCCGGTCAGATTGCGTTCTGCCTGAGACAGGAAGCTCGCGGTCAGGCCGGCGTCGGCCGCGACCTGATTGAGGGTCTTGCCGGCGGCCCGCCGGTAGCGGCGCAAGCGTTCGCCAATGCGATCTGCGGTCATGAAAGGGGCTCGCTGTTCGAATCGTCGCAGTATACCCATCAGACGCAGGGACTTCAGCCTGAACCTCCGGTGCTTTTTAAGTCTGACTGAAAAAGCCTTTGACCAAAATTTAAGTTGCACTTAAATTTTGCCGCAGCGAACTGCCGGGCGACGATGCCCGTTGCAGGCTCAAGAAGAGGATGCGCAGATGACACTGGGAGTGGGCGGCAGCACGCCGGAGCAGGCCTTGGCACGCCTGCGGGACATGACAGGCGGTACGTCGCCGATCAGCGAAGACGAGTACCGCGGCCGCATCGCACGCGCTCAGTCCTTGATGCGCGAGCAAGGTATCGCGGCGCTGTTCGTGTCCGCAGGCAGCAATCTGCAGTACTTCACCGGTGTGAAGTGGAACCCCAGCGAGCGCATGGTCGGGGCGATTCTGCCTGCCGACGGTGTACTCGAATACCTGGCTCCGACTTTCGAAGAAGGCACCGTGCTCGACTTTCAGGTCGTGCCCGGTGTGATCAATACCTGGGAAGAGCATGAGAGCCCCTACGCACTGCTGATCAGATGCTTGCGACGCCTGGGTGTTGCGCCCAATGATGGTGCGCCGCCTCGGGTAGGTCTTTGTTCTTCCTTGCCTTTTTTCATGTACGACGGCCTGCGCCAACTGACCGGCGGTTATCGTTTCGTCGATGCTGGCACCATCACCACGGCCTGCCGACAGCATAAGTCGGCGGCGGAAATCGCCTTGATGCAGCGCGCCAAGGACATGACCCTGGAAGTGCACAAGGCCGCTGCGAGCATCCTTCGCGAAGGCATCAGCACCACCGAAGTCGCCGAGTTCATCCGTCAGGCGCACCGCAAGGTCGGCGCGCCGGGCTCGATCTTCTGCATCGTGCTGTTCGGGCCGGCGAGCGCGTTTCCCCATGGGGTCAAGCATGCGCAGTACCTGAAGGACGGTGACATGGTGCTGATCGACACCGGCTGCCAGGTGCACAGCTACCTGTCGGACATCACCCGCAGCTACGTGTTCGGTACCCCCAGCGCGCGCCAGCGCGAGTTCTGGGACAAGGAGAAGGCTGCCCAGCAGGCCGCGTTCGAGGCCGCTACCCTGGGCGCGCCCTGTTCATCGGTGGACGCCGCAGCGCGCCGCAGCCTCGAGGCAGCCGGGCTTGGCCCTGGCTACAAGCTGCCGGGCCTGTCGCACCGCACCGGTCACGGCATCGGCCTGGACATCCACGAGGGTCCGTATCTGGTCGGTGGCGATGACACGCCGCTGGCCGAAGGCATGTGCTTCAGCAACGAGCCGATGATCTGCGTGCCCGGCGAGTTCGGCATTCGTCTGGAGGATCACTTCTACATGACCGCCGACGGCCCGCGCTGGTTTACCCAGCCGAGCCATTCGGTAGACGACCCGTTCGGGTTGAGCGCGTAACAGCCAGTAGAAACGAAAACGCCCGGCCAATTGGCCGGGCGTTTTCATTCAGGCAGATGCGTTACTCGATGCTGACGCCGTAGAAGGAGTTGATCCCGAACGGGCTGATCTTGAAGTCCTTAACCCGGGTGCTCATCGGCTGGTACACCGTGGAGTGGGCGATCGGCGTGTTCTGCACGTCGGCCTTGAGCAGGTGCTGGGCCTGCTTGTAGAGCACGGTACGCTCTTCACGATCGTTGATCGCCTTGGCCTTTTTCAGCAGCCCGTCGAACTCCTTGTTGCACAGGCGGCTGTAGTTGTTGCCGCCGATGGCATCGCAGCCGTACAGCACGCTCAGCCAGTTGTCGGGGTCACCGTTGTCGCCAGTCCAACCGATCAGCAGCGCGTCATGCTCGCCGGCCTTGGCGCGCTTGTTGTACTCGCCCCACTCGTAGCTGACGATACGCGCCTTGATGCCGATCTTCGCCCAGTCGGCCTGGAGCATCTCGGCCATCAGCTTGGCGTTGGGGTTGTACGGGCGCTGCACGGGCATGGCCCACAGGGTGATCTCGGTGCCTTCCTTCACGCCAGCGGCCTTGAGCAGTTCCTTGGCCTTTTCCGGGTTGTAGGGGGTGTCCTTGATGGTGTCGTCATAGGACCACTGGGTCGGCGGCATCCCGTTCACTGCCACCTGGCCTGCGCCCTGGTAGACGGCGTTGATGATTGCCTGCTTGTTGACGGCCATGTCCATGGCCTGGCGCACTTCGAGCTTGTCGAACGGCTTGTGCTCGGTGTTGTAGGCCAGGTAGCCGACGTTGAAACCGGCCTGCTCGGGCATCTGCAGCTTGGGATCCTTCTTCAGCGTTTCGAGGTCCGCAGGGCGAGGGAATACGCTGACATGGCACTCACCGGCGCGCAGCTTCTGCATGCGCACGGACGGGTCGGTGTTGATGGCGAAGATCAGGTTGTCGATCTTCACGTCTTCGGGCTTCCAGTACTCCTTGTTGCCCTTGTAACGGATCTGCGCGTCCTTCTGGTAACGGCTGAACACGAACGGGCCGGTGCCGATGGGCTTCTGGTTGATGTCCGAGGCCTTGCCGGCCTTGAGCAGCTGGTCGGCGTATTCGGCGGAGTGAATCGACGCGAAGCTCATGGCCATGTTCTGGATGAAGGCTGCGTCAACGGTGGCCAGCGTGAAGCGCACCGTGTGATCGTCGACCTTCTCGAACTTGGCGATGTTCTTGTCCATGCCCATGTCGGTGAAGTACGGGAACTCGGTGGGGTAGGCCTTGCGGAACGGGTGATCCTTGCTGAGCATGCGGTTGAAGGTGAACAGCACGTCGTCGGCGTTGAATTCGCGGCTCGGCTTGAAGTATTCGGTGGTGTGGAATTTCACCCCTTCGCGCAGGTGGAAGGTGTAGGTGAGGCCGTCATCGCTGATGTCCCACTTTTCCGCCAGGCCGGGGACCACGGCGGTGCCGCCGCGCTCGAACTGCGACAGGCGGTTGAATACGGTTTCCGCACCGGCATCGAAGTCGGTGCCGGTGGTGTAGAGCCCAGGGTCGAAGCCCGCAGGGCTGCCTTCGGAGCAGTACACCAGGTTACCGGCGGCCTGGGCGAAGGGGGTGCTGGCGATCAGGCCGGCGACGACAAAAGCCTGGATGAAGGCGTTCTTGTGCATGGTTACCTCATTGGTATTGTGTTTTTCGTGAGGGGTCTGCTGTGGGGAAAACAGGGCGTGTCAGATCGTGACCAGCCTGCCTTAACCCTAGACCTTGTTTTACGCTATGCACGGGATGTGCCGAAAACCAGGCGGGATGTGGCAATGAGGTTGCGACAGCGGTCGCAACCTCGAGATCGGGTGCGCCGAGCGGGCCCGGCGCGGGGATGGGCGTTCGATTACATCTGTACTTCGATCACGCCGTCAGCGCTGAGGGTCACCTGGCTGGTGCCCGCTTCGACTTCAGGCGTCACGCTGTCGCTGGAGAACGCGGAAGCCTTCATGGCTTCCATGCGCATCGGCGGGCGCACGAAGCCGCCACTGTTGAGGCCCAGGCTGACCAGCTTGTAGCTCTTGCCGCCCAGGGCTTCGGTGGTCAACTGCGCGCGCTCCTTGAAGGCCGCCACGGCGTCCTTGATCAGTGCGTCTTCCTCTTTCTTGCGCGTGGCATCGGCGATGCTGAAGCTCATGCCGCCCATCTTCAGGGTCTTGAGCATGTCGCCCGTGAGTTTCGAGAGGGCGGCGAAATCGGCGCTTTCCAGACGGATCTCGGCACGCTCGCGCCAGGCGCTGATTTCCTCACCTTTCTCGCTGTAGACCGGGTAGCTGTTGCGGCTGCCCTGGGAGACGGTCACGCCGTTCACGCCACGGGCCTGGGTCAGACCGGCATTGAGGGTGCGGGTGATCTCTGCGGCGAGAGCGGCTGGATCCTTCTGCTGGGCTTCGGTGTACAGGGTGACCTGCATCAGGTCATGGGCCACTTCATGGCTGACCTGGGTGCTCAGCGAGATCTGGTTGTAGCGTGGCTCGTCGGCCTGGGCAGTGACGCTGAGCAGACCAGCGGTAGTGAGGGCCAGAGCGGTGGCGAGACGGGACAGTGGCTGCATGGCGGTTCCTTATCGGTGACGTGTACGGCCCATCGGCCGTGTTCATGAGGGTAGACGAGGCGACGTGGGGATTCGGGTTAAGCCCGGTCGAAAAAAATATCCGCCCCCTCTCTGACCTCCATTTCTGGCAGGTGACTTCTTTAATCCTCTACCTGGGCCGGCAATCATCGTACGACTGCGGCGCGTTGCCGCATCAGGCCGTTGGCGGGCTTGGTTATACTCGCCAGGCTCGCGATGAGCCTTGAGGAAATTTGATGCTCGCCCCCGTACAACTGCTCTCCGCCAGCCGCCAGAACCTGTGGCGGCTGACCCTGATTCGCTTTCTGGTGCTGGCGGCACAGGCCGGTTCGGTCGGCCTGGCCTACAAGTCCGAGCTGCTGCCGCTGCCGTGGATGCAGTTGAGCATCACCCTGGGCGCCTCTCTGGTGCTGTGCCTGCTTACGGCCATTCGCCTGCGTGGGCCCTGGCCGGTGACCGAGGCCGAGTACGGTATCCATCTGGGCTTCGACCTGATCATCCACAGTGTGCTGCTGTATTACTCGGGTGGCTCGGCCAACCCCTTCGTTTCCTATTACCTGGTGCCGCTGACCATCGCCGCCGCGACACTGCCGTGGCTGTTCACCATGATCCTCGGCGGTATGGCGCTGGCCTCCTACACCTTGCTGCTGATGTGGTCGCACCCGCTGCAACTGCCGGTCGGACCGCGGGAAAGCCTGCTGGTCTATGGCATGTGGCTGAGCTTCGCCCTGGCGGCGGGGTTGATCACCTTCTTCGTCGCCAAGATGGCCGAAGAACTGCGTCAGCAGGAAAAACTGCGGGCCGAACGCCGCGAGGAGGGCATGCGTGATCAGCAACTGCTGGCCGTGGCCACCCAGGCTGCCGGTGCCGCCCACGAGCTGGGTACGCCCCTGGCGACCATGAGCGTGCTGATCAAGGAACTGCGTCGCGAGCACCAGAACCCGCTGCTGCAGGAAGACCTGGCGCTGCTTCAGGAACAGGTAAAACTGTGCAAGGAAACCCTCCAGCAACTGGTGCGCGCCGCCGAAGCGGATCGCCGTCAGGCAGTGGTGGAGATGTCCTCGGTGGCCTGGTTGGAAACCACCCTGAATCGCTGGCACCTGATGCGCCCCGAAGCCAGCTATCGTTACGAGTGCCTGGGGGTCGGCAAGCCGCCGCAATTGATGCCGCCTGCGGACCTGACCCAGGCGCTGCTCAACCTGCTCAACAATGCTGCCGATGCGTGCCCGGAGAATCTGGAAATCTGCCTGGACTGGGATCACCAGTGGGTGCGTCTGAGCATACGGGACTACGGTGCCGGTGTACCCTTGGCCATTGCCGAGCAACTGGGGCGGCCGTTCTTCACCACCAAAGGCAAGGGCAAGGGGTTCGGCCTCGGGCTGTTCCTCAGTCAGGCCAGCGTGACCCGCGCCGGCGGCACGGTGAAGCTGTATAACCATGAAGAAGGCGGCACGCTCACCGAGCTCAAGCTGCCAAGGGCTTACGTTCGGGCCTGAGTTAAGGAGTGATGTATGAGTGACGAAGCGCTGCTGGAAAG
The DNA here is from genome assembly GCF_052958135.1 of Pseudomonas sp. SZ40. Classification (NCBI taxonomy): domain Bacteria; kingdom Pseudomonadati; phylum Pseudomonadota; class Gammaproteobacteria; order Pseudomonadales; family Pseudomonadaceae; genus Pseudomonas; species Pseudomonas sp. SZ40. The sequence continues at coordinate 15,206 of NZ_JBQWIF010000042.1, read as the reverse complement.
CGAAGAACAACCCCATCTGTTGCTGGTCGATGACGACCCCACCTTCACCCGGGTGATGGCGCGTGCCATGAGCAGCCGCGGCCTGCGTGTATCGACCGCTGCATCCGCCGAAGAAGGCCTGGCGCTCGCCACCCAGGACTTGCCGGATTACGCCGTGCTCGACCTGAAGATGGAAGGCGACTCCGGTCTGGTGCTGCTGCCCAAGCTGCTGGAGCTGGATGCCGAAATGCGCGTGGTGATCCTCACCGGCTATTCGAGCATCGCCACCGCGGTGGAAGCCATCAAGCGCGGCGCCTGCAACTACCTGTGCAAGCCGGCGGATGCCGACGACGTGCTCGCTGCACTGCTGACCCAGCATGCCGACCTCGACACCCTGGTGCCGGAGAACCCCATGTCGGTGGACCGCCTGCAGTGGGAGCACATCCAGCGCGTGCTGGCCGAGCACGAAGGCAACATCTCGGCAACTGCCCGCGCCCTTGGCATGCATCGCCGTACCCTGCAGCGCAAACTGCAGAAGCGCCCGGTTCGCCGATAACGCGGCCTCGAGCCACGCGCTGCGAGTAAGAGACGTTCGCTGGCTGAGCAGTGTCCCGCTGACGTCCAGCCCTTGGGCTGAGCGACGGTGGTGCTCGGTCGGGGCAGCGTCCGAATGCCCTGACAACAACGGGCCGTTTCTTGCCTTTCAAAGCTTGAAGCTTGCCGCTGCCTTTACGACTATCATTAGCACGCTATCAACGTGCCTGGGTTTTCAGGCACGTTGCCGTGCCACCTTCCTGCTTCCTGGACGCCCATGCTCGCCGTGCTTCAGCAAACCTTAGGCATCACTGCCCCGGTCTTCTCCATGCTGTTTCTCGGCGTGCTGCTCAAGCGCCTGCGCTGGATCGACGATGCCTTCATCGATACCGCGTCCTCTCTGGTGTTCCGCGGCACCATGCCGACCCTGCTGTTTCTCAGCATCATCGGTGCGGACCTCAACGCGGCGCTGCAGCCTGCACTGATCGGCTACTTCGTGTTCGCCACCCTGGTCGCCTTCGTCGTCGCCTGGGGCTGGGCCATCTGGCGTTGCCCGATGGCCGATCGCGGTATCTACACCCAGGGCGCGTTCCGCGGTAACAACGGCATCGTCGGCCTGGCACTGGCCACCAGCATGTATGGCGACTATGGCCTGTCGGTGGGCGCGGTGCTCGGTGGCGTGGTGATCCTCTGCTACAACGTGCTGTCGGCCATCGTCCTGGCGATCTACAGCCCGAACATGAAGGCCGACCCCTGGACACTGTGCAAGAGCATCTTCACCAACCCGCTGATCATCGGCGTACTCGCGGCCATCCCGTTCGCCTACTGGCAGATCCCGCTGCCGCACTGGATGCTGGTGTCCGGCGAATACTTCGCACAGATGACCCTGCCGCTGGCGCTGATCTGCATCGGCGGCACGCTGTCGCTGACCTCGCTGCGTGAAAGCAGTGGCGTGGCGATCGGGTCGAGCATGATGAAGATGGTCTGGCTGCCGCTTTTGTCGACGCTGGGAGCCTGGGCATTCGGCTTCCGTGGCGCCGACCTGGCGATCCTTTTCCTGTACTTCGCCAGCCCCACGGCTGCCGCCAGCTTCGTTATGGCCCGGGCGGTCAACGGCAACTACCAACTGGCGGCCGCGATCATCGTCATCACCACCCTGGCGGCGGTGGTCACCACCAACGTCGGGCTGTTGCTGTTGCAGTGGGCAGGATGGATCTAGCGCATCGATAGCGCCCCCCGTGTAGCTACCGTCTTGCCCATTGCCTCGCAAGCGCTCATTCGGCATCAACAGGCATCCCCGATTTCAGGCCGTGGGGTGGGCAATAACTGACGCTCATCCTGCGGGGCTGGTTGTCGGGTGGGCTTCAGCCCACCAATGGCGTGTTCAAATGGAGCCTGCGAGTTGGCCGGGTGGCGTGGATCTCACCTGCGTGGTCCGCTTCGCCCACTCGTTCACGAGAGCGAGGGCGGATGACAAGAGCCTCATCCACCCGACGCGAGGCGCGTGCTGCAGGGGCGGATTCAGCGCACCACCTGTTCGCATCGCCAACCCACGACTACCCGTCATCGATTCCGCCACTGTGATCCAGTGCCGATTCGCACGCGCCACGATTGTTAGTTGCGGGGTAACTGGTTAGCATCCTTGGCTAGCGTGTAACTTCATGTGACGGCCGCCTTGTCGCTCATGAGGTCACGGTGTCGCCTACTATGAGCCTACGATGTGAAGTGCGGATGCCGGGCTGTAGAGCCTGAGCCAGCACAAGGAGTGCAGTGCAGTGGTTCGTCCATCTTCACGACGAGGGTCGTTTCGACTCGCCTGGGCCCAGGCCTGGGCAGTGCGTCGCGTGCTGCTCCTGTGCGTTGTCCTGACGCCTTCCATGACCCTGGCCGACCCCTCCGTATCCCTGCAAGGCCCCAGCGGTGGCTGGCGTTATCACGGTCTCAATGACGGTGCCGACGAAGCACGCGTGGCTTACCCCACGCCGCCCATCGACCGTGGCGCCCAGCGCGGGCGCAGTCTGATCGAGGGCACCCTGCACAATATCGGTCATCTGCGTGCGCCCCATCGGCTGGTGGTCAACGGCAACCCGCTGCCGCTGTACACCGACGAGCAGGGCAGCTTCGCCCGGCCCTATGCCTTTGGCGCGGGCTCCAACAGCGTCGAGCTGGTGGCAGGTGAGGGGCAGTCGCTCAAACGCATTCAATTCTATGAAGCCAACAACCTGCGCACCCCGGCGCGCATCCGCATGGTGCTGGGTTGGGACGATCCCAAGGCCGAGCTCGACCTGCACGTGGTTACCCCGGATGGCCAGCACGCCTTCTGGAGCCACCCGGTGCTGACCAACGGTGGCGGCCTGGACGTGGACAGCGTCGATGGCCCCGGCCCGGAAATGTTCACCATGACCGCGCCGCTGCAGGGCACCTATCTGATCTACGTGAACTATTGGGACAACCTGGGCAGCGGTGGTTACAACTTCGAGGCTGGTAGCAACCAGAACGAGATCATCACTGCGCAGATCAACCTGATCTTCAACGAGAACACCGTCAACGAAAAGCGCGAGACGTTCCTGGTGCCGCTGCGTGCCATTGGCGAGCTGCTTTTCGTGAAATCTTTCAATTATTGAACCCGATGCTCGGATGAACTGGGACTTTTTATGAACCGGATGATCACCGCCCACTTGCAGCGCGTCTCCACACTGGCGCTGGCTGTACTGCTTGCCGCCTGCGGTCAGGATTCCCGCGAGCTGGGTGAACGCAGTGCCCTGGGCCTGAATCTGCAGCACCCCGATGCGCTGATCGAGAGTGCCTCGCTCAGCCGTCTGCCCAAGGACCTGCTGGCGGTGCCGCTGCTGCGCGACACCCTCACCGAAGACTTCGTCTTCTACTACGAGCACAACGCCGACCGCCTCGGGCTGGTTGGCAGCCTGCGGCGGATCATCTACGAACGCGACCTGAAGCTGCGTGACAACCTGCTCGACGAGCTGCTCGACCAGCCCGCCGACGTCGCTCTGTGGAAGGGCGCCGATGGCAAGCTCAAGCACTTCCTGATGGTGATGCAGCGCGGCGGTCTGGCCAAGGTGCTGGAGCCGCTGGCCCATATCGCGCTGGACGATAGCCAACTGAAGCAGGTTGGCGAGCTGCGCGTCGATGGCAGCAGCGTGCCGCTGTATCGTCTCAACTACCTGGGCGACCGTGCGCTGCTGCTGGCCAGCCATGGCGACAAGCTGTTGGTGCTGTCTTCACCTGGCATGCTGCTTGGCGAGGACGACAAGCTCGGCCGCGAAGCCGTGGAGTCGGTGGAGTCCCTGCTCGACGGCGACAACCCGTTTCCCAAGCGCTTCGGCCTCAAGGCCCGTGAGCAGGAGCAGCAGCGCATTTCCCTGAGTGGCGAGTATGTCGCCCTCGGCTACCAGCGCTTCTTTCCGGCCTTCGCCGGTCTGCGTTTCGAAAAAGGCGAGGGCGGCTGGAGCAGCTTCCTGGCCCTGAACGAAGTCGATGACCAGCCGCGGCTGGATTTCACGCCGATCTGGAAAGCCATGCCGATGGGCGCCAGTGCCTGTGTGGCGGTCCCCGTGGCGCCAGGTAGCGCCGAGCGGTTGCTGACCCGTGTCGGTGCCAGCAAGGCGGTCAGCGAAGATCTCGAAACACGCCTGGGCAGCACCGCCGGTCTATGCTGGTACGCCGACTCGCGACTGCATTCGCCGTTGCTGGTCACCCACCTCGACGAGGCCGTCACACCCGAGCTCGATCAGGCCATCGGTGGTCTGTTCGACGGCATGGTCGGCGCGTTCGAACCCAATGCCGAGAACGGTCGCTTCCCGGTGGAAAGCCAGAGCACTGCCGACGGCCATACCTGGCGCCGCGAGGTGGGCTCGAATTTCGGCCAGTACCCGGCCGAGCAGAGTGCAATGCCCGATGCGCTGGTTTCCCAGGGGTTCTTCCGCGTGAGCCTGGCGCGTCAGGGGCAGACGTTGCTGTTCTCCCTGGATGACCGGTTGGTGGACAAGGCGCTCGATACGCTCGGCAAACGCTTCCCGCCGCTTGCCGAGGTGCTGCCCACCGATGGCCTGGTGCCCGGCTATCTGGCACCCGAGGGGCTGTCGCGCCTGCTCGAACAGGAAACCCTGGACAGCCTGCCAGCCAACTACGAGCCGGTATTCCGCAACGCCGCCGACACGCATCTGCTGCCCAAGCTGCGTGCCATGGGTGGTTATGGCCAGTTCGCGCTGACGCTGCCGAAAGACACCGAAGCCGATGACGATTGGAAATGGGTACCACTGGAATGGCGCTCTCTGTGAAAACCCACCCAGAGGCTGCTGCGCGTCGGCCCTGCTGCGTTAAAAACAGGCTCGGAATGCTCATTTACAAACTCGTAAACTCGAGTGCGAGCCCAGTCCGTTCCTCGCCTGTTTTTGCCTTGCATGGCTCTAGCTCGCGAGCCTCTGGGCGGGTTGCAGCTATCGCAATGTTCGCCATGTTCATGGCGTTGAGCCTTTGCGCGCGCGCCGAGCAAGCGCCCGGCCTGAACCCCGAGCAGTCGCAGATCTTCCGTGCCTGGTTCGTGCGGATCGCCCAGGAACAGCTGCGCCAGGGACCGAGCCCGCGCTGGCACCAGCAGGACTGTGTCGGCCTCGTTCGCTTCGCTGCCAACGAAGCGTTCAAGGTGCATGACGCCAAGTGGCTGCACGCCAATGGCCTGTCCAATCGCTACCTGCCGCCGGAGTTGGAGCTGGACGATGCTCAGCGCCGTCTGGCGCAGAACTGGCAGCAGGGCGGCGGCAAGCAGGGCCCCTACGTCAATGCGATCAAGATGATCCAGTTCAACAGCCAGTTGGTCGGCCGCGATCTGAACCAGGCCCGTCCCGGCGACCTGATGTTCTTCGATCAGGGCGACGACCAGCACCTGATGATCTGGATGGGCCGCGACATCGTTTACCACACCGGCACCACCACTCCCACGGATAACGGCATGCGTGCCGTCAGCCTGCAACAACTCATGACATGGAAGGACACCCGATGGATACCCGACGACGCCAACCCCAACTTTATCGGCATCTATCGGCTGAATTTCCTCGCGCGATGAACCGCCTGCTGGCTGTCGCGCTGCTGGCCCTGCTGCCTCTGGCTGCTCAGGCGGAGGACGAGGTGCCGGCGAGCAACTACACGCCGCTGTCCGGCGAGTCGTTCTTCCTGCTCGCCGACTCGAGCTTCGCCGCCGACGAAGTGGCCACGGTACGCCTCGAGGCGCCAGGCCGTGATTACCGCCGCTATCGCATGGAAGGCTACGGCGGGGTGGACATGCGCCTGTACCGCATCGAGCAGCCGCTGGAGTTTCTCAAGCGCCAGAAGAATCTGCACCGCGTGGTTGCCGAGGGCCAGTTCAAGGGGGAGGGGCTGTCCAATACCCTGTCCTACCTGTGGGACAACTGGTACCGCAAATCCCGTCGGGTGATGCAGCGTGCCTTCTCCTACGAGTCGCGCAAGCAGGTCACCGAGGAAGCGCCGGAGCTGAAGATGGGCAGCGCCATCGCCGCGCCCACCGAGTACACCCCGCAGGTGCAGTTCGCGCCGATGAAGGGGCTGCCGCTGGTGGCCGAGTTCCGCTATCCGTTGTGGGAAGCCAAGCCCATCGAGCCGCCAGCGGGCGTCGACCTGTCCGGCTCGTCGAGCAACTTCGTCAGTGTCGCACCGGGTAACGTCTACGTGCCGCTGGGCAAGCTGGAGCCGGGCCTGTACCTGGCCGAGGCGATCATCGGCAAGTACCGCGCCACTACCGTGGTGTTCGTTTCCAACACCGTGGCGGTGAGCAAGATCGCCGGTGGTGAACTGCTGGTGTGGACGGCCGACAAGCATCAGGGCACGCCAGTGGCGGATGCCAAGCTGCTGTGGAGCGATGGCCTGGGTGTGATGACCAGTGGCAAGACCGACGCACAAGGCTTGCTGCGCCTCGGCCATGCCAGCCCGGAGCGCTCCTACGTGATCGGCGAGGACGCCCAGGGCGGTGTGTTCGTGTCCGAAAACTTCTACTACGACAGCGAAATCTACGACACCAAGCTCTACGCCTTCACTGATCGCCCGCTGTACCGCCCCGGCGACTGGGTAGAGGTGAAGATCGTCGGCCGTGAGTTCAAGAACTCCAGTGATTCGGTGGCGGCCGGTACCGCGCCGATCAGTCTCAGCGTGCTGGACGCCAACGGCACCGTGCTGCAGACCCAGACGCTGGATTTCGACGGCGCCCGTGGCGGCCAGGGCCGCTTCCAGCTGCCGGACAACGCCGTGGCCGGCGGTTACGAGCTGCGCTTCGCCTACCGTGATCAGCTGTACAGCAGCGCCTTCCGGGTGGCCGAGTACATCAAACCGCACTTCGAAGTGTCGCTGGATCTGGACAAGCCGGACTTGCGCACCGGTGAGCCGGTCAAGGGCGCCCTGGTGCTTCTCTACCCCGATGGCAAGCCGGTGGTGGACGCCAAGGTGCAGTTGAGCCTGCGTGCCCAGCAACTGTCGATGGTCGATAACGAGCTGCAGTACCTCGGCCAGTTCCCGGTCGAGCTGACCAGCAGCGAAGTGAGCACCGATAGCCAGGGCCGCGCCGTGCTCGACCTGCCGGCCGCCGACAAGCCCAGCCGCTACCTGCTCAGTGTGTTCGCCAGCGATGGTGCCGCCTACCGGGTCAAGACCAGCAAGGAAATCCTCATCGAACGCGGTGCCGCGCGCTACCGCCTGAGTGCGCCACAGCGCTTCAGCTCGGCCGGTCAGGCCGTCAGTTTCAGCTACCGCAGCGAGGGTGACAGCGAGCGGCGCCCGGCCCGTTACGACTGGGTGCGCCTGGAGGATCAGAGCACCGGCAACGGCGAGCTGGCGGCGGATGCCAAGGGCTTCGAGCTGAACTTCGAACGCCCCGGTACCTACAGCGTCACCCTCAAGGACAGCAGCGGCCTGATTCTCGGCGCCACCGGCCATTCGGTCAGTGGCGAGGGCGTCAAATCCGTCGCCGGCACCATCGAGATCGTGCTCGACAAGGCCGAGTACCAGGCCGGTGAAGAAGCCCTGGCGCTGATCACGTTCCCGGAGCCGGTCAGCGATGCGCTGCTGACCCTGGAACGTGACAAGGTCGAGGCCACTGCGCTGCTCTCCAAGGGCGGCGACTGGCTCAAGCTCGAGCGCCTGTCCGACACCCAGTACCGCGCGCGTATTCCGGTCGGCAAGACCTTCTCGCCGAACATCACCTTCTCGGCGCTGTACACCCGCGGTGGTGACTACAGCTTCCAGAACGCGGGCATCAAGGTCGCTACGCCGCAGATCGACATCGCCATCAAGGCCGACAGGGAAGTGGTGGAGCCGGGCGACCTGGTCACCGTCGAGCTGAGCACCCTGTTCGAAGGCAAGCCGGTACCGACGCGTCTGACGGTCAGCGTGGTGGACGAGATGATCTACGCCTTGCAGCCGGAAATCGCCCCGGGCATCGATCAGTTCTTCTATCACCCACGGCGCAACAACGTGCGCACCAGTGCCAGCCTGTCGTTCATCAGCTATGACCTGGCCCTGCCGGGTACGCCAAGTGCACCGGGCCGCGCCAACCGCAGCGAGCGGGGCGTCAAGGTACTGGAGCGGCCACGCCGTGAAGAGGTCGACACCGCTTCCTGGCAGCCGGATCTGGTCACCGATGCGGACGGCAAGGCACGTTTCAGCTTCCGCATGCCCGACTCGCTGACCCGCTGGCGCATCACCGCCCGTGCGGTGAGCGCGGACGGGCAGGTTGGTCAGAAACGTCAGTTCGTGCGCTCGGAGAAGCCGCTGTACCTTAAGTGGAGCGGCCCGAGCCGCTTCCGGGTCGGCGACAAGCCGGCACTTGGGCTGTTCGCCTTCAATCAGGGCGAAGAGGGCAGTAAAGCGGAACTGCTGATCCGTCATGGTGAGCAGCAACAGCGCCGTGAAGTGGTATTGGCCAAGGGCATCAACTATCTGCCCGTCGAGGACTCGGTGATCGCCGCGGGTGATTTCAGTGCCGAGCTGCGCCAGGGCGACAAGGTGGCCGATGCGCTGGCCGTGAATCTGCGCACTGTCGCTGCGGGCTGGCAGCAGGTGCGCAGCACGCGCCTGTCAGCTTTCCCGGGCAGCACGGCGTTGCAACTGCCCGCCGATGCCAGTCAGGTACAGGTGCGCCTGGATGACAGCGGCGCCGGCCTGTTCGGTGCGGCGCTGGACGATCTGCTCGCCTACCCCTATGGCGGTGTCGAGCAGACAGCAAGCCGTCTGCTGCCGCTGAGCCTGGCTTACCCGACCCTGGCGGCAGGCGAGCCGCGGATCAAGGATCGCCTGCGTCTGGTCATGCAGAACAGCCGCCTGCGCCTGGTGCAGATGGCCGGGCCGGAAGCGACCTTCACCTGGTGGGGCGGCGATGCCGATGGCGACGCCTTCCTCACCGCCTACGCTTATTTCGCCGACTGGCACGCCAGCCGTGCGTTGGCGATCCCGTTGCCGCCCGAGCACTGGCAGCGTCTGCTGGAGCTGTATGCCAAACGCGCTCAGGACACGCCATTGCTGCAGCGCGCGCTGATCATCGCGTTCTCCCGAGACATGGGCTTGCCGGTGAAAACCCTGCTCGAAGGGCTGGTCTATGACCTGGCCGCAGCGGGCGAGGGCGAGGAAGCGGTGCTCGGCGAGGGTGACAGCCTGGTGATGGCGGCACCGGATTCCGCGCTCGGTCTGGCGATTGCCCGCGAGCTGGGCGTCAAGCTGGCGCAGCGCGCTGGCGTGCCGGTATCGGATGAGCTGCTCGCGCAGATGGAGGCTGTTCGTGGGCGTCTCGCCGAGAGCCAGTCACCCTTCGTCGATGCCGTCGGTCTGTATCTGGATGGCCCGGATCGCCAGCGGGCCCAGCGCCTGCTCGGCGAGCTGGCGCCTGCCCAGGCAGGCCTGGAGCGCGCTTTGGCGCTGACCTGGCTGCAGCCGTCGCTGGACCTGCGTAGCACGCAGCCTGCGTTGGTGCTGGAAGGCGACTGGCGGGCCGTGGAGGGGGCGACTGGCGAAACCTACTGGCAATGGAACGGCGCTCAGCCGCCCCAGGCTTTGCTGTTGGCCGGTGACCTGGATCAGCCAAGCGATGTGCGCCTCGACTACCAGAGCGCCCAGGCGGCGCCAAGCAATGTGCCGGTGACCTTGAAACGGCGGCTGCTGCGCCTGGTGCCGAGCGACAAGGCGTTCGAGTTCCGCGCCGAGGAAGTCGGCAAGGACGAGATCTCCAGTGCCGACCTGTACCTGGACGAAGTGACCCTGAGCAGCGAATCCGAGCAGACCCTGCGCTACGGCATGCTGGAAGTACCGCTGCCACCGGGCGCCGATGTGGAACGTACCACCTGGGGCATTCAGGTAAGCGGCCTGGGTGGCGATGAAGCCTCGGCGCTGGAGAAGGCGCGCAACGAGCCGGGCGAGCTGAGCTACGCCGTACCGGTGGACAGCCTGCAGGGCGAACTGGTGTTGCGCCATCTGGTGCGTTTCTCGCAGAAGGGTGAGTTCGTACTGCCGCCGGCCCGCTACGTGCGCCTCTACGCTCCAGGCCAGCAAGCACTGGAGGCTGAACCCGCGCTGCAGAAGGTAACCGTTGAGTAAGTGCGGCTTGCTCGCTTCGCTGGCCTTGCTATCCGCTTTCTCAGGGCCGGCAATGGCAGCCGAAGCGCCGCTGTCGCTGGCCTGGAAACGGGCCGATGGCAGCGAGCTGCTGCGCTTGGACGAGCAGCGGCTGCTCAGCCGCGAACCCTTATCCGCGAACCTGCAGGCGCCGCTGGGCAGCCTGTGGAAGCTGTTCGTCTATGCCTATCTGGTCGACACGAGGCAGCCGGATAACGGCTATCAGTGCCGTGGGCAGGACAAGGAAGAGGTCTATTGCTGCAACCCGGGCGGGCGCATCGACCGGGATCAGGCGCTGGTCAAATCCTGCGGCTTGTATTTCGAGCAGCAGAATCTGCAACTGGCCGAAGATGACTGGTCGCGTTACTGGCAGGCTCGAAAGGCGCCGAGCTGGATCAGCGAGCGCCAGCGCCTGGCAGCGGATACCCGCGTTTCGGTTCAGCAATTGCTGACGCAACTCGGGCAATTGCCGGCCCAGGCCGATGCCCGCAAGGTGCTGCTGGACGTGGTGCTGGGCGGCGACGGCTCGACCATCAGCGCCCTGGGCAGCCGGCTGCGGGTAAAAACCTGGAGCTGGCTGGCCGATGGTGATCCCCAGGCTCGTCAGGGCGGTTTCGCCGGTTGGCTGGCCGATGGCACGCCGGTCTGGAGCGGCGGCTCGGGCACCAGCAGCATGGTGCTCAAGCGGCATGCCGAGGCGCTTGGCCAGGTACTGCCTGCGGGGTGGCCGCGTGAGGCCGGCAGCTGCGTCGAGGTACGCCTGTTCGCCCGCTATCCTCTGCGCCAGATACGCCGTGAGGGTAATGACGCGGCCGTTGAGCCGGGTGTGCTGAATGGTCGTTACGAGGTCGAGTTCGCCAACGGCAATCGCCTGCCCATCGAAAGTCAAGGTGAGCTGTTTCTCGAACGTTCCGACGAGGGACTGCAACTGACCGCGCACCTGGATCGCGAAGATTATGTCGCCCGTGTGCTGGATCGCGAAGCCTCGGCGCAGCCCGCTGAAGCCGCCAAGGCTCTGGCCATCGCTGCCCGTACCTACCTGCTGCAGAGTGCCGGGCGGCGCGGCGAATGTCTGCGTATCGACGACAGCAGCGCCAGTCAGCGGGTGGCGCCGCGCCCGGCCAGTCAGGGCGCACGGGATATCGCCGCGTGGACGGCCGACCTGGTGCTGGCCGGCACCCCTGTTACCTATCACACGACCCAATCCGGCCCTGATCGCCTGGCCTGGACGCAGGCCGTCGAGCAGGCTGGCAGCGGCCTGCGTTATGACGCCATCCTGGCCCGCGCCTTTCCTCGCGCCACGCTGAGCCGCTGGGACAAACCGGTAGCGGCTTGCCAACCGCTTGCCGCCGCCGAACAGTGGCTGCGCAAGCAGCGCCGCGACTGGCGCCCGCGCCTGGATCGCGAACCGGGCTACGAGGAAATCCAGCAGTTCACCGTGTGCCAGCTGGCGTCTGGCCGGCCCTATGTGGATCGCGAGCGGCAACGGATCTTCGTGCGCGGCTTCTTCTCGTTGCAAGACCGCCTCGACCTGACCCACGAGTACCTGCACCTGGCATTCATCGCTCACCCCAATGGACAGGACGAGGCCTATGTCGAAGGCCTCGCCCGCACCCTGTTACTGGAATGACATCATGGCTCTGATCAATCCCCGTTTCGTTCTCTGCCTGACCTTGCTGCCGCTCTGCGCGCTGGCCGAAGTGAGCCTCGATACACCGCGCAGTGGCTGGCGCGAAGGAGGGGCAGACGGCGCCCAGTTCATGCAGCAGGTCAACTACCCGGCATCAAGCGTCAACAGCGCCGCCAATCAGGCCGATACCGCCCGCATCAAGGGCGCGATCAGCAAGTCGGAGAAAGATGGCAAGGCACCCGGTCGCCTGGTGGTCAACGGTGTCAGCATGCCGCTGAAGATCGCCGAAGACGGCAGCTTCGATCGCCCCTTCGTATTCTCGGAGGGCAGCAACAACGTCGAGGTGCGCAGCCCCGATGGCGGGCAGCGTCGCCGCGTGCAGTTCTACAACAACGGCAGCGGCGAAACCCCGGCGCGCTTGCGGGTGGTGCTGTCCTGGGACAGCGACAACACCGACCTCGACCTGCATCTGGTGACACCCGATGGTGGCCACGTCTGGTACGGCGACCGTTCCCTGGCCAACGGTGCAGCCCTGGATGTGGACGTGACCACCGGCTACGGCCCGGAGATGATCGCCACGCCAACGCCGCTCAAGGGCCAGTACCTGGTGTACGTGAATTACTACGGCGGCGGTTACAGCTACGACGACGGCGAGAGCACTGCCCAGCAGATTCTCACCACCGGGCAGATCACCGTGATCAGCGAAGAGGGCACGGTCAACGAAAAACAGCAGAGTTTCCTCGTACCGATGCGTACACCGGGCGAGCTGACGCTGGTGAAAAGCTTCAGCTATCCATAGCCGCCCGTCTGCCCGTGTTCTCTCTCGATAGCCTCCTGGAGGAGCCCGCTTGCAGCCAGCAAGCGAATGGCGGGCGTCAGCATGGCTGGCAGGATCACCTGTCAACGCTGGCATTTAATATCAAAAAAAGCTTATCCATTCTTCATTATTATTCGTTTGATGAAGCCTTCTTCGTTCGTCACACTCCGTTGCATTGTCCGAATCGGTTTCTCTGCTGAAGCGGACAAGGTTGCAAACAGACGATTCCATCATCCAGGGACGGATACTCCTGCCAGCCGCCTATGGCGGTACACAGCGGGCCTTTCACGTGAGAGGCTCGATCTTTTCGACGATACCCGATGAAATCCTCAGCGCATTTTCCCCAGTGGCTGTCTGCCTTACTGCCGGATTCCCTGCACACCCGACCTCGTGAATGGAGCCGCGCCGCGCTTGGTGCCGCGACGGGTTTCCTGTTCAGTACCTGGGTGTGCAGCCATCTGTTCGGCCTGCACATGACGGTGCATTTTTCCGGGCCACTGGCGGCCTCGGCCGTGCTGTTGTTCGCAGTCTCTTCCGGCGCGCTGGCGCAGCCCTGGTCGATCCTCGGCAGCTACCTGTGTGCCTGCGTGGTCGCACTGACGATCACCCACTTCATCGATCACAGCCTGGTCGGTGCCGCGCTGGCCTTGGGCCTGAGTCTGCTGCTGATGTGTCCGCTGCGCTGCCTGCATCCGCCGGCGGGTGCCATCGCCTTCTGCATGGTGTTCGCCACGCCTGCGCCCGGTGAGCCGTTCTGGCAGCCGGCGCTGGTGGCGATGACCGCCGGCCTCGGTCTGCTGGCCTGCGCGCTGCTCTACAACAACCTGACACGCATGCCTTACCCTCGCCCGTACCCGGGAGCGTCCACGCTGCACCGCACCCGCGACCCGCTGCCCAGCGAACGTACCGGCATCAAGGCGGACGATCTGGATCATGCCCTGGACGAGCTTGGCGCCTTCGTCGATGTCACCCGTGAAGACCTCGAGCTGATCGTGCGCAGCACCGAGAAGCATGCCCTGCGCCGCAGCATGGGGGATATTCGGGCCGGGCAGATGATGTCCCGCGACCTGGTTCATGCCGCCCCCGCAACCCCCGTCGCCAAGGGCCTTTACCTGCTTACCCACCACCAGCTCAAGGCCTTGCCGATTCTCGACCGTGACAAGCGACTGGTGGGCATCGTCAGCCTGGTTGATCTGGTCAGCGCTCTGCGTTCCAGGCGCTTCAATCTGCGCGCGATGCTCGGTCTGCAAAAGAAGCAGGTACTGGGCGAGCTGATGACATCGCCCGTGCAGTCGGTGGATGTCGATGTCCATGTCGTCGACCTGATTGCATTGCTCTCCGACGAAGGCCTGCATTGCCTGCCGGTACTGGACGACGGGGCTCTGGTCGGGATGATCACCCAGACCGATCTGGTCGCGGCACTGCACCGCGATCTGCTCAGGCATCTGAATTGATGCATCGAATGATTCGACCTGCCCCCTTACACTGCACATCGGATCAGGCTTGAGGAGTCGTCGGCGCCAATCGCGCTGGCTCAGCGAAGATGGATATCGACCTTACCCGCACCTTTCTGGAAATCGTCCGCAGCGGCAGCTTCATCGCCGCTGCCGAGCGCATGCACGTCACCCAGACGGCGATCACCGCGCGGATCCAGAAGCTCGAAAGCCACCTTGGCAGCACGCTGTTCGTGCGCAACCGGGCGGGCGCGCGACTGACTGCCGACGGCGAGGCGTTCGTCACCTATGCCAACCAGATTCAACAGACCTGGGAAGCGGCGCAGCGTGACCTGCCGCTGCCGGATGGTTATCACAACGTCATCCACATCGGCGGCGAGGTCAGCCTGTGCAACCCGCTGATGCTGCGCTGGGTGAGCGCGATTCGCGAGAACATCGATGGTTATGCGGTGCGTGCGCAGATCGCCGAAGGAGCGAGTCTGTTACGGCAGGTAGAGCTGGGCGTGCTGGATGCGGCATTGGTCTACCAGCCCACGTACTGGGCCGGTATGCAGGTCGAGCAGGTGCTCGAGGAGAAGCTGATCCTGGTGAAGGCGGCGAACCCCGAGCCCTACGTCTACATCGACTGGGGCGACAGCTTCCGCGCGCAGCACGACCGTGCCTTGCCGGACAAGGCACGTGCGCCGGTGACCTTCAATCTCGGCCCGTTGGCGTTGCAGTACATTCTGGAGCACGGTGGGTCCGGCTACTTCCGTACCCGGGTGGTGCAGAGCTATCTGGACAGCAAGGTGCTCGAGCGGGTTAGCAAGGCGCCGGAGTTCAGCTACCCGACCTATCTGGTCTACGCCCGCGAGCGCGACTCGGCGGCTTTGCAGCAGAGCTTCACCCTGCTGCGCGAGATCGCCGCCCAGGATACCGACTGGTCACAGCGCTGGGACCCGTCGGTCTGAGCGAATCTCCCACATCTGTACAAGCCGCGACCTCGCGGCGAATGGTGGTAGCGCTGCGGTCTTGCGGAGTGGCCGCAATCGTTTTCGCGCCGGGGGCGACGCTCCTACGGTCGGCGAAAATGCTGCATTAGCGTAGGAGCCGCGACCCCGCGGCGAATGGTGGTAGCGCTGGAGTGTTGCGGAGTGGCCGCAATCGTTTTCGCGCCGTGGTCGAC
>NZ_JBQWIF010000041.1:0-47574 GCF_052958135.1 Pseudomonas sp. SZ40 | reverse complement strand
GCTTGCGGGCGAGGCGATAGCGGCCATACCGCAACATCGCATCAAGCCCAGCAATCGCCAGCAAGCTGGCTCCTACGTACAGCGGCGCTACGACATTCCCGTAGGGCCCGCTTGCGGGCGATACGACAGCGGCCACACCGCAACATCGCATCAGGACCAGGGATCGCCAGCAAGCTGGCTCCTACGCAGCGGCGCGAGCCCGCTTGCGGGCGATACGATAGCGGCCATACCGCAACATCGCATCAGGACCAAGGATCGCCAGCAAGCTGGCTCCTACGTACAGCGGCGCTACGACAGTCCTGTAGGAGCCCGCTTGCGGGCGAGGCGATAGCGGCCTTACCGCAACATCGCATCAAGTCCAGCAATCGCCAGCAAGCTGGCTCCTACGTACAGCGGCGCTACCTGCCTCCGTAGGAGCCCGCTTGCGGGCGATACGATAGCGGCCATACCGCAACATCGCATCAAGACCAGGGATCGCCAGCAAGCTGGCTCCTACGTACAGCTGCGCGAGCCCGCTTGCGGGCGATACGATAGCGGCCATACCGCAACATCGCATCAGGACCAGGGATCGCCAGCAAGCTGGCTCCTACGTACAGCACGAATCGCCGCCTGCGTCGAGCGAAGCGACGTTCGGGGTGCCGGCTTAGCGTTTGCTACTCGTGCGCTCCGGTCCGCCGAGCAGCAGCGGGCCGTCTTTCGGCTTGCCGCGCGGATCGAAGCCGGCCGGGAACTTGCCTTTCAGGTACCAGGCGAACGCGATGATTTCGGCGATGCAGCGATACAGCTGCTCGGGGATCGCCTCGCCCAGTTCCAGCCGGGCCAGCAAGCGCACCAGCTCGGCATTCTCGTAGATCGGTACATCGTGGGCGCGGGCGATGGCGAGTATCGCTTCGGCGAGTTCGTCGTCGCCCTTGGCGCTGAGGTTGGGAGCGTTCTGGCCGTCGTAGGTGAGGGCGATGGCCTGACGGGGGGCTTTATTGCTCATGCGGTTTCATCGACCCAACGCTGTTCCAGTGAGGTTTTCGGGCCTTGCGGCGGCGTGCCCTGGCTACAGGCCAGGTCGCCGACGGTAAGGCCAGCTGCCACCAGGCGCTCACGCAGGTTGCCCAGTTCGCGGTCGATCAACCCCGCAGTGCTGGCACGCTCGGCCCAGAGTTGGCTGGACAGGCTGCCATGGGCCAGTTGCGCCTGGACCTGCAGTGGCCCCAACGGGTCCAGATCGAACGCCAGGTCGATACGCCAAAGCGCTTCCTTGGGATCCTGCTTGGCGGAGGGCGCGGGTTCTTCATGCTGGATCTTCACCTGCAGGGGCACCAGTTCATGCTGGTTGCGCATGGGCACCTCGATCTGCCAGGTCGTCACCAGTGCACCGTCGGGCCCGGTCTGGCTCTGCGCCAGGCTGGACAGTTGATGGGTCTGCAGGCGAGAAATGGCGGCGGCGGCAAGCTTGAGCAACGCTTCCAGGTCGCCTTCGCCTTCCATCGCCTGCATCAGGCGGCTGGGCAGGGGGAAGCTCATGGCCTGCTGACGACCGCTGCTCTGGCCGATGTTGCCGAGAATGTTGCGGGCGAAGGCGGGCAGTGCCTGGGTCATGGCATTGGTCGACGCGGTGGCGGCAGCCAGAGGCGCGGAACCGGGTAGCAACGGCAGCAGCTGGCTGACCAGGCGCAGCAGGTTGGCCTTCATGTCGGCGCCCAGTGCGCCAGGCTGGCCGGTCAGCAGTTTGCTTTCGAGAAACAGGCCGCTGTTTTCCAGCGCCTGCATCAGGCCCTTGCCGCTGCTCATCTGCTCGCCACTTGGCAGCCCACCCAGCAGCTTGTCGATGCTGCCGCGCAGGCCATCGGGCATGCCATCCTGGCCGCCCATGCCTTTCAAGGCTGCCAGCAAGCCTTCCAGCGAGCCTTGGCGGCTCTGCTGGTTACCGAGCTGTTGGAGCAGCGCCAGTTGATCGAGCCTGCCGCTCAATGGCAGGAACGCCAGGGACTGATCGCCCTGCACGCGCGCGCTGAGCAGGCTGCCGAGGGGCAGGTCGAGATGGGTTTCCAGGCTCAGCTTGCTGCCGGCCAGTGGTGTGTTGAGCAGGTTCACCAGCACCTTGTAGACGGTTTGTGCAGCTTGAGCGGGAAGGGCTTCGCGGGCGATGACCTTGCCCTGCAGCAGGGTACCGACGGGCAATTGTTCGAGGTCGATACTGGTCAGCGGTTTACCGCCGGCGAGTACTGCCAGCGCCAGGCGCGTATCGGAAAGCGCCGTCACCGCCAGCGCCGTGCCCTGGGCGATGGGTTGCGGGCTGCTGGCCTGCAGCGTAGCCTGGCGACCGTTTTCCAGGGTGACGCGCAGCATCAGCTGGAAGTTCTGCGACACTTCCTTGAGGCCCACCACTTCTGCCTTGGCACTCTCGCCGCTGCTCATCAGGCCGTCGAGGGGCTGCAGAAGCTTTACCGCCAGGTCGGCAGCGTTGACTGGCGGCCTGTTGGCGGGAGCCGCTGCGGCGATAGGACGCGATCCACTGATCTCGGTCATTAAGTCTCATACTCTGTAGCCAAAAGCGCACTGCGAGTGGGCCTATTGGGCATGTATAATTCCGGCCACTTCAATGTCCGCATCATTATAGCGGCCACATTCGTCTTGACTTGAACCAGGTGTCCGCGCTGTGAGCAGTCCCTTTCTCGAAGCCATGGCACTTTCCTGCGAACGGGATTGGCGCCTGCTGTTCGAGAACCTCGATATTCAGCTGGACGCCGGGCAGATGCTACAGGTATCGGGCCCCAACGGCAGCGGCAAGACCAGCCTGCTGCGCGTGCTCGCCGGATTGAGACAACCCACTTCAGGGCAAATTCGCCTGAAGGGCCAGCCCCTGACCAGCCGCAGCGGCGATCTGGCCAGTGATCTGCTGTGGATCGGCCATGCCGCTGGCATCAAGGGTTTGCTCAGTGCCGAGGAAAATCTCGCCTGGCTGTGCGCCCTGCATCGCCCTGCGAGCCGCGAGCAGATCTGGCAGGCGCTGGAGTCGGTGGGGCTGCGCGGCTTCGAAGATGTGCCCTGTCACACCCTCTCGGCCGGCCAGCAACGCCGTGTGGCACTGGCGCGGCTTTATCTCGATGGCCCGCCGTTGTGGATTCTCGACGAGCCGTTCACCGCTCTGGACAAGCACGCCGTCAGCCAACTGGAGGACCATCTGGCCGCGCATTGCCAGCAGGGTGGCCTGGTGATTCTGACCACCCACCATACGTTGAGCCGCATGCCAGCGAGTTACCGCGATCTTGATCTGGGACAGCATGCCGCATGAGTAGCGTATTTATGCTGCTGGCCGTGCGCGAGGCGCGACTGCTTTGTCGGCGCCCTGCAGAGCTGGCCAACCCACTGGTGTTTTTCGCTATCGTCATCGCCCTGTTTCCGTTGGCCGTCGGCCCGCAAACGCAACTGCTGCAAAGCCTTTCACCCGGCCTGATGTGGGTAGCGGCCTTGCTGGCGGTGCTGCTCTCCCTCGACGGCCTGTTTCGCAGCGACTTCGAGGACGGCTCCCTCGAACAGTGGGTGCTTTCCTCGCACCCGTTGCCGTTGCTGGTGCTGGCCAAGGTCTGCGCGCACTGGCTGTTTTCCGGCCTGGCCCTGGTGCTGCTGTCACCCTTGCTGGCCCTCATGCTCGGGCTGCCGGTGCGCTGCCTGCCGGTGCTGCTCGCGTCGTTGCTGCTCGGCACGCCCATCCTCAGCCTGCTCGGCGCGGTCGGCGCCGCCCTTACCGTGGGCCTGAAACGCGGTGGGCTGCTGCTGGCACTGCTGATTTTACCCTTGTACATCCCGGTGCTGATTCTTGGCAGCGGGGCCTTGCAGGCGAGCCTGCAGGGGCTGCCGGTGGCGGGTCATCTGTTATGGCTGGCCAGCCTCACCGCATTGGCAGTAACCCTGACGCCTTTCGCCATTGCCGCTGGCCTGACCATCAGTGTCGGCGAATGATTCAACCGTGCTACCGAGGATGGCCAGCGATGGCCCCTACCTCGGAGAATGATGAGTGACCTGATGAATTGGACATGGTTTCACAAGCTGGGCTCGCCCAAATGGTTCTACGAGATCAGTGGCCGCTGGCTGCCCGGGCTGGCGATCGCCGCTGCCGTGCTGCTGGTCGTGGGTACGGTCTGGGGCCTGGCCTTCGCGCCGCCCGATTACCAGCAGGGCAACAGTTTCCGGATCATCTACATCCACGTGCCCGCGGCGTTCCTGGCCCAGTCGATCTACGTGATGCTGGCCGTGGCCGGCGTGGTCGGTCTGGTCTGGAAGATGAAACTGGCCGATGTCGCCCTGCAGCAGGCTGCCCCCGTCGGCGCCTGGATGACCGCCATCGCGCTGATCACCGGCGCGGTGTGGGGCAAGCCGACCTGGGGGACCTACTGGATCTGGGATGCGCGCCTGACCTCGATGTTGATCCTGCTGTTCCTGTATTTCGGCGTGATCGCCCTCGGCCAGGCGATCAGCAACCGCGACAGCGCCGCCAAGGCCTGTGCCGTGCTGGCGGTGGTCGGGGTGATCAACATTCCGATCATCAAGTACTCGGTGGAGTGGTGGAACACCCTGCATCAGCCGGCCACCTTCAGCGTCATCGACAAGCCGGCGATGCCCATGCAGATGTGGCTGCCACTGCTGATCATGGTGCTGGGCTTCTACTGCTTCTTCGCCGCCGTGCTGCTGATGCGCATGCGCCTCGAAGTGTTGCGCCGGGAAGCGCGCAGCAACTGGGTGAAGGCCGAGATTCGCGCGCTGGTGGAGGGTAAACGATGAGCTTCGCGTCATTCGCCGACTTCCTCGCCATGGGCAACCACGGTGCCTATGTATGGTCGGCCTACGGTATCTGCCTGGCCGTGCTGGTGCTCAACGTGGTGCTGCCGCTGCGTGCGCGGCGTCGCCACCTGCAGGACGAGGCGCGTCGTATGCGTCGGGAGGAATCACGTTGAACGCTGTTCGCAAGAAACGCCTGTTCATCGTTCTGGCCATCGTCGCCGGGGTTGGTATCGCCGTGGCGCTGGCTTTGAGCGCGCTGCAGCAGAACATCAACCTGTTCTATACGCCGACGCAGATCGCCAATGGTGACGTGCCACACGACACCCGCATTCGTGCTGGCGGCCTGGTTGAGAAGGGCTCGGTGAAACGTTCCAGCGACTCTCTGCAGACCGACTTCGTGGTTACCGATGGCGTGGCGCGGGTGACCATCCGCTTTCACGGCATTTTGCCGGACCTGTTTCGCGAGGGGCAGGGTATCGTCGCCATGGGCAAGGTCGACGACAGCGGCATGCTGCTCGCCGACGAAGTGCTGGCCAAGCACGACGAGAATTACATGCCGCCGGAGGTCAAGCAGGCCCTGGAGCAGAGTGGCATGAACAAGCACTACGAGAAGGCCGGGGAGGCCGCGCGATGATTCCCGAACTTGGCCATCTGGCAATGATCCTGGCGCTGTGCCTGGCCCTGGTGCAGTCCACGCTGCCGCTGATCGGCGCCTGGCGCGGCGACCGGCAATGGATGAGCCTGGCGCAGCCGGCCGCCTGGGGGCAGTTCGCCTTTCTGACGTTCGCCTTCGCCTGTCTGACCTATTCCTTCATGGTCGACGATTTCTCGGTGGCCTACGTGGCGCAGAACTCCAATACCGCGCTGCCCTGGTATTACAAGTTCAGCGCGGTATGGGGCGCCCACGAGGGTTCACTGCTGCTCTGGGCGCTGATCCTCGGTGGCTGGACCTTCGCCGTGGCGATCTTTTCCCGACAACTGCCGGAAGAGATGCTCGCCCGGGTGCTGGGTGTGATGGGCATCATCAGCGTCGGTTTCCTGCTGTTTCTGATCATCACGTCCAACCCGTTCACCCGCCTGCTGCCGAACGTGCCCGCCGATGGTCGCGATCTCAATCCGCTGCTGCAGGATTTCGGCCTGATCATTCACCCGCCGATGCTCTACATGGGCTATGTGGGTTTCTCCGTGGCCTTCGCCTTCGCCATTGCCGCACTGCTTGGCGGCAAGCTGGACGCCGCCTGGGCGCGCTGGTCACGGCCCTGGACCATCGTCGCCTGGGCCTTTCTGGGCATCGGCATCGCCCTGGGCTCCTGGTGGGCCTACTACGAACTGGGCTGGGGCGGCTGGTGGTTCTGGGATCCGGTGGAGAACGCCTCGTTCATGCCCTGGCTGGTCGGCACCGCGCTGATCCACTCCCTCGCCGTGACCGAGAAGCGCGGGGTATTCAAGAGCTGGACGGTGTTGCTCGCCATTGCCGCGTTCTCCCTGAGCCTGCTGGGTACCTTCCTGGTTCGCTCCGGTGTGCTGACCTCGGTGCACGCGTTCGCCAGCGACCCGGAGCGGGGCGTGTTCATTCTCGCGTTTCTGCTGCTGGTGGTCGGCGGCTCGCTGACCCTGTTCGCCCTGCGCGCCCCCGTGGTGCGCAGCCAGGTCGGCTTCAGCCTGTGGTCGCGGGAAACCCTGTTGCTGGCCAACAACCTGATTCTGGTGGTGGCGGCTTCTATGATCCTGCTCGGCACCCTCTATCCGCTGGTGCTGGATGCCTTGAGCGGCGCCAAACTGTCGGTCGGCCCGCCTTACTTCAACGCGCTGTTCGTGCCCTTGATGGGCTTGCTGATGGCGGTACTCGCGGTTGGCGTCTTGGTGCGCTGGAAGGACACGCCGCTGCGTTGGCTGCTCGGCATGCTCGCGCCGGTGCTGGTCGCCAGTGTGGTAGTGGCGCTGCTGGCCAGCTGGCTGTGGGGTGATTTTAACTGGGCGGTGCTCGGGGTCTGCCTGCTGGCCGCCTGGGTGGTGCTGGCCGGGCTGCGCGACATTCACGACAAGACCCGTCACAAGGGCCTGTTCAAGGGCATGGCCAGCCTGGGTCGCAGCTACTGGGGCATGCAGCTGGCGCACCTGGGCCTGGCGGTGTGCGCGCTGGGGGTGATCCTCACCAGCCTTGGCAGCTTCGAGCGTGACATGCGTATGGCGCCGGGCGATGCCGTGGAGCTGGGCGGCTACCGGTTCGTGTTCGAAGGTGCGGCGCATCACGAGGGGCCGAACTTCATCTCCGACCGCGGTACGGTACCGGTCTTCGAAGGGGAGCGGCAGATCGCCTTGCTGCACCCGGAAAAACGCCTGTACACCGTGCAGCAATCGGTGATGACCGAAGCCGGCATCGACGCCGGCCTGACCCGCGATCTCTTCGTCGCGCTCGGCGAGCCGCTGGAGCAGGGCGCCTGGGCCGTGCGCGTGCACATCAAGCCCTTCGTGCGCTGGATCTGGCTGGGTGCCCTGATGATGGGCTTTGGCGGCTTTCTCGCCGCCGCCGACAAACGCTACCGGATGAAGGTCAAGACGCGCGTCCGTGACGCCCTGGGCCTGCAGGAGGCACGAGCATGAGACGGCTGATTCTGTTGCTACCGCTGGTGATCTTTCTCGGCGTGGCGGTGTTTCTGTACCGCGGCCTGTTTCTCGACCCTGCCGAGCTGCCGTCGGCGCTGATCGACAAGCCCTTTCCTGCGTTCTCCCTGCCAGCAGTGCAGGGCCACCAACTGATCACCCAGGAAAACCTGCTGGGCAAGCCTTCGCTGGTCAACGTCTGGGCCACCTGGTGCGTCGCCTGCAAGGTCGAGCACCCGGTGCTCAACAAACTGGCCGCCCTGGGCGTGACCATCCATGGCGTCAACTACAAGGACGACAACGCTGCCGCGCAGAAATGGCTGAGCGATTTCCACGATCCTTATCAGCTCAACATCAGCGATCCGAAGGGCACGCTGGGCCTCGATCTGGGCGTGTACGGCGCGCCGGAGACCTTCTTCGTCGACGCCAAGGGCATCATCCGTCACAAGTTCGTCGGCGTGATCGACGAGGCGATCTGGCGTGAGAAGCTCGCGCCGCTGTACCAGCAGATGGTCGACGAGGCCGGGCGATGAAGCGCCTGTTGATCGGGCTGAGCCTGTTGCTGGTGCTGGTCGGTGTCGCCCACGCGGCCATCGATACCTACGAGTTCGCCAGTGAGGCAGAACGGGCCCGCTACCGCCAACTCACCGAAGAACTGCGCTGCCCGAAATGCCAGAACCAGAACATTGCCGATTCCGACGCGCCGATCGCCATGGACCTGCGTGCCGAGATCTACCGCAAGCTGGAGGCGGGTGACAGCAATGCGCAGATCATCGATTACCTGGTCGCCCGTTATGGCGATTTCGTGCTCTACAAGCCGCCGGTCACCCGCCGCACGCTGTTGCTCTGGTATGGCCCGGCAGCGCTTCTGGTCGGTGGCTTCGTGCTGCTCGGGGTGATCGTCCTGCGCCGTCGCAAGGCTGGCGGGGAGGTCTCCACCGGTCTGTCGAGCGATGAACAGCAACGTTTGGCGCAACTGCTCGAGCAGGCGCCTCTGGATAAGAAAGAGCCATGATCGAATTCTGGTTGTCCGCCGGGCTGCTGTGTCTGCTCGCCGTGAGTTTTCTGCTGATCCCGCTGCTGCGCGGTCGCAAGGTTCAAACCGAGGAGGATCGCACCGCCCTGAACGTCACCCTGTACCAGGAGCGCCTGCGCGAGCTGGAGCAGCAGCACCAGGCCGGAACGCTGGATGACGCCCGATTGCAAACGGCCCGTGACGAGGCCGCGCGTGAGCTGATTGCCGATACCGAAGGCAGCGGTGAGACGAAGGCCGGGCGCCTGGGGCGCACCGTGCCGCTGATCGCCGCCGTGCTGGTTCCGCTGCTTGGCGTGCTGCTCTATGCGCAGTGGGGCGCTATCGGCGAGGTCGAGCGGGCGCGGACCTTCACTGGCGAGCCGCGCAGCATCGAGGAAATGACCGCGCGCCTGGAGCAGGCCGTGCAAGGCAACCCGGAGTCCCCCGAGGGCTGGTACTTCCTGGGTCGCAGCTACATGGCGCAGGAGCGCCCGGCGGATGCAGCGCGCGCGTTCGAGCAGGCGGTAAAGGTCGCTGGTCGCGAGCCCGAGCTGCTTGGGCAGTGGGCTCAGGCCCTGTACTTTGCCGGTAATAAACAGTGGACCGCGCAACTGGATGCGCTGACCGGCGAAGCCTTGAGGGCCGACCCGGAAGAAGTCACCAGCCTGGGCTTGCTGGGCATCGCCGCTTACGAGGAGCAGCGCTTTCAGGACGCCATCAGCTATTGGGAACGCCTCGTCGCGATCTTGCCCGAGGGCGATCCGTCCCGTCAGGCAATCGCTGGCGGCATCGCTCGTGCCCGTCAGGAAATCGACCCGCAAGCCGGCGCTGCCGCCACCGCGCAGACGCCGGAAATCGGCAGCCTGCAGGTGCGTGTCGAACTGGCGGATGCGCTGCGTGACAAGGTGCAGCCGGGCGACACGGTGTTCGTCTTCGCCCGTGCTGCATCCGGGCCGCCCATGCCGTTGGCGGTCAAGCGCCTGAGCGTGGCCGATCTGCCAGCGCAGGTCAGCCTCTCGGACAGCGATGCGATGATGCCGCAACTGAAACTTTCCGCGTTCGACCAGGTTCAACTGGTAGCGCGCATTTCGCGCGCCGGCGATGCGAAGAGCGGCGAGTGGGTCGGCCAGGGGCAACCGTTGTCCAGCACCACCCAGACCGTGCAGCGCCTGATCATCGATAGCGCTGACGGCAAACAACCATGAATAAACTGATGTCGGCTGCCCTTGCGGCCACCCTGTTGAGCCTCGCCGGCTGTACCTTGCACAGCCCCGCACCCGGTACCGATGGCCCCTCGGCACCTGCTGGCTCACCGCCAGCCAGCAAATCCCACCCGCGCTTCGCACCGCCGCCGGGCGTCTCCAGCCATTGGGATGGCGGTTTGGGGGTCTATGTCGTCGACTCCGAGCGGGACACCTACTACCGCGAGCGCACCTTCTATCGCTGGAGCGATGGCTGGAGCTGGGCTGGCACCTTGCAGGGCCCATGGCAAACCGTGGACAGCAGCGGCGTACCCCCAGCCCTCTACCGGCATCACGCCCAGTAAGCGTCGCCTTCGACGCGGTATCCGACGCCGCGTGAACATCAGCCGCTACCGCGTTGAATGGCTTGGTGGGTCGATGAAGCGTGACCCACCCTACGGCCCGTAGAAGCCCGCTTGCGGGCGATGCGATTGTAGGTATCCAGCCACTGCGATGGCGAATGGCTTGGTGGGTCGATGAAGCGTGACCCACGCTACGGCCCGTAGAAGCCCGCTTGCGGGCGATGCGATTGTAGGTATCCAGCCACTGCGATGGTGAGTGGCTTGGTGGGTCGATGAAGCGCGACCCACCCTACGGCCCGTAGGAGCCCGCTTTCGGGCGATGCAATAGATAGGTGTCCAGCGGCGTAGGGTGGGCTTCAGCCCACCAACACTGGCGTTTCGTATCAGGCGTCATCCCGCCGCCAGTACCCTGCCGCCTTGATGCGTTTCTCATCGATCTCCTGCTCTTCGATCAGCAGGCGACGAACCTTGCGAGACTGATTGGCCTCGCAGGCGACCCAGGCGTACAGCTCGCCTTCAGGCTTGCGCAGCGCGCGCGTGGCGTCGAGCAGGCTGCGTTCGCCGCGAATCAGCCAGTGCAGTTGCACCTCGGCCGCGCTGGGCAATCGTTGTTTTTCCGCCTCGTTCTCGATCTCCACCAGCACCGTCGCCTTGCGCCCTGGTGTGAGCGCCTCCAGCCATCGACCAATGGCGGGCAGGGCGGTTTCGTCGCCGATCAGCAGGTAGGCATCGAAGATATCCGGCACCACCAGAGAGCTCCGTGGCCCGGCGATATACAACTGCTGCCCTGGCTGCACCTGACTCGCCCAGGTGGAAGCAGGCCCGTCGCCGTGCAGGACGAAGTCCACGTCCAGTTCACCAGCCTGCGGGTCGTGGCGGCGCGGCGTGTAGTCCCGCGTTAACGGTCGTTCGCCATCGCGGCCCGCCAGAAAATCATCGAGGCGGCGTTGTTCGTCTTCGTTGTGTGCGAACAGTAGCTTGATGTGGTCATCCGCAGCGGCGGAAACGAAACCCTCGAGCGCCTCGCCAGTGAAGGTCACGCGGCGCATGCGTGGGGTGACATCCGCTACCCGTGCCACCGTCAGGCAGCGGCGGGCGATGGGGTGCATCACCCGCTCGATGATCTTGGCCCTGGAGGTCACTCGTCTCACTCCTTTTTCCTAGAGGCATGACTTGCTCTGCCAGTGACAGTCTCGCTGTCACCGAGTGCCAGTTTTGAGCCTCGAATACAGGGGCAAGCTCAGGATCGCTGCCGATTGCCTTGCGATTATCGCACCGCAGTTCGATAATCGCGCATATCGTCAGGATGAGTTGATAGCCATGACCGAATCCCGTTCCCTGCCAAGCCCGATGGCGCCACCGATCATTGCATCGCCGGCTAAGCGTATCGAAGCGTTCACGGGCGATCCGAATTTCATGACTTCGCTCGCGCGCGGGCTGGCGGTCATCCATGCCTTTCAGGAGCGCAAGCGCCACCTGACCATCGCGCAGATCAGCCACCGTACCGAGATTCCCCGTGCCGCCGTGCGCCGCTGCCTGCACACCCTGATGAAGCTGGGCTACGTGACCACCGACGGGCGGGTCTATTCGCTACTGCCCAAGGTGCTGACGCTGGGCCACGCCTATCTGTCCTCGACGCCCATGGCGGTCACTGCCCAGCCGATCCTCGACCGGCTCAGCGAGCAACTGCACGAAGCCTGCTCCATGGCCACGCTGGAGGGCGACGAGATTCTCTACATCGCCCGTTCGGCCACGCCGCAGCGGCTCATCTCCGTTGACCTCAGCGTGGGTAGCCGGCTGCCGGCGTATTGCACGTCCATGGGCCGCATCCTGCTTGCAGCCTTGGGAGATGCGGCGCTGGACGATTACCTGAGCCATGCCGATCTGCAGGTAAAGACCAGCCGCACCCTGCACACGGCGGAAGACCTGCGCGCCAATATCGAGGAGATTCGCCGGCAGGGGTGGGTGATCATCGACCAGGAGCTGGAAGTCAGCCTGCGTTCCATCGCTGTACCGCTCAAGGATTCTGCCGGCCAGGTGCTGGCAGCGCTGAATGTCGGTACCCACGTTGGCCGCGTTTCGCGACAGGAGCTGGAGAATCGTTTCCTGCCGATCCTGCTGGAAGCCAGCCATGAGCTGAGTACGCGGCTGTTTCAGTGACGTGAAAAACACTCCCGGGTGTCGCGGCGCTCGACCCCGGCTACGTGCGAGCAACCGTCGGAATGGCGGCCTGGGTCGAGCGAAGCGATACCAACGACATGACCGACACACGATCTCCCCGCCATACCCGGCCCGCGGTCTGCCCATTCAACAGGCTGATGATGGCTGGGGCCTGGGTTTGCCTTCGCTACACTCGGGCTGTCTTTCATTGGCCAGCAGGGCAGGTTGCGTATGCACAATCGCATGATGATCACGGGTGCCGGGTCCGGTTTGGGGCGTGAGATCGCGCTGCGTTGGGCCCGTGAGGGCTGGCGCCTGGCGCTGTCGGACGTCAACGATGCGGGGCTGGCCGAGACCCTGAAGCTGGTGCGTGACGCCGGCGGGGAAGGTTTCACCCTGCGCTGTGACGTGCGCGATTACAGCCAGCTCACCGCGTTCGCTCAGGCGTGCGAAGAGAAGCTGGGTGGCATCGATATCATCGTCAACAACGCCGGTGTCGCCTCGGGCGGCTTCTTCGCCGAGCTGTCCCTCGAAGACTGGGATTGGCAACTGGCGATCAACCTGATGGGCGTGGTGAAAGGCTGCAAAGCCTTTCTGCCGCTGCTAGAACGCAGCCAGGGGCGCATCGTCAACATCGCTTCGATGGCGGCACTGATGCAGGGGCCGGGCATGAGCAACTACAACGTCGCCAAAGCTGGCGTGGTGGCGTTGTCGGAGAGCCTGCTGGTCGAGCTCAAACCGCTGCAGGTTGGCGTGCACGTGGTGTGTCCGTCGTTCTTCCAGACCAACCTGCTCGATTCCTTCCGCGGCCCTACGCCTGCCATGAAGGCTCAGGTCGGCAAGCTGCTGGAGAGCTCGCCGATCAATGCCGAGTTCATCGCCGATTACATCTTCCAGGCGGTGGCCGACGGGCAGTTCATGATCCTGCCCCACGAGCAGGGCCGCCAGGCCTGGGCGCTGAAGCAGAAGAACCCGCAACTGCTCTATGACGAAATGACGCTCATGTGCGAAAAGATGCGCGCCAAGGCAACTGGTCACAGAGAATCCTGAAGCCCTACGCAACCGTACCGCCGCAACCCTGCAGGAGCCCGCTTGCAGGCGATGCGGTCTTAGCCGCCATGCAATGGCCAGCAATCGCCAGCAAGCTGGCTCCTACAAAGGACCAGCCCCTGCCGCCCGCGGCACCTCCATGTAGGAGCCCGCTTGCGGGCGATGCGATCGTAGCCGCCATGCAATCGTGCGCCATGGCTGCCAACCGCCAGCAAGGATCAGCCCCTGTCGTCCACGGCACCGCCATGTAGGAGCCCGCTTGCGGGCGATGCGAGCGTAGCCGTCATGCAATCGTGCGCCATGGCCGCCAAGCGCCAGCAAGGACCAGCCCCTGCCGTCCACGGCACCGCCATGTAGGAGCCCGCTTGCGGGCGAAGCGGTCGTAGTCGTCATGCACTCGTGCGCCATGGCCGCCAATCGCCAGCAAGGACCAGCCCCTGTCGCCCGCGGCACCGCCATGTAGGAGCCCGCTTGCGGGCGATGCGATCGTAGCCGTCATGCAATCGTGCGCCATGGCCAGCAATCGCCAGCGAGCTGGCTCCTACATTATTGGGTGAGCCCGACTGTGGGAAATGTGGTCCTCCCGACTCATGACTGCAGCGCTTTTAGAGACAAGGCCGCTGCCAGGCTTGCTCTAATCCAGGTCTGCCGGTAGGGTTGCCGCCTCGGCTAAACCTGGCCACCTGATCAGGATATCCTGTGAAACCCGTTTCTCGCGCTTTGTTGCTGTTGGCCCTCGTGGCCGCAGCGGTGAACCTGCGCCCCGGCATTACCTCGCTGGCGCCGCTTATCGAACGCATCGCTCAGGAGCTTTCCCTGAGCCGTGGCTTCATCAGCCTTACTACCGCGCTGCCGGTGCTGTGCATGGGGCTGTTGGCGCCGCTGGCTCCGCGCCTGGCGGTCAGGTTCGGTCTGGAGCGCACCATCACCCTGTGCCTGGGCACCATTACCCTGGCGTTGATGCTGCGCCTGATTGGCCATTCCAGTGTGATGCTGATCGGCAGCGCAGTGCTGATGGGAGCCTCCATTGCCATTGCCGGGCCGCTGCTGTCGGGCTTCATCAAGCGTCATTTCGTCGGGCGCATGGGGCAGGTGCTGGCCTGGTACTCCTTGAGCATGGCTATCGGCGGGGCGGTTGGCGTGGTGCTGACCATGCCGGTTACCCATCTGTTCGCCGATGACTGGAGTTACGGCCTGGCCATCTGGGCATTGCCCGCCGCCTTAGCCGTCGCCATCTGGTGGCGTCTGCCCAAGCACCGGGCCGAGCCGCTGAGCCATGAAGAAGCATCCGCCGGCTTGCCCTGGCGCGAGGCGCGGGCCTGGTTGATCGCCGGCTACTTTTCGCTGCAGGCCGGGCTGTTCTACGCGATTGCCACCTGGACAGTGGCGCGCTATCAGGAAGCCGGGCTGTCGGCAATGCACAGCAATACGCTGTTCAGCCTGGCCATGCTGATGGGCCTGCCAAGTTCCTTTCTGCTGCCCTGGTTGGTGCAGCGTGTCAGCAACCCTTATCTGCTGATGGTCGCTTGCGGTTCCATGACGCTGACCAGTCTGAGCATGATCACCTTCCTGCCTACCTTCGTCCCCGAGTTCTGGGCGCTGACCCTGGGCTTCGGCATGAGCGGATCTTTCGCCCTGTCGCTGCTGCTGCCCATCTACGAAGCGGGCTCGCCCATGGCGGTCAGCCGCTGGACGGCGATGATGCTCGGCCTGGGCTACAGCGTGGCCTGCCTCACGCCGGTGCTCAGCGGCCTGGCGCGGGACATGGCCGGTACCTACCAGGTGCCGTTCATGGTGCTGACCGGCATGGCTGCGGTGATGGTGCTGGTGGCCTGGGCGATGCGCAAGGGGCCACGCCGGCCGTAGCAGGGTGGGGAGGTGCGCAATGACCAAACCCGTCACAGGGCTCACCCGCGGAGTTTCCCTGAATCGCTCCCTGTGATAGAAGGCAGCCAGTTTTTTTGCGGAGTGACCCGTGGAATCGGAATCCATCGTCTATGGCAGCATTCGTGACTGGCCGTCGGACAGCCCATCGGAGAGCCGCTTGCGGCGTCTGCTCAACCAGCAGGTGCTGGAGGCCTTGCCTGTCGGTGATGCCTGGCCGTTTCTCGGGCGCGAGATGTTTTCCTGCTGCCAGCGGCCTGGCAGCGGTTTGTACCAGACCCAGGTCATCCATTTCGGCGCGAGCTACCAGACCATCGAATACGAATGGAAGCTCTGGGTCGCCGAGTTCGAGGCGCTGCTCAAACGCCTGTATTGGGCCAGTGCCGTGGTGCATCTGGAAACCGAGCTGAACGGCACCCACACCTTCCGCTGGGAGTCGGACACCGGCCGGCACAGCCCGCACGACGGTGGCTTGCGCGTGCGCTGCGCCTGGGAACGAGAAGGTGGCCTGCGCGGCTAGCTCCTCGGACGTCGCCCCGGCGCGAAGGCGATTGCGGCCATTCCGCAAGACCGCGGCGCTACAACTATTCGCCGCGAGGTCGCGGCTCCTACGCCAATGCGGCATTTCGTCCGGACGTAGGAGCGTCGCCCCCGGCGCGAAGGCGATTGCGGCCATTCCGCAAGACCGCAGCGCTATTACCATTCGCCGCGAGGTCGCAGCTCCTACGCCAATGCGGCATTTCCTCCGACCGTAGAAGCGTCGCCCCCGGCGCGAATGCGATTGCGGCCATTCCACAAGACCGAAGGGCTACAACTATTCGCCGCGAGGTCGCGGCTCCTACGCCAATGCGGCGTTTCCTCCGACCGTAGGAGCGTCGCCCCCGGCGCGAAGGCGATTGCGGCCATTTCACAACACCGCAGCGCCACCACTATTCGCCGAGAGGTCGCGGCTCCTACGCCAATGCGGCATTTCGTCCGGCCGTAGGAGCGTCGCCCCCGGCGCGAAGGCAATTGCAGCCATCACCCAATCGTCGCTACTCCTCATCCTCTACCAGCCACTCCTTCGGCACGTCACGCTTGAGCGCCAATTGGCATTGCTGGCTTTCCGGATCGAACACGATCACCGCTTCGCCCTTGTCCAGTGCGCGACGTACGCGGATCACCCGGGTTTCCAGCGGTGTCTCGTCACCGTTGTCGGTACCATCGCGGGTCACGAAGTCTTCGATCAGGCGGGTGAGGGTGTCTGCTTCTAGCAGATTGGCGGGGATCAGCAAGGTTTTCTCCTAAGGCGCTCTCGGCCTCTTACCATCAATTGCGTTGGCTCTCTTGGACGGCGCTCGCGTTGTTTTGATCACCTCTTTCGCTGCTCGGCATGCAACATCACAGACGACTATCCCGAGCCAACCTGGCGACCAAGCAACATTCCAGCCCAGACAACGACTTACGTTCATCTGCCCGAATCTGCTGCAGTCGATTCAAGAACCGAACCACATTTTCCGAATTGGTGGTTTTTTAGACTGTTCAAAAGCTGATCAGCGTGCTACAACCATTCCATCGAGTGACATAGCCGCTTGAAAACGAAGGGAAAAGTATGACCAAGTCGGAGCTGATCGAAAGAATCGTCACCCACCAAGGACAGCTTTCAAACAAAGATGTCGAGCTGGCCATCAAGACCATGCTGGAACAGATGTCCCAGGCGCTGGCGACCGGCGATCGCATCGAGATTCGTGGCTTCGGCAGCTTTTCTCTTCACTATCGGGCGCCGCGTGTAGGCCGCAACCCGAAAACCGGCCAATCCGTTCGTCTGGATGGCAAGTTCGTTCCGCACTTCAAACCCGGTAAAGAACTGCGCGACCGAGTGAACGAAGAAGAGGAATGATGATGTACCCGGTGTCGCTCTAGCCTGGGTCTTTCAACGTCTTTCGCGCACCATCCCGCGTCTATGCCACCGTTATTCGGATTGGCTACGCCGTGAGCTCGCAACGAGCCAAGGCACCTCAGATCTAACTCACCCAATAATAAAGCGCCATACCGCCCTACAGCCGCCTGTGGCTTAGCCGATACTGGTAACGATGCCAGCGCATACCTTGCGATTGCAGCTCACCCTCCTATCTACAGGTTTGCATATGAACTGGTTCTACAACGCCAAGCTCGCGACCAAGCTGTACCTGGCATTCGCCCTCTGCGCCACGATCACTCTCGTTGTCGGTGCGGTAGGCAGTCAGGGGATCGGCTCACTGTCCTCCAGCCTGCAGCTGGTTTTTTCCAATAACCTCGTGTCTGTTGCCAAGACCGCCGAGGCTCGTTCCAACGCCGTTGCCCAGAACCGCGACCTGTATCGCTTGCTGGATGCGGCCACGGCTGGCGCTCCGCAATCTGAGCGAAGCGCCATCCTCACCTCCATGAAGGAGAACCGCCAGACCAGTGAACGTGCCTTCGCTACGTACCGCGCCACGCCTCTGGCTGACGACGAACGAGCCGCTGGCGACCGCATGGACAAGAGTTGGCCCGCCTATCAGGCACTCGTCGAGCGCGCGTTGGCGCTGATCGAGAGTGGCGACTTCGATGCGGCCAGGCTGCTGATTGCCGGTGACGTGTCACAGGCCTACCGCACAGTCATCGATGAAATGGGCATCATGGTGGAGTCCAACAACCGCCAGATCGGCGAAGGTGCCGAAGATGCTCGGCAGAGGGAGGCGGCCGCCAAGCTCAACCTGTATATCGGCATCGGCCTGGCGTTTCTCGCTGCCTTCCTGCTGGGCATGTTCATCAGCCGGGTGATCAGCGCGCCTATCACCTTGGCGGTGCGCAACGCCGAGCGCATTGCCGGCGGCGATCTGACCCACACCATCGCCAGCGGTCATCGCGACGAGGTCGGCCAGTTGCTGACAGCGCTCGGTGCGATGCAAGGTGGCCTCAAAGGCACCATTCAGCAGATTGCCAGCGCAGCCGATCAGCTGGCTTCGGCTGCCGAAGAGCTCAACGTGGTGACCGAGGAGAGCAGCCGAGGGCTGGTTCGCCAAAACGACGAAATCCAGCTTGCCGCCACGGCTGTAACCGAGATGAGCGCAGCCGTCGAGGAAGTCGCCCGCAACGCCACCTCGACCTCCGAAGCATCCAGGCTGACCAGCCAGGAAGCCGCCAGCGGCCGCGACCAGGCGCGCGAGGCCGTCAAGGCGATCACCAGCGTTAACAGCGAGATTGGCCATTCGACCGTCATCGTCGACGAGCTGGCCGGTAGCGTTCGCGATATCGCCAAGGTGCTCGATGTCATTCGCGGTATCGCCGAACAGACTAACCTGCTGGCTCTCAACGCGGCCATCGAAGCTGCACGAGCGGGAGAGCAGGGCCGGGGCTTTGCGGTAGTGGCCGACGAAGTGAGAGCGCTGGCTGCGCGCACCCAGGCATCCACCGGTGAAATCGAGTCGATGATTACCAGTGTTCAGTCACGCGCCGACGATGCAGTGAAAGCGATGGGCAATAGCAGAACCCTGGCCAACAGCACGCAAGAGCTGGCCAAGGCCACCGGTGAGTCCCTCGAGCGAATCGCCCATAACATCGCCGAGATCAACGACCGCAACATGCTGATCGCCACGGCATCCGAAGAACAGGCCAACGTCGCCCGGGAAGTGGACCGCAATCTGGTCAACATCCAGGACCTGTCGACCCAGACCTCGGCAGGTGCCCATCAGACCAGCGCTTCCAGCCAGGAGCTGTCGCGCCTTGCCATCTCGTTCAACAACCTGGTGAGCACCTTCAAGCTTTAAGGCGCTCGCCAGTCAGGGCCGTCGGCGGCGCAATGCCGCTGATCGCCCTGGCACCCGTTTTCGTAGCCTGGGTTGATCCCTGCCTTCAGCGTCGGCCGCACGCAAGAGATGCTCTACGAGCTGGAAGGCATCATCCACAGCAAGAAACTGCATACTACAGCCGTACCAGAAACCTTTGTGGGAGCGGGCCATGCCCGCGAAGCTTTCAAAACTGCACCAAATGACCCTGCTGAAATCGACTGGCCACGCCTGCCCATCATCCTGGATTCAGCCTTGGCAAGCCGCGCCAGACCCGCCATCGTCATCGCTGGCAACGGCATGTGCTCCAGCGGCCGTATCGTCAACTACCTCAAGGCCATGCTCGGCGACCCGCGACACGACGTGCTGTTCGTCGGCTACCAGGCCAGGGGAACGCCGGGCCACGCCATACAACGCTTCGGGCCGAAGAAGGGATATGTGGATATCGACCTCCAGCATCGGCGGGTAGTCGGCGCATTCCGATCATGCGGGGTTGGTCGGGTTCGTGACCGGGATGGAACAGTGGCCCGGGGAGATTCGGTTGGTGCATGGGGAGGAGGGGGCCAAAGCCGCGTTGCGGCAAGCGCTGCTTGCTGTATATGCCCGCGAGGGGTTGTCAGTCGTTATCACTGACCCGATAGACCCATAGCCTCGGTTAGCCGAGGGGCATCCGGGATCCCCTTGAGGCGAGCCTATTCTGTCGCTCGTTTCGAATAAAATGCGTGTTCTGACCTCGAAACGGAACATGAGCCCCGATGACCGCTATATCCGCAACTGCGCAAGGCACACCAGCTAGCGATCCTTCACCCAAGTCGAAACTGGAGCGTGTGCTAGCCCACTGGGGCGCAATTGCCTGGTTGCTCAGTTTGTTTGGATTACTGGCGGGGTTCGCGAGCCTGTTCTGTTACACCCATGCAATTGGCCGTATTGATCTCTTTCAGGCCGCTGCGGCGAATCAATCGATGCTGCTCGTTTGGTTGGCCTGGGTAGGGCTGATGTCGGTCGCCTTCATGCTTATCATGGCGAGCGCTGCCGTGTTACTCGCCTTGGCGGTCTCGATGCTCAACACTCATCACCGCTTGCAGCGCCGAGCGATCAATTCGCTGCTGTTCATCGTCTCGGCCGGGTATGCCTGTTTCGGTGGTCTGATTCTTTGGGCATCCGATTGGGGGGTTGAGTGGGTGGCGGT
The DNA here is from genome assembly GCF_052958135.1 of Pseudomonas sp. SZ40. Classification (NCBI taxonomy): domain Bacteria; kingdom Pseudomonadati; phylum Pseudomonadota; class Gammaproteobacteria; order Pseudomonadales; family Pseudomonadaceae; genus Pseudomonas; species Pseudomonas sp. SZ40. Next base: position 27,568 of record NZ_JBQWIF010000041.1, on the reverse strand, counting down.
GGCGGTCTGTCTGGTCACTGCCCTGGCGACCACGCTGTTCTACTTCCTTAATCCCAACCTGCACATTCCGGTCGTGCTCTCCGCGCTCAGGCCGAAAAAAGGCAAAGCGGCATCGCCCTGGGCTCTGCTCTTCTTCCTGTTCCTGGCTTTGCTGGGCACGGTAGTGGCAGGTGTTTTCCCCGCGCAAATGGTGCTCATGGCTTACCGAGGAGAAGACACCCCCGATGCCGTGGGACAACTTATGCTGATTGCGGTGCTTTCGATGATTCTTGCGTTGCTGCCCGTGTGGGTGTTCTACAAGGCGCGTGGTGATCTTGCCCGCCGCTGGCAGTTATGCGTGGCTAGCCTGGTCGCTGCGCTAATGGTGTACCTCGTTCTGTCGCCAGCCACGCTAGGCATCATCACCTATGCTGCGGCGAGCTCCATGGGCATGCGTGATAATCAGGTACGGGCCTATATGCTCACCGACACGTATGTGCTTGGTGAACTGGATTCGAGCGAATGGTCGGTCGAGGCCAGGCAGAAAGGCTCCGCCAGAATCGAAGCCTTCAAGCTGTTCGGTTTTGGCAATGTGTTATTGCTTTGCCCGGAAAGCCTGGTAAAAACCGAACTCAAGCATTGGCCGCAGCGCTCCGCGCGATGCCTGCTCACGAGCGCCACCCTGGCGCGAGTGTTACCCCAGTGACGGCTTAGGGCGCGCCTAAAGACCCGCCTCGGCGCATGCTGAGGATCCGCGCGAGGTAGCTTGTGACGGACATGGTGGTGGGGGAGCGCCAAAAGGCATTGGTCAGAGCATTCGAGGGTTCATACGTAAAACGGCAATAAATTGTAGATATAAAATTCACATGAGAAAGAGCCGTGCTATAAGCAGCCAAAGGCTGACCTCGCCAGCCGTTCGTCCGAATGCAAGCCGCCGATCAACTGCAACTCAAGCTCTGAGGATATGAACGAGCGTGGACAATCGGCTTGTTCAGAGGCAGGTTGCCGCCAACCGTGAAGAGCAGTCGTTGGAAAAATGCGCTTTTCACTGAGATTTTCATCACAACCATGACGAAATCCACAAACAAAATTGGGTAGAATGCCGCGCTCGACAGATTCTGTTCGCTGGTAGTGGTACCGCTAATAGAAACTTCAGCTCGGCGGCAGGTGTATGGCATCTGCGCTACCGGGTGTCGGCCGATGGTGAAAATCACAGCCCGCGCTACGCACGTGGGTTCAATAGGACTGCAGTGACGGCAATGGTTTTGCCGGATCCCGGAAAACGATGCCTGAATCGATCAAGAAATCATTGCGTTCGCTAAAGCTCTTCAAGCTTAGCCGCCCCCTTCGCGCAGCCTCTGCCCGCCTGGTTATCGACCAGCTTGGCTACGGGGCCATGCCATGCAACCAGAAAAAAGACTCCATTTCCGCCATGAAACAGCTGGACGTTATGCGCCATGCCTGTTGAGTGCCTGTTGCCCCTATTACCCCCGAACTGCCCATGGCCCGCTGGCGCTGTGAGCTGGGGTGTGGACATTCATTTTCCAATCGCTTTGAAACAGGATGACTGAGCCCATGTCGCAAGCCCCAAACGTCCGCCCGCAGAACGATGACATCGATCTCGGCGAGCTAATGCGCGCACTGTGGGAGCGCAAGAAGCTGATCATCGGTGTCGCTGCCGTGGTCACCCTATTGGCAGTTGCTTATGCGCTGTTGGCTACCAAGTACTATCGCACCCAGAGCATCCTGCGCCCGGTTGCGATGAATGTATTGGATGAGCTCAATGCATCCGGCCTCTACGAATTGACGCCTGAAGAGGCGCTGCAGCGAGTCGGTGCGGGGATCAGCTCCTACGAGTATCGGCTCGAGTACTTCAATGCCAATCAGGAGCTATTTGGGCCAGATGCTATGAGTGATGGGCAGACCGCTGAGCAGGCGATGAACCAAATCATCGAAGACTTTGAAATACTGCGGCCTGACCCTAATCGCCCCGACGGTGGTTTTTCCTATATAGGGCTCGCTTATACCTACCCATGGGGTGTGAAAGGTGCCGATATCGTCAATGGGCTGATCCAGTACGTGATCCAGCAAGAGCGTACTGCCCTCGCTGAAGACGTGGAAGTGATCATCCGTAACCGCTTGGCCAAGCTGGAGCAGCGTATGGCAGCCGAGCGTGCTGCCTACCAGGCAGACAAGCAAGCGAAGATTGCATCGCTTTCGGAGGCTGATGCTCTCAAGCGAGCTCAGCTGCAGGACGAACTGAACTCTTTGCGCAAGCAACTCCGTACTCGTCGTGATGACCGAATCGCACAACTAAATGAAGCTGTCATGATCGCGAAGTCGCTGGGCATCGAGAAGCCGAGTACGCCATCCACCCTTTCTGATAGCGCACCAGTGTCTGGCTCTGGCAATGTCATCCGCACGGAGGTCAATAACCAGCAGATCCCTCTCTATTTCATGGGCACTGAGGCGCTCGAAGCAGAGCGCGATGCGCTACAAAAGCGCCGCTCGGATGAGTTTACCGAGCCCCGTGTTGCAAAGCTCCAAGCCGACTTACGGTTGCTTGAGCAGAATCGCGAAGTTGAACTCCTCAAACAGCGCGCTGATGAGGATGTATATATCGAGAACTATGCGAAATGGAATCAGGAGGCTGCGGAGCTCAAGGGTCTCAATCTGAACCTTAATGCCTTGCAATTGGTGAACATCGATAGGCAAGCGATATATCCACGCTCTGCCATCAAGCCTAAGAGGATTTTGGTGGTGGCGCTAGGTGCTGTATTGGGCACCATGTTGGGTCTATTCATTGCGCTGATGAGCGTTTTGACCAGTAAGCCTAAAACGCACTCTCGTTTTAGCGACGCCGGTTAATTTTTATATCTATATTCTATAAGTATCTGGAGTGTTACATGACGTCAGCTATCAAGCAGACAAGCGTTGCCAAGTTCAAGAGCAGGGAGGCCCTGATTGGTATTGTCGGTCTTGGCTACGTAGGGTTGCCGCTTATGTTGCGCTACAACGCAATTGGATTCCGCGTTTTAGGTATCGATATCGATGTCAATAAGGTCGATACGCTCAATGCTGGCGGGAGTTATATTGAGCACATTCCCGCTCAAAAAGTAGCTTCCGCACGTTCTTCGGGATTCGAAGCGACAACGGATTTTCAGCGCGTCAGTGAGTGCGACGCTTTGATTCTATGCGTACCGACACCGCTAAATAAGTATCGCGAGCCGGACATGAGCTTCGTTATAAATACTACTGACGCGATCAAACCCTACCTACGTGAGGGGCAGGTTGTGTCATTGGAAAGCACCACTTATCCAGGCACCACCGAGGAGGAGCTGCTGCCACGTGTCGAGCATGCAGGGCTGAAAGTCGGTGAGAATATCTTCTTGGTCTACTCGCCAGAACGTGAAGACCCAGGCAATCCCAATTTTGAAACACGCACCATTCCGAAGGTAATTGGTGGTCATACGCCTGCCTGTCTCGATGTAGGTGTTGCGCTCTATGAGCAGGCCATCGACAAAGTCGTGTCCGTCAGCTCCACTAAAGCTGCAGAAATGACCAAGCTGCTCGAAAATATCCACCGTGCGGTAAATATTGGCCTAGTAAATGAGATGAAGATCGTCGCTGATCGCATGGGTATCGACATCTTCGAAGTCGTTGATGCCGCAGCAACCAAGCCATTCGGGTTCACTCCTTACTATCCTGGCCCTGGGCTCGGCGGTCACTGCATCCCAATCGATCCTTTCTACCTGACCTGGAAGGCTCGCGAGTATGGCCTGCACACCCGTTTCATCGAACTGTCTGGTGAGGTCAACCAAGCTATGCCTGAATATGTCGTCACCAAGCTGATGGATGGCCTGAACGACGCGGGTAAACCGCTTAAAGGCAGTAATGTGCTCGTACTTGGTATCGCCTACAAGAAGAACGTAGACGATATGCGTGAGTCGCCCTCGGTGGAGATCATGGAGTTGATCGAGGCGAAAGGATGTCGAGTCGCATATAGCGATCCACATGTGCCTAAATTTCCTAAAATGCGTGAGCATAATTTCGATTTGTCTAGCGAGCCGCTTACCGCCGAGAACCTCCAGCGCTTCGACGCAGTTATTCTCGCCACTGATCATGATAAGTTTGATTACGATTTGATCAGTCAGCATGCGAAGTTGATAGTCGATAGCCGCGGTAAGTACCGTGCGCCTGCTGCCAACGTAATCAAAGCTTAAGTGGGGGAGGTCATTTTGAAACGATTTGCACTTATCGGCGCCGCTGGTTATATCGCTCCTCGCCATATGCGAGCTATCAAGGATACGGGTAACGAGTTGGTCTCCGCTTATGACATCAATGACTCTGTCGGGATCATCGACAGCCTGTCGCCTCAGAGCGAGTTCTTCACTGAGTTTGAACGTTTCGCCGAGCATGCCAACCGCATCAAGCGAGATCCGGCCACGGCTCTTGATTATGTCGCAGTCTGTTCGCCCAACTACTTGCATCACGCGCATATCGCCGCCGGTCTGCGGCTGGGATGTGATGTTATTTGCGAGAAGCCGCTGGTACCTACGTCTGAAGTGCTGGATGAGCTGGCTCGCGTAGAGAAGGAGACCGGCAAGCGTGTTTACAACATTCTGCAGTTGCGGCATCACCAAGCAATTTTGAGCCTAAAGGAAAAGGTTGCCAGCGAAAATCGCGAGGCCAAGTACGATGTCGAGCTAACTTACATCACGTCCCGCGGCAAATGGTATATGGAGAGTTGGAAGGGGGATCCGCGCAAATCATACGGTGTCGCTACGAACATAGGTGTGCACTTCTACGACATGCTGCATTTCATCTTCGGCAAGCTGCAGCGCAATGTATTGCATTACGCTAACGACTACAAAGCGGCTGGCTACCTCGAATATGAGAAAGCACGTGTGCGCTGGTTCCTGTCCATCGACGCTGATGATTTGCCAGAAAGCGTGAAGGGTAAGAAGCCGACCTATCGTTCGATCACCGTGGACGGCGATGAAATCGAGTTTTCTGAAGGCTTCACCGACCTACATACCATCAGCTACCAGGAAATTTTGGCGGGTCGCGGTTACGGAATTGAGGACGCCAGGCATTGTGTTCAGACAGTCGATACCATTCGCTCTGCCACTGCAGTTACTGCAGTGAATGGAGAAGGGCATCCCTTTCTCGGTCGTTTGAATTGACGCTGATCTCACGGGCTATTTCCGATGTTTAATACCAAGACAATCAGCCGCTCTTCTGCGCGCGATGTTCGGCGCGATGTTCAGGGGCTTCGTGCATTGGCGGTGCTGGCTGTCTTGGTGTTCCATATCGAAAAGGATTGGCTGCCTTCAGGCTTTACCGGCGTTGATATGTTTCTGGTCATATCCGGCTTCATCATAACGTCAATGTTGTTGAAGCAAGGCGATGCTGTCGATTGGAAGCTGTTCTACTGGGCACGCGCACGCAGAATTGTGCCGGCCTATCTGGTCATGCTGACCTTGGTTACCTTATTGGCAGCCTGGATGTTTCTGCCTCCTGACTTCGACATATACCAAGACAGCCTAGGTTCCGCTCTGGGCTTCTACAGCAATTTTTATTTTTCCGATTTCGGTAGTTATTTCGCGCCTGCAAGCCATGAACTGCCTCTGTTGCATACGTGGTCCTTGGCCATCGAGATGCAGTTCTATTTGTTTTTTCCACTCTTTTTTGGTTTGACTCCCGTCCGCTACCGAGCGCTAGCTCTAGCGTTTTTAATAGTCGTCACGTTAGGGTACTCGCAGTACCAGCTTTTAGCAGATCAAGCCACGCACGCTTATTTTTCATCTATTGGCCGGGCCGGCGAGTTTTTGATCGGGGCTTTGCTGGCGGTCTTATCGCTGGGGCGAAGTTGGTCTATTGCTCTAGCCACCGCTGCTGGTGGAGTAGGTCTTGTTCTGCTCATCGCGGGCTTCACCGTAGTCGACCAAGGTAGATTTCCCGGCCTCTGGGCGCTATTACCTTGTCTAGGCACAGCTCTCTTGATCGCCGCACGCAACGGCTGGATCAATATTCTATTGTCTCACCGCGCCGCTGTTTGGGTCGGTGGCTTGTCGTATTCCATCTATTTGTGGCATTGGCCGCTGCTTGCCATTTATCGTTATTACACTGGAGGTTACGAGCTTTCATGGTTGCCGGTGGTTGTAATCGTGGCAATGACATTGATCATCTCCGTGATTTCATTGCGCTGGATAGAGACGCCCGCGAGACGTTTGAAGTTGACGGCGTCGGGCTTTGGCATAGCCGCTGCCATGGCGTCGCTGTGTGTGCTGGTCATGGTGGCTTCGCCGCGCTTGGGTTCCGGACCGCAAGCGGAAGTTCCCGCGGCTATGGCGCGGTATGCAATACCAGAAGAAATATGCCATGGACGCTTGGTGGGCAATTGTGTTCGGGGAGACAAGCACATACCTCCAGAGGCGTTGGTTATTGGCGACAGCCACGGCGCCCAGCTCAATTATTTCTTCGATGTCGCAGGCCAGGCCGAAGGTTTCTCTGTGAAGCTAATCACTGGCAGCAGTTGCGTGCCTGTACCTGACTTCGATGTCGAGCGTCTTCCTGACTACGCTCAAGAGGACTGCCGCCACCAGATCAAGGCTGTACAGGATTCGCTAAGTGATTTCAAAGTAATCGTGCTAGCAGGTAAATGGCGGTGGCACTTCGGAAGCCAGCGGTTTCTCAGTGCTATCGCGTCCTTCGTGAGCAGCTCGGTTGCCGAGGGTAAGAAAGTCATTGTCCTTGCGCAGATACCCATGTTCGACGGCAATCTTCTGAGGGCTCGCCACTTTGAAGCACTGGGGTTGTCCGTCGCAGTCCACGAGGACGCGGAGTGGAGACATGCAAATCAGCAGATCAAGGAGCTGGTCACGAAATTTCCAGGCGCACAGTTTGTCGACTATTCCGGCTCAACCTTTTTCGCGAATGCACCGTTCGATCAAGGCGAGCTAATGTATATGGACGCTCATCATCTCAATGAAACAGGTGCTAGGCACTATGGGCGTTTCGTAGCATCGGACTTGGCCCTCTTACTTAAAGATCACCAATAACTATGAATTACTATAAACATCCCTCCGCAATAGTTGATGACGGTGCACAAATTGGTCAGGACTCACGCGTTTGGCACTTCGTGCACATCTGTTCGGGGGCACGCATCGGTGCCGGTGTTTCTCTTGGTCAAAATGTATTCGTCGGCAACAAAGTGGTCATCGCCGATAATTGCAAGATCCAGAATAATGTCTCGGTCTATGACAACGTATCTCTTGAAGAAGGTGTGTTCTGTGGTCCGAGCATGGTGTTCACCAATGTCTACAATCCGCGTTCGTTGATAGAGCGCAAAAGCGAATATCGCAACACGTTGGTGAAAAAGGGTGCGACGCTAGGCGCCAACTGCACGATTGTGTGTGGGGTGGTGATTGGCGAGTACGCCTTCATTGGTGCCGGAGCGGTCGTCAACAAGGATGTTCCAGCTTATGCCCTGATGGTGGGGGTTCCCGCGCGTCAGATCGGCTGGATGAGTGAATACGGTGAACAACTGCCCTTGCCCGTCACGGGTGAGGGTGCAGCCACCTGTGAATACAGTGGCGCCCGCTACGTTCTTAACGGCAACACTCTCTCCAAGGAAAATCTGTAATGATCGATTTCATCGACCTCAAAGCGCAGCAGGCACTGATCAAGGATAGGATCGATGCTGCCATTCAGCGCGTGCTAGCCCATGGGCAGTACATCCTCGGCCCTGAGGTCTCTGAATTAGAGGAGCGACTCGCCGATTTCGTTGGTGCCAAATACTGTATCAGCGTGGCGAATGGTACCGACGCGCTTCAGATCGCGCAGATGGCCCTCGGGATTGGCCCAGGAGATGAAGTCATCACCCCTGGTTTTACCTACATCGCCACGGCGGAAACTGTCGCACTGTTGGGAGCCAAACCGGTATACGTTGACGTCTGCCCGCGTACCTATAACCTTGATCCGCAATTGTTGGAGGCAGCTATTACACCTCGCACCAAAGCGATCATCCCAGTGTCGCTGTATGGGCAATGTGCCGACTTCGATGCCATTAATGCCATAGCGAAGAAACACGGCATTCCCGTCATCGAGGATGCGGCACAGAGTTTCGGCGCTACTTACAAAGGGCGTCGCTCGTGTAATCTATCGACTATCGCTTGTACGAGTTTCTTTCCGAGCAAGCCGTTAGGCTGCTATGGTGATGGTGGAGCTATTTTTACAAACGATGATGAACTCGCCAAAGTACTTCGCCAAATAGCCCGCCACGGACAAGACCGCCGCTATCATCATATGCGTGTAGGGGTAAACAGTCGTCTTGACACACTGCAGGCCGCCATTTTACTACCGAAGCTCGATATCTTTCCTGATGAATTAGCTGCTCGTCTGAATGTCGCCGCTTCTTATAGTGAGCTGCTGGCACCATATGAAATAAAAACACCCTATATTGAACCCCATAATATAAGTGCTTATGCTCAATATACGATATGTGTTGAAGAGCGTGAGGCCTTGCAGCATAGGCTAAAGAGTGAGGGCGTACCAACTGCCGTACATTACCCTATACCATTGAACAAGCAGCCTGCTGTTGCTAATGAGAAGTATCTTCCGATCGGTGACAAACTTTCACAGAAAGTGTTGAGCTTGCCTATGCATCCTTATATGTTGGAGGAACATATTGGTTTGATAGTAAAAGCTCTATCAAAATGAAGCTTAATATTTTTAGTCAATTCAACTCAATAGTGGCGCGTTCGATAGCGGTGATGTTTGGGGGCACTGTCTTAGCTCAGGGCATTACATTCGCAGTAACACCTCTATTGAGCAGGTTGTTTTCGCCTAGTGACTTTGGTGTGCTGGGCGCTTTTGTTGCGATTTTGACAATTTTGATTTCTTTTTCATCTTTAAAGTATGAATTTGCTATACCACAGGTCTCAACGAAAAAGCATTCACTAGAATTAACGGTTTTGTGTCTTTATATATTGTTTGCCATGTCCCTTCTCGTTGCGGTTTCTTTGTTTTTGTTGTGGGCTTTTGATTTCTACCATGCGGACGCTTACTTTTGGCTCTTACCTTTGGCCGTTTTTTTTGCTGGTTCTTTCCAAGTTGCCACCTACTATTCGATTAAGGAAAAAGATTTTTACTTACTATCTAAGGCTAATGTGAGCAGAAGCTCCGGACAGGCAGTTTTGCAAGTCCTTTCGGGCATTTTTTCACTAGGCGGTGGCGCTCTTATACTGAGTTATGTTTTTAGTCAGGCTTTAGGAAGTTTTGAGATTCTATATCGTGCCTTGAAAGGATTTAAGTTTCCAAGTTTTTTGAGGCTGCTTGTGTTGTGCCGGAAATATATAAGATTTCCCAAATTCTCCGCTTCCGCGAGCACCCTGAACACAGCCGCTACCAACTCCCTGCCTTTTCTTATTATTTATTTCTGGTCAGTCGGAGAAGCAGGTCTTTTTGCGCTGACTCAGCGAGCCATGGGAGTGCCTATGGCATTTCTAGGAGCTGCTATCGCAAACGTTTATTTGGCTGAGCTACCAAGAATATTACAGCGAGATCCAGCTGAAGCAAAAAAATTCTACATAAAATCTCTTCGGAATTTAGTGTTGGCCGGGTTGCCTTTGATTGCCGTGTCAACGCTAATACTTTTTTATTATGCAGAATTTATATTTGGTGGTGAGTGGTTCGGGATATCTGCTCTAGTAATAGTCTTGGCGCCTTTCTTTCTAGGGCAGTTTGTGGCCTCTCCATTAAGTCAGACTCTCAATGTAATTGGACGGCAAGATGTTCAGTTGATTTGGGATCTTTGTCGGCTAATAGTTGTCTTGGGCTGTCTCGTTGCTTGTGGTATTTATCAGGTTGGTTTTTCTGTTTCGATATTAATCTACAGCATTTTGATGTTTTTTTTCTATGCTGTAAGTGTTGTCGTGACTTTAATTTTGATTGATCGAAACTCGTTGGAGGTTAAATGAAAGTCCTTACTGTGGTTGGGGCTAGGCCCCAGTTTATAAAAGCGGCAGTTCTTTCTCGTGCTTTTTTATTGCACGGCATTGAAGAGGTTCTTGTACACACGGGGCAGCATTATGATAACGATATGTCAGATGTTTTTTTTAGTGAGTTAAGTATCCCTCAGCCCTCCTACAATCTTGCTGTTGGCGGTGGCACGCATGGGCAAAACACAGGGCGCATGTTGGAAAAGCTTGAAGAGTTGATGGTTGCCGAAAAGCCAGACTGGGTTTTAGTGTACGGTGATACTGACAGCACGCTTGCTGGTGCACTTGCTGCTGCTAAGCTTCATATTCCAATTGCGCATATTGAAGCTGGGCTGCGCTCATTCAATCGTGCAATGCCCGAAGAAATTAATCGTGTTCTGACCGATCATGTGTCGTCGCTTCTCTTCTCTCCCACTAAAGTGGCTGAAGAAAACCTTTTGAGGGAAGGTATTGCTGACAAAAAAATCCATGTTGTTGGCGATGTAATGTACGATGCGACAGTTTTTTATTTGGACCGTGCTGTTAAGCCTAGTTGGTTCGATCTCGGTGGGTTCGAGGTTGACGAATTTATTCTCTGCACTGTTCACAGGGCTGAGAATACTGACTCTGAAGTTAGAATTAGAAATATCCTTTTGGGGCTGGGCAGCTCTAAATTGCCCGTGATTTTACCCATGCACCCTCGCACCCGAAAGAAGCTCGACTCGTTGTCAATATCAATACCAGATAATGTCCGAGTAGTGAGCCCGGTCGGCTATCTCGAAATGAACTGGCTGGAGGCTAATTGTAGATTAATAGCTACTGATTCAGGTGGTGTACAAAAAGAGGCATATTTCCATAAAAAATATTGTGTAACTATGCGCAATGAAACGGAGTGGGTCGAGCTTGTGAAGAAAGGTGTTAACGTTTTGGTTGGTGATTCTGCTGAGTTGATAAAGGATGCTATAAACTCTTCCAAGAAATACGATTTCAGTGAGTTTATATATGGTCGGGGTGACACAGCATCTAAAATTATAGATGTATTGGTCTCTAACGCTCGATAACTGACTTCTGCCTCTGCCTCTTAGAGATATAGATATGTTGATTTTAAAAAATCTAGCTGAGAGGCTTTTCTTTCCTGGGTTTGGTTTTTTTGTTTTTGTTTTGTTTATTGGTGTTACTTATTGCATCATCCCGTTTTTTCTTTTCATGTTTTTCTCAGTGGATGAGTTTTTTATAAAACTATCGGGGCTGACTTTTTTCTCCATTATCATACTAATAGTTGGGTATTTCACTCCATTAATTGATGGTCAGTTCTCTGAAGGTGCGCGTCGAATAGTTATTAGTAGCTCTTTTTTTAATTCTGTGGTGTGGGCGTTTTTTTTAGTTTTTGCTGCCTACACGTTTTATACTGCTCAATCTATACCGCTATATAGTGCGTTGTTGGGCGCCAGTGCAGATGCTTTAAGCCAGGAAAGAGGGGATTTTTTCAAAGGACGTACAGGTGCGGAATCAATGCTGTTGTACTTGAGTACAATTTTTACAACAGTGCTTATTCCTTATAGTTTAGTTCTAATGTATAGGGACAATAATAGATATAGGCATTTTTTGTTTTTGATGTCCTTTGCATTTTGCGTCAGTTTTTTGCAGAAAGCTCTTTTTCTCAATATTTTTTTGCCTGTCTTAGTTTGCTTTGCAATAACGGGTCGACTTTCACTTCGTATGTTTTTAGGTTGCTTGTTTGGTATACCTCTTATTTTGGTAGCTGCTGTTTTTCTTTCGCTCGGGGACGCGTCAACCGCTTTAGTGAGTGAGGGTGTAAAGCTGGATTATTATTTTTCTTCTAAGTATCTGCCGGTTGGTGGCATGGATTATTTGTTTTGGCGCATATTTGCAGTGCCGCTTTTTACGGCTACTGATACTTTGTTGGTGCATTCCGAGATTTTCAAAGGAGAATTTCTGATGGGGGCTACCAGTACCCTCCTGTCACTAATTTCAGGTATGGATAGGATTAATATAGAACGATATGTTTTTCAGCACCAGTTTGGAAGTTGGAATGAGATTGCGAACGCTAATGCTGTTTTTGTATCTGACGCCTATGTTAATTTTGGCTGGGTTGGCATTTTTTGCTTTTCCTTTCTTATCGGTCAGGTTTTCAGATGGTTCAGGCTGTCAAGTGATATCGCCTTCAAGTCGCTATGGCCCGTGTTTGCTTTGACACTATATTCTGCTTCTTTGATTGGAATGCTTATGAGTAATGGCTTTCTATACATACTGTTCCATGCGCTGTTTCTCCGGATTTATTGTGCCCCAAGATAAAGGCTGCATGATTCGCCGCTTATATAGATATTTCTGAGGTTATTTTATGAATGTTGTTTTTATCGTGCACTATTTTCCACCTGTAAATAGCTCAGGGGCTAAGCGTGTTGAGGCGATTTCTAAGTATCTCGCTTCGGATGGTAACTCTGTTACAGTTATTACAACTAAAAAAACTGCTTCTGACGGTAGATTTACGGAGGTTTATCCTAAAGGGGTCAATGTCATCGAGCTGGATGGTTTTGGTAGAAAAAAAGTATCAAGCGCGACTGATGGTGTTTTTGAGCCGATGTATACAAAAGCACCGTCCTTAAAGCGGCGAATCAAAGATTTTGTCCTAAAGATACTAGGCCAGATACCTGACCCCCGCTTACCCTTCGCGCTCGCTTTCCTGAAGCCATCATTAAGTCCTGAAGTGAAGCTTGCATTGGAGTCTGCAGACGTTGTAATCGGGTCTGCTCCGCCGTGGCCCATGATTCTCGCAGCTGTAATATGCAAAAAAAGATTCGGTGTTCCCTGTATTCTAGATTATAGGGATCACTTCAGTGAGTGCCATGAGATGCCTGGTGGGGCTTTTGCAAAGTGGTTGGAGTTAAGATTTGATAAGTGGCTGGTTAGGAACTCTGATCATGTTGTTGCGATTTCTGAACCGATGAGCTCCTATTATCGCGGTATGACTCCTGAAGTCACCACGATAATGAACGGCTACGATCATGAGGTTTTGGATGCTGCTCGTAGTAAAGTTACGTCGTTTGATTCGGATTTAACCGTCATTCGCTATATGGGAATTGTATCGCCTGGACGAGTGCCGCATAACGTTATGAAAGCGCTTGTGCGCCTGCGTGAGGTCAATCTACCCGCCTTTGAGAAACTCAGGTTTGAGTTTTATGGCGGTGCTGATTTGATCAAGGCTGCTCTGTCAAGTAGTTATCCAAGCATTCAAGGAGCATTTTCATTCTACGATGCAGTCCCGTACATAGAGTCTCTGAAGCTTGTAGTTGCAGCGGATTACTTGCTGTTTTCTGAGACATCTTCGCAGGGCACACTCAGTGCTCAGGGTATTTTGACCACTAAACTATTCGAGTATCTTGGTTCCGGTCGTCCTATCGTTGCGGATATATCTTCTCAAACTCTTGCTGGCTCATTTTTGGTTAGTGCTAGCGAGTCTCATGTAGTTGGAATTCATTCCGATGTATTTTTGAATGCCTTCCTTGATGAGGACTTCTATGTGAGGAAAGATAGCTTCGTCTCGGATTTCGCGAAAGGTCTTTCAAGGCGAGCTCAAGCTAATCAATATGCTGAAGTAATTCAGTTAGTGAAAAAAGGCTAATTATATGTCGACCAATCAATCGTCACGTGCAATCTGCCGTAATTGCATAATGGACACTAGTGATCCACGTATCTCTTTTGACCCTGAAGGGGTATGCGAATACTGCAATAATTTCAAAGCTGAAATTGCACCTAACTGGCACCCCGATGCACGCGGGGAGGCCGAGCTTGCAAATCTCGCGGCAAAGATAAAGAAACAAGGTGAAGGTAAGGATTTCGATTGTATCATTGGGCTGAGTGGCGGCCTCGATAGCTCGTATGCGGCTTACATCGCCAAAGAGAAAATGGGATTGCGGCCATTGCTATTCCATGTGGATGCAGGCTGGAATACTGACCAAGCGGTTGGCAATATCGAAAAACTGGTGGATGGGCTTGGTCTGGATCTCTACACCGAAGTCATCAACTGGGAGGAGATGAAGGATCTGCAGGTGGCATTCCTGCGTTCGCAGATTGCAGACCAGGATCTACCCCAGGATGCCGCCTTTTTTTCCGGCCTGTATAAGTTCGCACGCAAGCATGGCATCAAGTACGTATTGACCGGTGGTAACTATTCGACCGAGTGCTGCCGCGAGCCTGAAGAGTGGGGCGGCTATCCGGGCATCGACAAGACGTTGTTCGCGGACATCCACAAGCGCTTCGGCAAGCGTCCGCTCAAGACCTTCCCGCTGGTCGATATCATGACCTACAAGATCCTCTATCAGCGAGTGCTGGGCATGGAGATCGTCAAGCCGCTGAATCTGGTGCCGTACGTCAAGAAAGAGGCTGAAGCCGAGCTCGAACGCCGTTTCGGTTGGCAGAAGTTCCAGCACAAGCACCACGAGTCCCGCTTCACGCGCTTCTACGAAGACTACTGGATGCCGCGCAAATTCGGTTATGAGAAGCGCCGCGCGCATTTCTCCAGCCTGATCATGACCGGGCAAATGACTCGTGACCAAGCTCTGGAGCGTATTGCCAAGCCGGAGATGGATGAGCAGTTCCTGAAAACTGAATTCGAGTTCGTGGCCAACAAATTGGGGCTGTCGGTCGCGGAATTGCAGGCGATTTTCGAGGGAGAAAACAAAACGTATAAGGATTACAAGAACAAGCGCTTTCTAATCGGTATCGGTTCGCGTGTAATGAGCGCCCTCGGATTGGAGAGAAGGCTTTTCAGATGATCACCATCATCGACTACGGTCTGGGTAATATTCAGGCCTTCGTAAACGTCTACAAGCGACTGCATATACCGGTCACGGTAGCGACCAATGCTGATCAGCTGACCGGTGCCAGCAAGCTGATCCTGCCCGGCGTGGGCGCATTTGACCATGCGATGCAGCGCCTGAACGCGTCAGGCATGCGGCAGACGCTCGATGACATGATTCTTGGCCAGGGCATTCCTGTGCTAGGCATTTGCGTAGGCATGCAAATGCTCGCCGAATCCAGTGACGAGGGTGTGCTACCTGGTTTGGGCTGGATCCCGGGTCGAGTGCGCAACTTCCATTCGGTACCTGAATCGAGCGAGCTGGCATTGCCCCACATGGGCTGGAATGATGTACAGCCTGCTCCTGGCAGCCCTCTGTTCAAGGGCCAACAGGAAAGCTGGTTGTTCTATTTCCTTCACTCGTACTTTTTCGAGTGCACTGAGCCTGCGCATATCGCTGCGACTGCGACTTATGGTGCCAGTTTCAGTTGTTCCGTTGCCTCGAACAACGTGTATGGGGTGCAGTTCCATCCCGAGAAGAGCCACCACTGCGGTGTCGACTTGCTGAAGAACTTCGCGGAATTGTGAAATGTTGAGACCACGTATCATCCCTTGCTTGTTGATCCAGGATAGCGGTCTGGTCAAGACCGTGCGATTCAAGGATCCCAAATACGTCGGCGATCCGATCAATGCCGTGAAGATCTTCAATGAGAAGGAAGCGGACGAACTCATCGTCATCGATATCGATGCCAGTGCCCATGATCGTGAGCCGGACTATCAGCAGATCGCCCACCTTGCGTCGGAGTGCAGAATGCCGCTTTGCTACGGTGGCGGCGTGCGCACTGCCGAGCAGGCCAAGCGCATCATTGCGCTAGGTGTCGAGAAGGTAGCCATCAGCTCCGCTGCGCTGGCCAACCCCGGCCTGATCAGTGAAATCGCCGCTGAGATCGGTCGCCAAAGTGTTGTCGTGGTGCTTGATCACAAGCAGCGGTTGCTGGGCAAGACCCAGGACGTCTGGACGCACAATGGCACTCGCAACACAAAACGCAGCGTCGTCGATGTGGCCTTGGAGATGGAAAAGCTCGGGGCGGGCGAAATCGTCATCAACTCCATCGATAACGATGGAAAGATGAAAGGCTATGACTTAGCGCTGGCTGCTCACTTGCGTGAGGTGCTGACCGTGCCACTCACGGTGCTGGGCGGGGGAGGTAGCCTCGACGATATGCACAAGGTGGTCGCTGTCTGCGGGGTTGTGGGCGTCGCTGCAGGTAGTTTTTTCGTGTTCAAAGGCCCTTATCGTGCGGTGCTGATCAGCTACCCCACCGCACAGCAGAAACGTGACTCTATTTATTCAGCCCTGCAAGGCCGCCGCTAGGCTGCTTCGCATTCAGATCTCAGGATTGCATATGTTCAATGGAAAGAAACTGCTCATTTCCGGTGGTACGGGCTCCTTCGGTAATGCCGTGCTCAAGCGCTTTCTCGACACCGACATCGCTGAAATTCGCATTTTCAGCCGGGATGAGAAGAAGCAGGACGACATGCGTAAGCATTACTCCAGCCCGAAACTGAAGTTTTATATCGGTGACGTACGCGATTATCAAAGCGTGTTGAATGCAACCCGTGGTGTCGATTACATCTTCCACGCGGCTGCCCTCAAGCAAGTTCCGTCTTGCGAGTTCCACCCGATGGAAGCTGTAAAGACCAACGTGCTGGGTACCGAGAATCTGCTCGAAGCTGCCATCCAGAATGGCGTCAAGCGCGTGGTCTGCCTGAGTACCGACAAGGCTGTCTATCCAATCAACGCCATGGGTATTTCCAAGGCCATGATGGAAAAGGTCATGGTTGCCAAATCGCGTAACCTGGATGAAACCAGCACCGTCATCTGCGGTACCCGTTACGGTAACGTCATGGCATCACGTGGCTCGGTGATCCCGCTGTTCGTCGATCAGATCCGCGCGGGTAAGCCGCTGTCTATCACCGATCCGAACATGACCCGTTTCATGATGACACTCGCTGATGCGGTCGATCTGGTTCTGTACGCGTTCGAGCATGGCCGCAATGGTGATCTGTTCGTACAGAAAGCACCGGCTGCAACGGTTGAGGTGCTCGCGCAAGCGCTGACCTCGCTGCTGGGCAAGCCCGACCATCCCATCCAGGTCATCGGCACTCGCCATGGCGAGAAGCTTTACGAAGCGCTGCTGAGTCGCGAGGAGATGGCCTGCGCCGAAGATCGCGGTGAGTACTACCGTGTGCCGCCGGATCTGCGTGATCTCAACTACAGCAAGTTCGTCGAGCAAGGTGAAGAGCGCATCTCCCACACGGAAGATTACAACTCGCACAACACAGAACGTCTGGACGTGCCGGGCATGCAGGAGCTGTTGCTCAAGTTGAATTTCATGCGTGCCATTCAGCGCGGCGAAGACGCGGCGCCCGAGGAGTGAGCATGAAAGTTCTGATCACCGGTGCTAATGGTTTCGTTGGCAAGAATCTGATCGTTCATCTCAAGGAGCGCCAGGATGTCGAGATTCTCACTTTTGGCCGTTCTGACGACCTGAGCACGCTCGGTGAGCGTATTGCCCAGGCAGACTTCGTCTTCCACTTGGCAGGCGTGAATCGGCCTCAGGATCCTGCCGAGTTCAGAGAGGGCAACACCGAGCTTACCGTTGAGCTTTGCAAGGCGATTGAAGCCAGCGGCCGGCAGATTCCGGTTGTATATACCTCGTCGAGCCAGGCCTCGCTGGACAACCCTTACGGAGTCAGCAAGCGTGGAGCTGAAGAGGCCTTGCATGCACTTGCACAGCAGCACGGCAGCGCTGTGCATCTTCTGCGCTTGCCGAATGTATTTGGTAAATGGGCCAAGCCGAACTACAACTCGGCGGTGGCCACGTTCTGCCATAACATTGCCCGTGATCTGCCTATCCAGATCAACGACCCCGCAGCCGTCATCACTCTGGTGTATATCGACGACGTCATTGCCCACTTCCTTGCGTTAATGTCGGGAGAAACCAAAGGCGTTGACGTTGAACCGCAATACCGGGTCAGTGTTGGCGAGATCGCTGATCGTTTGCGTGGTTTCAAGGAAAGTCGCAATACCCTGATTACGGATCGGGTAGGTGAAGGCTTCGTGCGTGCCCTTTACTCGACGTATTTGAGTTACCTGCCTCCAGAGCGATTCACCTACGAAGTTCCCAAGTATGGTGATCCGCGTGGTGTGTTCGTCGAGATGCTGAAAACCCCCGACAGTGGGCAATTCTCATTCTTCACGGCTCACCCCGGCATCACGCGCGGCGGTCATTATCACCACACCAAGACCGAGAAGTTCCTGGTCATCAAGGGCCGCGCCCGTTTTGGTTTCCGGCATATAGTTTCCGGCGAGCTCCATGAACTCATTACGGAAGGCGACAAGCCGGAGATCGTTGAAACCGTGCCCGGCTGGACACACGACATTACCAATGTTGGTGATGACGAGATGATCGTGATGCTCTGGGCGAATGAGATCTTCGACCGCGCTCACCCTGATACCTACGCCTGCCAGGTGAAACCATGAAAAAGCTGAAAGTTGCCACGGTCGTTGGCACCCGTCCCGAAATCATCCGCCTGGCCCGAGTGATGGCCAAGCTGGACGAGCATTGCGATCATGTGTTGATCCATACCGGTCAGAATTACGATTACGAGCTCAACGAGATTTTCTTCGACGACCTGGGTATTCGCCGGCCTGACCATTTTCTCAACGCCGCGGGCGCCACGGGCGCAGAAACCATCGGCAATGTGATCATCGCGGTCGATAAGGTGTTGGCTGAAGTCCAACCGGATGCGTTGCTGGTGTTGGGTGATACCAATAGCTGCATGGCGGTGATTCCAGCCAAGCGACGCAAGATCCCCACCTTCCATATGGAAGCAGGCAACCGCTGTTTCGATATGCGTGTGCCGGAAGAGATCAACCGCCGGATCGTCGATCACACGGCGGATATCAACCTGACCTATAGCACCATTGCCCGCGACTACCTGCTGCGTGAAGGGTTATCACCGGATATGGTGATCAAGACCGGCAGCCCGATGTTCGAAGTGTTGACCTACTATCGTGAAGGCATTGACGCCTCCGACGTCCTTCAGCGTCTTGGATTGGAGGAGGGCAAGTTCTTCGTCGTCAGCGCGCACCGTGAAGAGAACATCGACTCGGAAAAGAACTTCCGCAAACTGGCCGAGACCTTGAACCAGGTCGCTGCGCATTACGGCATGCCGGTCATCGTTTCTACCCACCCCCGCACCCAGAAACGCGTGGATGCATTGGGCGTGACCTTCCATCCCAATGTGCGGCTGCTCAAACCGCTGGGGTTCAAGGATTACAACAAGCTGCAGGCCTGCGCCAAAGCTGTGTTGTCCGACAGCGGCACCATTTCGGAAGAGTCCTCGATTCTGAACTTCCCTGCGCTGAACATTCGTGAGGCCCATGAGCGTCCCGAGGGGATGGAAGAAGCCTCGGTGATGATGGTGGGGCTAGAGGTAGAGCGAGTGATGCAGGCGCTTCAGGTACTCGAGTCCCAGGGCCGCGGTGACGAACGCAGCCTGCGCTTGGTTGCCGATTACAGCATGCCCAATGTAGCGGACAAAGTCGTACGGATCGTTCATAGCTATCGCGACTACGTGATGCGCACGGTATGGAAACGGAACGACTGACGCGCATGCGAGAGGGAAAACTGAGGATATTGATCGTCAGCCAGTATTTCTGGCCCGAGAACATGCGCGTCAATGACATGGCCGAAGAGCTGGTGCGTAGAGGGCATGAGGTTACCGTGCTCACGGCATTGCCGAATTACCCTGAGGGTCAGGTATTCGAGGCTTATCGCGAGGCGCCGGAGCAATTCGCCAGTTATCGCGGCGCGGAGGTGGTGCGCGTACCGTTCATCCCGCGCGGCAAGCGCAGCCTCACCCTTATTCTCAACTACCTGTCGTTCGTAGTCAGTGGTTCGTTGCTGGGCAGTTGGAAGCTGCGGGGCCGAGAATTCGATGGGGTTTTCGTCTATGCAGTCTCGCCGATCATGTCGGCCATTCCGGCTCTGGTGATCGGCAGGCTGAAAAAGGCACCAGTCAGCGTGTGGGTGCTGGATTTGTGGCCGGAGACCCTGCGCGCGGTCGGTGTAGTCCATGATGACCGGGCCCTCGCATTAGTGGGCAAGATGGTTTCCTGGATCTACAACCGTACCGATTACCTGCTGCTTCAATCACGCGCTTTCCTGGATAGCGTGCGTTCTTACTGTACCCGGCCTATCGATGACGAGCGGCTGGTGTATTTCCCCAGTTGGGCAGAAGACGGGTTCAACGAGCTACCTGAAGGGGCATCGCCTTTGCTGGCGCGCTCTCCGGACGAATTCACCATTCTGTTCGCCGGCAATCTGGGCGAAGCGCAGGATTTTCCCGCGATTCTCGATGTGGCTCAGGCCCTGCGAGACACCGTCAAGGTCCGCTGGGTGCTGGTAGGGGACGGCCGCATGAGCGATTGGCTGCAGCGTGAGGTCGCGCAACGCAACCTCGACAACGTGCTTTTGCTTGGTCGCCACCCGCTGGATGCCATGCCGGGGCTTTTCGCCACGGCGGATGCGCTACTGGTTTCGCTGAAGACCAACGAGGTATTCGCCAAGACCATTCCGGGCAAGGTTCAGGCTTATCTGGCGTCAGGCAAGCCTGTGCTCGGGATGATTGGTGGCGAGGCCGCACGTGTCATCGAGGAGTCGGGAGCAGGGCTCGCCTGCGCTTCTGGCGATCAGGAGGGCCTGTCTCTCATCGTGCAACGCATGGCGGCTATGACCTCGCAGGAGCGCGTTGCTATGGGGGAAGCAGGTAAGCGCTATTACGATGATCAGTTCTCCAAGGAAAAGATCTTCTCTAATCTGGAGCGCCTGTTCCGGCAGGGAACGCGCAGGGATCGAAAGCAATCATGAAACGAATAATGGTTACAGGTGGCAGTGGTTTTGTCGGCCGCACACTGCTCGAACGTTTGCATCAGGAAGGCCACGAGTTGATTGCCCCCTCGCGCTCCCCCTTGACCCAGGCACCAGTGAGCGTCGTTAACCCGCTGGTAGGTGGGCTGGCGGCAGATGTGGACTGGACCACCTCGCTCGAGGGCGTTTCGGTCGTCATCCACAGCGCAGCTCGCGTTCACGTCATGAACGATACGGCCGCCGATCCTCTGGTGGAATTTCGCAAGGCCAACGTTGACGGCACCCTGAGCCTTGCCAGGCAGGCGGCCGCAGCTGGCGTGCAGCGCTTCGTGTTCATCAGTTCGATCAAGGTCAATGGCGAGGGCACCCAGCCAGGGCATGCTTATCGGGCAGACGATACGCCCGCCCCCCAGGACCCTTATGGCGTATCCAAGATGGAGGCCGAGCAGGGCCTGCGCTCACTGGCGAACGAGACCGGCATGCAGGTGGTGATCATCAGGCCCGTGCTCGTTTACGGCCCGGGCGTGAAAGCCAACTTCCGCAGCATGATGAGCTGGTTGCGCAAAGGCATACCACTGCCGCTTGGCGCTACAGGAAACAAGCGCAGTCTGGTTGCAGTGGACAACCTCGTGGATCTGATAGCCACTTGTATCGATCACCCGGCGGCGGCCAACCAGACATTTCTGGTCAGTGACGGTGAGGACCTATCCACGACTCAATTGCTGCAGCGCATGGGTAACGCGCTTGGGCGACCCGCAAGATTGCTCCCGGTGCCAGCCACTCTGCTGCAAGCCGGTGCGGCAATGCTTGGCCGACGCGCCATCGCTCAGCGGCTATGTGGTTCCTTGCAGGTGGACATCGCTAAAACCCGAGAACTGCTGGGGTGGACGCCGGCCGTGAGCGTCGATGACGCATTGCGCAAAACGGCACTTGCCTTCGACGCTGGCTGAACAGCAATGCCTGCCGTGAGCGGCGGGGGTTAGGAGAGATTAATTGTTGATCACTGTTTTGCTGGTAGTCGCCAGCACGTCCTGTCTACTGACCTGGTTGTTGAGGCGCTACGCCCTGGCTAGCAGCCTGATGGATATCCCCAATGCACGCAGCTCACACTCGGTGCCTACACCTCGCGGTGGCGGTGTGGCCATCGTGGTGTGCTTCATCCTTGCCGTGTTCGGCCTAGCGTTACTTGGTCGAGTCGACAGTGCTACAGCCTTTGCATTGGGCGGGGCAGGCGGGCTGGTGGCTGTGGTTGGCTTTCTTGACGATCACGGGCACATCGCGGCTCGCTGGCGGCTGCTCGGCCATTTTGCGGCCGCTACCTGGGCGCTTTTCTGGCTGGGTGGCCTGCCGGCAATCAGTTTGTTTGGCTCCGTGGTCGATCTAGGCTGGTTCGGCCATGTGCTGGCAGCCATCTATCTGGTCTGGTTGCTCAACCTGTACAACTTCATGGACGGCATTGACGGTATCGCCAGTGTGGAGGCCATCTGCGTTTGTATTGGAGGAGCCTTGCTATACGTCTGGCTCGGAAATGCCGATGGCTCACTGATTATCGTCTTGTCGCTGGCAGCCGCCGTGCTCGGCTTTCTGATCTGGAATTTCCCTCCGGCTCGTATTTTCATGGGCGATGCGGGCAGTGGCTTTCTGGGCATTACGCTCGGTGTTCTGTCCTTGCAGGCTGCTGCTGCGTTTCCTCAGTTGCTGTGGGCCTGGCTGATATTGCTCGGCGTGTTTGTCGTCGACGCGACCTTCACCCTGCTGCGTCGGCTAGTACGTGGCGATCGGGTTTACGAGGCCCACAGAAGTCATGCTTATCAGTACGCCTCGCGTCATTACGGTCGCCATTTGCCTGTCACCTTGGCGGTGACCGCGATCAACCTGTTATGGCTATTGCCCATCGCACTGTGGGTCGGGTTGGGTGGCGTGGACGGAACTATTGGATTGGTGATGGCCTATCTTCCGCTGGTCTTCCTGGCCATCAAGTTCAACGCCGGGTCTTTGGAGCCTAAATGATCGACAACACATTGCTGATACTGGGAGCCGGGGGGCATGGCAGGGCCGTTGCCGAGGCGGCT
The DNA here is from genome assembly GCF_052958135.1 of Pseudomonas sp. SZ40. NCBI lineage: Bacteria > Pseudomonadati > Pseudomonadota > Gammaproteobacteria > Pseudomonadales > Pseudomonadaceae > Pseudomonas > Pseudomonas sp. SZ40. The sequence continues at coordinate 4,776 of NZ_JBQWIF010000041.1, read as the reverse complement.
TTGGCATCCGGCCAGTGGCAGTCGGTTCGTTTTCTGGACGATCGCTGGCCGGGCTTGAGCGAGCTTTATGGGATACCGCTTGTCGGCAAGCCTGATGATCTCAGCGCTCATGCTGGCTCTGGCAATGCAGCGATTGCCGCCGTTGGCAACAATGCCCTGCGTGAACGGTGGAGTCAGCTGATCGAGTCTGCTGGGCTGTCGTTGGCGACCGTCGTCCATCCAAGGGCCTTCGTCAGCGACGATGCCGAGGTGGGGCGCGGCGTTGCCGTAATGGCGATGGCGATGGTTGGCGTAGGTGCCATCCTGGGGCAGGGTGCTATCGTGAACGCGAATGCCACCGTTGACCATGATGCGGTGCTGGGCGCTTACGCCCACCTCGGTGTCGGCGTACAGCTTGCCGGAGGTGTAAAGGTCGGTGCCAGAGCCTGGCTGCAGGCCGGCTGCTGCGCTGGCTATCATGTAGTGGTCGAGGAGGGTGCGGTGCATGCACCCGGAACGGCCTTGAAGTGTTGAATCGTTACCGTGAGATGGTTTAGAACCATTCATGCTTGTGCTGCTGGGTGTGAACCTGGCACTGGCTCGCTATAGGGATATGAGGTGTCGTTGTGTTGAGGTTTGCTGAGCTGCTACGTACTCGCCTGGTACGGCTGCGCCGTCGTCAGAAGCGCCTGATTCAGGTCGCCATCGACGTGATGTTGGTGTGGGCTGCACTGTGGTTGGCTTTTGTCGTTCGCCTCGGGGATTTCGAAGAGGTCTATCCGCTGGACGGGCACCTATGGCTCTTCGCGCTAGCACCTCTCATCTCCATTCCAATGTTCATCCGTTTCGGTATGTACCGGGCCGTGATGCGGTACTTCGGTACCGAAGCACTCATTGCCATCGCCAAGGCCGTGTCGCTATCCGCCTTGATTCTGGCGCTGGCCATTTACTGGCATCAGGATGCACGCGCAGTAATCCCACGTTCCATGGTGTTCAACTACTGGTGGCTGAGCATCATGCTCATCGGTGGGCTGCGTTTGGGGATGCGGCAGTTCTTCATGGGCCACTGGTTCGCCGCCGATCAGCCGTTCAAATTGAGTAGTCGCGATGCCGGGTTGCCGCCTGTCGCCATCTACGGTGCAGGCTCGGCGGGTAATCAGCTGGCCGCCTCCTTGCGGCTGGGCCGCTCGATGAGGCCGGTCGCGTTCATCGATGACGACTCGAACATTTCCAATCGAATCATTGCCGGTCTGCGTGTCTATTCGCCCAAGCATATTCAGCAGATGATCGATGAAACGGGCGCCGTCGAGATATTGCTCGCGCTGCCATCCGTTTCTCGTACTCGACGCCGCTCGGTATTGCAGCTACTCGAACAGTACCCGCTACACGTACGTTCGGTCCCGGGCTTTATGGATCTGGCCAGCGGTCGTGTGAAGGTCGAGGATGTTCAGGAGGTCGACATTGCCGATCTGCTTGGGCGGGACGCCGTTCCCCCACAGCGCGAGTTGTTCGAACGATGCATACGCGATCAGGTGGTCATGGTCACCGGGGCGGGTGGCTCGATTGGCTCCGAGTTGTGTCGGCAGATCCTTGGCTCCGGGCCAAGAACGTTGCTGCTGCTCGAGCATGGCGAATTCAATCTTTACTCCATCCACAGTGAGCTGGAGCAGCGGATTCGCCGCGAGTCTTTGCCCGTTCGCTTGGTGCCCATTCTCGGTTCGGTTCGTAACCAGAATCGCCAGGTCGAGCTGATGCGCGCCTGGGATGTCAATACGGTTTATCACGCAGCAGCCTACAAGCACGTGCCAATGGTTGAGCACAATGTCGCCGAAGGCGTTTTGAACAACGTGTTTGGTTCGATGTGCACGGCCCAGGCTGCGTTACGCGCAGGCGTCGAACATTTTGTGCTGATCTCGACCGACAAGGCAGTTCGCCCCACCAACGTAATGGGCAGCACCAAACGTCTCGCGGAAATGGTGCTGCAGGCCCTGAGCGAAGAAACGGCGCCGGTATTGTTCGGTGATAAAGAAGGGCTGCATCAGGTCAACAAAACCCGTTTCACCATGGTGCGTTTTGGCAACGTGCTGGGTTCATCGGGTTCTGTGATCCCACGCTTCTACGAACAGATCCGCAAGGGCGGACCGGTTACCGTCACTCATCCGAACATCACCCGCTACTTCATGACGATTCCCGAGGCCGCGCAACTGGTGATCCAGGCTGGCTCCATGGGGCAGGGTGGAGACGTATTCGTACTGGACATGGGGCAACCCGTGAAGATCGCCGAGCTGGCCGAAAAGATGATTCATCTCACAGGCCTCAGCGTGGCTTCTGATCACAACCCCAGCGGCGATATCGCCATCGAGTTCACGGGGCTGCGTCCTGGTGAGAAGTTGTATGAGGAGCTGCTGATCGGCGACAACGTGAGCCCTACCGATCACCCGATGATCATGCGCGCCAACGAAGAGCACCTGCCTTGGGAAACGTTCAAGATCGTCATGGCGGATTTGCTCAAGGCCGTGGAGCAGGACGATTACGATCGCGTGCGGCAATTGCTGCGTGACACTGTCTGCGGCTACACCCCTGAGGGCGAGATCGTCGACTGGATGCATGTGCGTCGTGCAGCCAAGAAGCCACTGGTTTAACGCGCTTCTACTGCCGCGGAAAGACGATCCCCATCGTTGCGCTAGCTTGCAACGATGGGGATCGTTGTTTTAGTGCTTGGGCTTCAGCCCTGTAGCCTGGCGTGCAGCGGTTGGTTTGCGGTGCACTAGCTCTAAGGCCATGCCATGTTTCAGCCCTCTGGCAAGCAGAGTGGTGACGGTCCGACTACTCACCTCGAGCTCCTCCCTGAACCTGTGATATCGCTCGCCGGTACAACACCACCAATTCATTCAGCAGTGCATTGGCTGCCAGCGAAGCCGCGAGTATTCGCAGGTAATCGGTTTCCAACTGCTCCTGAATGACGAGATCATCCAGCAGCTCTCTCAGCATATCGGCACGCAGTTCGGCATCCGCCTGGGCGGGGCAGGCCTTGTAGCTGGTGACGCGGGCTGGGCTCGGGCGTGACGGGAAGGGCAGTACGCGGCCTGGTGAATCAGCCATGGTGCACCTCCTGGGGGGAGGTCATTGGCGTAGTTTTGCGGGGTGGGTGGTGCTCTGAACTGAAAGTGAGGTAGCGCATTGTCCTTATGCTCCTTGAACGATTGAGTGCCAGACAAGCCGAGGCCTGCCTTGAACGGCGTGCCCAAAAATGCGGTAGCACGGCAATCGATACCGGCTAGGCAATTGGACGCACCGCGTCTCGAACATTCAGGTTGCTACACCCGGTCACGGGATAGACCGTGACGGGCGCACTCTAGCTCGCGGGGTAGGTGATGGCAACCTTTGCAGCCGCCAGATAGAGGGGGCGGCAACGCTCAGCTGCCGATCGGTGAGCAGAGTTCGATCAGCGTGCCGTCCGGGGCGCGGATATAGGCGACGGTTTGGCCCCAGGGTTTTTGAGTGGGGGCGCTGAGTTCCGTCGCACCTGCGGCGATCGCTTGTTGGTGTGCACCGGCTACGTCTTCCGTAACCAGCCCGATTTCCATGCCCAGCGGCTGGATGGACGTGTCGGCTCGCACGTGTCCACCCGGGAAGTTCATATCGCCGAGTTCGTGTGCGGCGAAGGCAAGCGTGGTGGCACCGGTGTCCAACTCGCCGTAGGTACCGGACTCGTGCAGAAAACGTTGTTCCAGGCCGAATGCCTGTTTGAAGAAGGCCAGCGAGGCCGCGACGTCCGGCACGTAGATGATGGTGTATCCCAGCTTCATGGTGAGCTCCTTGCCGTTGGAAACGTGGTGGGCAGGTTACCGTGTTTAGCTGCTGGCGTAAGGGGTGGTGGTTTCGGAGAGGCTGACCTCGCTCCGTTACGACGTGTCGGCTGAACGTGTATCGCTGGCAAGCTAGCTCCTACATGGGCTCAGCCATCAACGCGATCGCGTAGGTGCCGGCTTGCCGGCGATGCGGTGGTGGGTGTATTGCGCCATTCGCGCCAGCTACGCCACCCGACCCCGACGCGAAAGCGGCCAGACTGCAAAAATAGCGAATGGCCGCCAATCGCTGGCAAGCCAGCTCCTACATGGGCTTAGCTATCAACGCGATCGCGTAGGAGCCGGCTTGCCGGCGATGCGATGGTGAGTCTGTTGCGCCATTCGCGCCGGCTACGCCACTCGGCGCCGACGCGAGGGCGGCCAGACTGCAAGAATAGCGAATGGCCAACAATCGCTGGCAAGCCAGCTCCTACATGGGCTCAGCTATCAACGCGATCGCGTAGGAGCCGGCTTGCCGGCGATGCGGTGGTGGATGTATTGCGCCATTCGCGCCGGCTACGCCACTCGGCGCCGACGCGAGGGCGGCCAGACTGCAAGAATGGCGAATGGCCGCCAATCGCTGGCAAGCCAGCTCCTACATGAGCTCAGCTATCAACGTGATCGCGTAGGAGCCGGCTTGCCGGCAATGCGGTGGTGAGTCTGTTGCGCCATTCGCGCCAGCTACGCCACTCCGCGCCGACGCGAGGGCGGCCAGACTGCAAGAATAGCGAATGGCCAACAATCGCTGGCAAGCCAGCTCCTAAATGGGCTCAGCTATCAACGCGATCGCGTAGGAGCCGGCTTGCCGGCGATGCGGTGGTGGATGTATTGCGCCATTCCCGCCGGCTACGCCACTCGGCGCCGACGCGAGAGCGGCCAGACTGCAAGAATAGCGAATGGCCGCCAATCGCTGGCAAGCCAGCTCCTACATGGGCTCAGCTATCAACGC
>NZ_JBQWIF010000040.1:0-48334 GCF_052958135.1 Pseudomonas sp. SZ40 | reverse complement strand
TGAACCGTAGGGTGGGGCTTTAGCCCACCAAAGCCATTCAACGCCGATGGTGGCTGGCTATTCGATCATTCCCACGCGGAGCGCCCGCTACCGCACCTGAGTCGGACGCAGAGCGTCCTGCAAAATCACTCCCACGCGGAGCGTGAGGAACGATCGATGTGGTGGGCTGAAGCCCACCCTACTCCCCAGAGGCATGAACCGTAGGGTGGGGCTTTAGCCCACCAAAGCCATTCAACGCCGATGGTGGCTGGCTATTCGATCATTCCCACGCTCCGCGTAGGAACCGCTCCGCGCCCGCTACCGCACCTGAGTCGGACGCAGAGCGTCCTGCGAAATTATTCCCATGCGGAGCGTGAGGAACGATCGAGGTGGTGGGCTGAAGCCCACCCTACTCCCCAGGGGCATGAACCGTAGGGTGGGGCTTTAGCCCACCAAAGGCATTCAACGCCGATGGTGGCTGGCTATTCGATCGTTCCCACGCTCCGCGTAGGAACGCAGCCCTGGGCGCTCCGCGCCCGCTACCGCACCTGAGTTGGACGCGGAGCGTCCTGCAAAGGCATTCCCACGCGGAGCGTGAGGAACGATCACTAGTGACTGGCCAGCACCACCCTCGTCCCCTCTTTCGCCTCCGGCGTGGCGCGCGTGCTCATCTTGTCGGCCTGCTTACCCAGGTACCAGCCGAGCACTCCCCATACCAATGCGCAGAGCGCACCCACGGTCGCCACCAGCACCGCACCCTGGCCGAGCATGTCCAGGCCACTCTTCAACCAGCCACTGATTGCGTCACCTGCCCGGTAGACGACCGTGTCGATAAACCCCTTCGCCTTGTACTTGCTCTCGGCATCCAGCGGTGCGAAGAGCATTTCCCGGCCGGGCCTGACGAAGGCGTACTCACCGATGCGCCTGACGACCATCAGCGCTGCCAGCATGGCGAACGTCGGCGCCAGGGCAAGCCCGATAAAGCCAACGCAGACCAATATCGGCACGATCGCCAGCAGCATGCGCACGCCCATTTTCTGCGCGATGCGCCCGGTGATGAACACCTGCGACAGCAAGGCACCGGCCTGCACGACCACATCGATGATGCCGAATACCCGGATCTGCGACTCGCGGTCGGGAAAGCGTTCGGCCACCAGGCGCGCCTGCTCGAAGTACAGAAAGGTCGTCACGGTCGCGAGCAGCACCACGAATCCGGCAATCGCCAGCAGATAAGGTGATTGCAGGACCCGCGTCAGACCACTGAATGGATTCCCCGTCACCGGCTTGCGAGTGCTCTCGGTCGATGCAGCGCCCGGCCTGCCAGCGCCGCCGACTTCCCGCCAGCGCATCAACGGCGCCTTGAGCGCCAGGGCGATGCCGAGCAGTACACCCGCCAGCAGGACCAAGCCGGACTGGCCGACGATGCCGACCAGCAGCGCGCTCATGGCCGGCCCGACCAGGCCGCCGACACTGGCGCCGGCCGCGATGAAGGCGAACAACCGCTTGGCCTGGTGCCCGTCGAACACATCGGCCATCAGGCTCCAGGCCACCGACACCACGAACAGGTTGTAGACCGAGATCCACACGTAGAACACCCGCGCCAGCCAGACGTTGTCGTCACCGAGCTGAAACAGCCCGGCGAATGCCAGCAGGTTCACGCAAAAGAACCCGTAGACCCAATCCACGAAGTGGATACGCGGCACCCGAGAGCTGAGCCAGGCGAACGACGGCACAGCCACCAGCATGACCACAAAGGTGGCGGTGAACAGCCATTGCAGGTTCTCGATACCGGCCATGATGCCCATCGACTCGCGGATGGGCCGCAGCATGAAATAGCCGGAGAGCAGACAGAAAAACAGGGCGAACCCCGCAAGCGCGGGATTCAGTTCGTGGCGTTCGGCGTTGATGGCAGCGCCGAGACGCTGCGTCAGGGTTGCTGAGAGCATGATGACACTCCTGCCACGAGGCTCAACGGTAGCTGACACCGGTCAACCGCTCGGCAACCTGCCACAGACGAGCCGCTGCGTCGATGTCCTTCGCCGCGGCTGGCACGCTGGCCAGGCCAAGCGGCCCGCGCTTCTCCTCTTCGCCGATTGGCCCATAGTAGGCACCGCCCTGCGCGTCTGGCGCGGTGGCCGCGTACAGGGTCGGCAATGCCCCCTGGGCAGCGGAGTGGTAGCGCTCACGATCCTTGGCCCAGTCACGTCCGAAGTCGCTTTCCAGGCCAGGGCCGCGCTTGATCAGCTCGGTTACGGCAACCCCCGGGTGCGCGGCGATGCTCTGGATACCCCACCCCTGCGCCTGGCTGCGGCGCTGCAGCTCGAAAGCCCACATCAGCACGGCCAGCTTGGACTGCGCGTAGGACGCATAGGGGTTGTAGGCCTGCTCGGATTGCAGGTCCTCGAAGTTGATGCTGCCCCGTGCGACCGCGATGCTGGAGAGCGTGATGACCCGAGGCGAGCTGCTCTTGCGCAACAGCGGCAGCACATGGCCGGTCAACGCGAAATGCCCAAGATAGTTGGTGGCCAATTGCAGCTCGAAGCCATCGGCCGACGTGCCACGTTCTGGCGGCGCCATTACCGCGGCGTTGTTGATCAGCCCATCGAGGCGCGGCAAGGTGGCATTGAGGCGTTCGCCCAACGCCTTGACCGACGCCAGGTCAGCCAGGTCGACCGCTTCGAACTGCACCTGGGCACCACGGACTTCCTGCTTGATGCGAGCGATGGTTTCCTTGCCGCGCTGTGGATTGCGTGCGGCAATCACCACCTCGGCACCAGCCGCTGCAAGCGCCTTGGCATCCTCATAACCCATGCCGCTGGTGCCACCGGTGACCAGAAAGATACGCCCGCTCTGCGATGGCATATCCGACAGGCTCCAGTCAGGCTTCGGCTGACTCTGGGCACTGGACACGCCGGATTCCAGCACGCAACTCAGGGCCAGACCGATGGTTGCCAGGCCTTTGCGCCAGGCCGCGCTGGCAGCGTTTGTGGGGTCCATCTGCAGGGTTGTGTCTGTCATGGTTCGATCCTCACGTAGGGAATGATCTGACGGACCGCGGCAAGGCGGCACGTCGACGTGAGGCATTGTTCACCGTTGAATTACCGGTGATAAGCCGCACAAAAATGGACGCTATGTACGCCCATTCGTACAATCCAGTTTTCCTTTCTGGAGTTCGGCCATGCGCCAGCCCAACCTGACGGATGTCGCCCTGTTTGCAGCGGTCGTGGAAGCCGGCGGCTTCCGGGTGGCGGCGCAGAAACGCGGCATGTCGGCGTCATCGATCAGCGATTGCGTGCGCCGGTTGGAGAGCGACTTGGGCGTCAGGTTGCTCAACCGCACCACTCGCAGCGTATTTCCGACGGAAGTCGGTGCTCGCCTGCTGGAGCGGCTGCGCCCTGCCCTCGACGAGATAGGCGCTGCCTTCAGCGACCTCGATAACGATGCGCGACACCCGGTCGGCACGCTGCGCCTCAATGTCCCGGTGCCGATTGCCCGCTTCGTGCTGCCGCAGCTGATCCCCACTTTTCTGGAGCGCTATCCCGGCGTGAGCGTGGAAGTGACGATGGACAACACCTTCATCGACGTGATCGCTGCCGGCTACGACGCGGGAGTGCGCTACGAAGAAAGTGTCGCCAAAGACATGATCGCGGTACCCATCGGGCCTCGTCGGCAGCGCTTCGTGGCAGCCGCATCGCCTGCTTATCTGGAGAAAAACGGTATGCCGCTACATCCCCGCGACCTGCTCGAGCATCGCCTGATCGGCCATCGTTTCGAGAGCGGCAAGCTGGGTGTTTGGGAGTTCGAAAAAGACGGCGCCATCGTGCGCGTACCGCCACAGGGCCCGCTGCTCTCCTCGTCCCAGGATCTTGAAGTGGGTGCCGCCATCGGTGGCGTTGGCCTCATCTACACCTTCGAGGAATACCTCGGCCCACTGTTCGCACAGGGAGCACTGATACCGGTACTGGAGGACTGGTGGCAGGCATTCGATGGCCCCTACCTGTATTACAACGACCGCCGCCACGTGCCCTCGCCGCTCAGAGCATTCGTGGATTTTCTCAAGGCCGAAACAGTTTGATCGCTCCCACGCTCCGCGTGGGAATTCGGCCCTGGGCGCTCCGCGCCCGCCACTGCACCCGGATTGGACGCAGAGCGTCCTACGCAGGCATTCCCACACGGAGCGTGAGGAACGATCGGAGGGTTGAGCGCTTGGATTTGGTGGGCTGAAGCCCACCCTACCCCCAGGGGCATCAACCGTAGGGTGGCGCTTTAGCCCACCAAAGCCATTCAACACCGATGTTGGCTGTAGGTTCAGAACATGCGGTTCAGTGCTTCGGGCTGTGGCCGTTGTGGTGGTGGGCTGAAGCCCACCGTACTCCCAGAGGCATGAACCGTAGGGTGGGGCTTTAGCCCACCAAAGCCATTCAATGCCATGGTGGCTGGAGTTTCAGAGCATGCGGTTCAGTGCTTCGGGCTGTGGGCGCTTTGGGTGGTGGGCTGAAGCCCACCCTACTCCCAGAGGCATCAACCGTAGGGTGGCGCTTTAGCCCACCAAAGCCATTCAACGCCGATGTTGGCTGTAGGTTCAGAACATGCGGTTCAGTGCTTCGGGCTGTGGCCGTTGTGGTGGTGGGCTGAAGCCCACCCTACGGGCTGAGCGTCCTGCGCAGGCATTCCACGCGAAGCGTGAGGAACGATAGGAGCACTGCCGGGCGGCGCAACTCAAGGGCCCCCGACCGGCAAACGCACTACCGCGCAGAGGCCAGTGGGCGGGCGGTTTTCCAGGGTCAGTTCACCACCGTGGGCCTGCACGCACGCACGCGCTATGGCCAGGCCGAGCCCTAGCCCGCTCGCGCCGTTCTCCGCATTCAACTGCACGAACGGCTCGAACACCTGCTCCAGTCGCGCGGGATCAATGCCCGGCCCATGATCGAGGACCTCCAGGCTTATCTCGCCCGTTGCGGTAAGCCCCAAGCTGATCACGGCATCCCCACCATGCTGCAGGGCGTTGTCGATCAGGTTGGTAAGCGCGCGTTTGAGCGCCAACGGTCGGCAACGACAGAAGACCTCGGGCCCGCTCTGCCAACTGACCGGTTGCCCCAAGGTGCGATAACGTCGCGCCAGGTCATCGAGCAGCGCGGTCAACGACAGGCGCACCGTCGGTTCCTGCACGGCATCGTCGCGGATGAAGTCCAGCGTCTCGGCGACCATCGCGCGGAGCTCGTCGAGGCTGTCGAGCAGGTCCTCGCGCAAGGGGCCGTCATCGAGCAGTTCGAGCTGCAAGCGCAGCTCGGTCAAGGGTGTATTGAGGTCGTGGCTCAGCGCTGCGAGCATTCGCGTGCGCCCCTCCACATGGCGAGCCAGGCGCTCCTGCATCAGGTTGAAGGCTCGGCTCAGCTCCTGAGCCTCGCGCGGGCCCGACAGCGACAGGGGGGCGATGCGCTCGCCCCGGCTGATGCGTTCGGTGGCCGCGGCCAGCGTCCTGAACGGGCGCACCACCCGGGCCATGAAAAACAGCAGGATCAACAGAATCGGCACGATGCTCACCGGCAAGGCATATGCCAGCAGGCGGCTCCATTCATAGGCACCGGATGGATGCTGCAGGGCATTGAGGTACCGCCCCGACGGCAGCCTGATACTGCTGCGCAGGCGTAACGGCTCCCAGCCGGCAGGGCTAAGCACGTCTTCGCGCGCGGGCCCGCCGCCGATGCGTTCGAGCTGCATGTGGATCAGGCCTGCTTGGGCCTGCAGCTCCTTGGCCAACTCGGCGGTCAGGCGTAGCTCTTCCGGGTGCATCTCGAAACTGGGGACATCCGCCTCGGCGGCGATCCAGAAGCGCGCCTCGACGCCGCCCATCGATATCAACAGGCGCTCGCCATCGTCCTGATTCAATTCCACGGCCGCGTGGTAAGCGGTACCCAGACGCTCCAGTACCTGGGCACGGGACAGCGGATGCACCAGCGCGCCGGTGCGCTGCAGCAGCAGGACGGCAATGCCGTGGGAAGCCAGAAGCGCGAGGATCAGCAACACCGCCAATTGATGAATCAAACGCTGCGGCCACAGGCGCGCCAGCCACCTCATGAGCGCGTCACCTCCGCGACCAGCATGTAGCCGCCGCCCCATACGGTGCGCAGCAGGTCCTCACAGCCGGCGCTGTCGATCAGTTTGCGGCGCAGGCGGCTGACCTGGCGGTCGATGGTGCGATCGAACACATCGCTGTCCGGGCGAGCCGTCAGGTCGATCAGTCGGGCGCGATCCAGTACCTGGTTCGGATGGTCGAGAAAGACCTGCAGCAAACGCGCTTCCGCCGTGCTCAGACGGGTCGACTGCCCGCTGCTGTCGCTCAGGCTGCCACTGCCGCTGGCGAACGCCAGGCCGGCGAACTGGTAATGGCGCAGCAGCGGCTGCGGCGTCGGTTCGAACAGCGCAGGCTCGGCGCTGAGCGGGCCGCGCCGACGCAGCACGCTGTTGATGCGCGCCACCAGCTCCCGGGGTTCGAAGGGTTTGGTCAGGTAATCATCGGCGCCCAGGTCCAGCCCACGGATGCGGTCGCGGGTGGTATCGCGGGCGGTCAGCAGTATCACCGGCACGCCGTTGCGCCGGTGCAGGCGGCTGCACAGCTCGAAGCCATCGCCGTCCGGCAGCATCACATCCAGCACCACCACGTCGAACCGCTGGGCGTCGAGCAACTGCCACATGCCCTCGGCGCTCTCCGCGGTACGCACGTCGAAGGCGTGCTTGCGCAGATAAACGGCCAGCGGCTCGCGAATCTTGCGATGGTCGTCGACCACCAGAACGCGCGGTGCGGAGAGTGGAGAAGTCGGATTCATGATGGCTCGGGGCAGTCGCAGCCTGAACCAACAGGCCGTCTGTGCGGAGGATTATCATTTGCATGCCGATGATACGCCAGAGCCCGCTGCAACTGCAGCGGCGTCGCGTCGCAGGCTGGCGTATCTGCTTCATTTGATGACGCACGGTTTCGGCCACACGCGCCTCGGCTTATGATGCCGTCCATGATCAAAGACCCGTTTCAACGTCTGAACCTCGACCGCGAGGTGCTCAGCGTCAGCCAGCTCAACAACCGTGCGCGCCTGCTGCTCGAAGATGTCTTCGGCGGCATCTGGGTCGAGGGGGAGATTTCCAACCTCGCACGGCCAGCCTCCGGGCATGTCTACTTCACCCTCAAGGACAGCCAGGCTCAGGTGCGCTGTGCGCTGTTCCGGCAGAACGCCGCACGGGTACGCCAGGCGCTGCGTGATGGTCTGGCGGTCAAGGTGCGCGGCAAGGTCTCGCTGTTCGAGGGCCGTGGCGACTATCAGCTGATTCTCGACGCCGTGGAGCCGGCCGGTGACGGTGCCCTGCGCCTGGCCTTCGAGGCCTTGAAGGAGAAGCTCGGTGCAGAAGGCCTGTTCGCCGCCGAACGCAAGCGCCCTCTGCCGGCTCACCCGCGGCGTATCGGCATCATCAGCTCGCCCACCGGCGCAGTGATCCGCGACATCATCAGCGTGTTTCGTCGCCGTGCTCCGCAGGTCGAACTGAGCCTGATCCCCACCGCCGTACAGGGCCGCGAGGCCACGGCACAGATCGTTCGGGCCTTGAAGCTGGCTGACGCCCAGGGCTTCGATGCGCTGATCCTCGCCCGTGGCGGCGGCTCGCTGGAGGATCTCTGGTGCTTCAACGAAGAAGCCGTGGCACGCGCCGTGGACGCCTGCGTCACGCCCATCGTCAGTGCGGTCGGTCATGAAACCGATGTGTCGATCAGCGATTTCGTCGCCGACGTGCGCGCTCCCACGCCGTCAGCCGCGGCGGAACTGCTGGCGCCCCATAGCGATGACCTGGTGCAGCGGGTCACGGTGCTGCAACGCCGTCTGACCCTGGCCATCAACGGCCGCCTGGCCCGTGAACGCATGCGCCTCGAGGGCCTTACCCGGCGCATGCGCCATCCCGGCGAACGGCTGCGTCAGCAAGCCCAGCGCCTCGACGATCTCGACATGCGTCTGCGCCGTGCCTATACGCATCAGGTCAATCAGCGTGCCCACAAGCTCGCGCAGTTGCAGGCGCGCCTGGCCGGGCAGCATCCGGGACGTCACCTCAAGCTGCTGCGCCAGCGTCTCGACAGCCTCGCCGAACGTCTGCCTAGGGCCATGAAGGAAGGCCTCAAGGCCCGCCGCCTGCTGCTGCAGAGTCAGATGCAGACGCTCCACGTGGTCAGCCCCCTGGCGACCCTCGGACGCGGTTACAGCATCCTGCTCGACGACCGTGGCCAGGCCATCCGCAGCGCTGCCGCCACCCAACCGGGGCAGCGCCTCAAGGCGCGCCTTGGTGAAGGCGAGCTGGACGTACGCGTCGAGGACAATCATGTCGCGCCCGTCACGCTTTCGCTGCTGGACTGAAGATCATGGCCACGCTCGCATCGCCCGCAAGCGGGCTCCTACAGGTTGCCGAAAACTCACGTGGAAGTCCGGGGCGCCTGGCCCTTGAAGGCGATTGGTGGCCGTATCGCGGTTTCGCAGAACGCCCCTCACCCTGAAAGAGCCCCTCTCAAGCCTCGATAAAAAAGGAAAATCAATGCGCTCCCTGCTGTTGCTGCTCACCCTCTGTCTCGCCCTGCCCGCTCACGCCGAAGGCTTCATCAGCCGCCTGCTGAACAAGCCGGTACCGGGTGGCGTCGCCGTGGTCGACCTCGGTGCCTCGGCCAGTGCACCCAGCGCCACCTACCAGGGCAAGCCGGTCTTGGTGGTGCATGAAGATCAGCAGCGCTGGATCGCCATCGTCGGCATTCCGTTGAGCGTCAAACCCGGCACCCAGCAGATCGAAACGGGCGGCCAGCGTCTGAGCTTTCAGGTGGGCAGCAAGACCTACGTCGAGCAGCGCATCACCATCAAGAACCAGCAGCAGGTCAACCCCAACGCCAAGAACCTCGCGCGCATCGAGCGGGAACTGGCCGAGCAGACCCGTGCCTACCAGCAGTTCAGCCCACGGCAACCGAGCAACCTGATGTTCGACAAGCCGGTCAACGGCCCGCTGTCGAGCCCCTTCGGGCTGCGCCGGTTCTTCAATGGCGAGGAGCGCAACCCGCACTCCGGGCTGGACTTCGCCGCCAATCGCGGCACACCGATCAAGGCACCCGCGGCCGGCAAGGTGATTCTGGTGGGCGACTACTTCTTCAACGGCAAGACCGTTTTCGTCGACCACGGCCAGGGCCTGATCAGCATGTTCTGCCACCTGTCGGAGGTCGGCGTGAAGGTCGGCGACGAGCTACCCCGCGGCGGCGTGCTCGGCAAGGTCGGCGCCACCGGACGCGCCACCGGGCCGCACCTGCACTGGAACGTCAGCCTCAACGATGCACGGGTCGATCCGGCGATCTTCATTGGTGCGTTCAAGCCTTAGCCAGCGCCGGGCATTGACGTGTAGAGTGGCGATCACTGGCTGATCGCCCTGAACGCAGCGCTTCATGGATGGCTATCGCCCCCTCACGACCAGGAGCCACGATGATCACCGTCCATCACCTGAACAATTCGCGCTCGCAGCGCATCCTCTGGCTGCTCGAAGAACTGGGCGTGGAGTATCAGATCAAGCGCTACGAGCGCGACTCCAAGACCATGCTGGCCCCGCCGGAGCTGCGCGCCGTGCACCCCTTGGGCAAGTCGCCGGTGGTTACCGACGGCGACCTGACCCTGGCCGAGTCCGGCGCCATCATCGACTACCTGGCCAACCGTCATGGCCCGGCCCTGTTACCGCCAGCAGACAGCCCCGAGCGTCTGCGCTGCAACTACTGGCTGCATTATGCGGAAGGCTCGGCGATGCCGCCTCTGCTGCTCAAGCTGGTATTCGACAAGGTGGAAAACAGCCCCATGCCATTCTTCGTCAAACCCGTCGCCCGCGGCATTGCGCAGAAGGTCAAGAACCTGCTGATCAACCCACAATTGAAACTGCATCTGGACTATCTGGAAGGCGAGCTTGGCAAGAGCACCTGGTTCGCCGGTGAGCAATTCAGCGTGGCCGATATCCAGATGAGCTTTCCACTGGAGGCGGCCACTTCGCGAGGCGGGCTGGATGCCAGCCGCCCTCGGCTGAAGGCTTTCCTCGAACGTATCCATGCCCGCCCCGCCTACCAACGCGCCCTGCAACGAGGCGGAGAATACGCCTACGCCAACTGAGGCACGCCGGTCGGCGGCTCGGGGTAGTGCAGGCAGTCGGAATCAGGGTCGAACCGAACCCGCCTGACCTGGGTGATTGATGGGTGCCGCTTATCATCTGGCAACCCGCGGCATTGCAAAGAACCGCCGCGGGAATGACAATGCGAGGAATTATCAGACTCACTCCTGGCTCTTCATGTCAGCCCTCGACTCACCTCAGCGCACCGTCATCCACACTCTCTACAGCGACCATCATGGTTGGCTGAAGACGTGGTTGCGCGGCCGCCTCGGCAATGCCAGCGATGCCGCGGATTTCGCCCACGATACCTTTGTGCGGGTCATCCAGCGCTGCGACCTGAGCGCCATCGATACGCCCCGCGCGTTTCTGCGTACCGTCGCCCGCGGCCTGGTGATCGATCACTGGCGCCGTGAAGAGCTGCAGCGCGCCTGGCTGGAGAGCATCGCGCACCTTTCGGACGCGGAAGCGCCCTCGCCGGAATCCCGGGAGTTGGTGCTGGAGCTGCTCGAACGCATCGCGTTGATGCTCGACGGCCTCAAACCCCGGGTTCGCACCGCCTTTCTGCTTGCCCAGTGCGAAGGCCTGTCGTACCGGGAAATCGCCGAGCGTCTGGGTGTATCGGTTCGCTCCGTAGAGCGCTATATCGCCGACGCGCTGTATCACTGCTATCTGCTGCGCTATGGCGAAGATGCATGAGCGACCTGACCAACAAGGATGCCGAAGCACGCCGGGTCAAGCAGGCGATCGGCTGGCTGATGCGCCTGCAGCAGGACGACGCCCCCGCGCTGCGTCGCCAGTGCGAGCAGTGGCGACGCGAGGATGCCGGCCACGAACGCGCCTGGCAGCGGGTCAGCGGCATGCATGCCGAGTTGAGCCAGGATCTGCGGACCCTGCCGGCAGGCACCGTCGATACGCTGGAAAACTCGGCCATGCGTCTGCGCCGTCGACAGGCACTCAAGCTGCTGTCGCTGACTGCCGTGGCAGGTGGCAGTGCCTGGCTGGCCAAGGATCTGTCCATCGTCCAGCCGCTACTGGCGGACCAGGCAACCGCCGTGGGCGAACATCGCCACCTGGCCCTCGGCCACGGTGACGAACTCGACCTCAACACCGACACCGCCGTGGATGTACGCCTCGACGACAGACAGCGCCTGATCGTCCTGCGTCAGGGCGAACTGTTCGTCAGCTGCACAGCCAACAGCCAGCGTCCCTTGCGAGTCAGTACCCCGTACGGATCGTTCGAGGCCCAGGCGGGAGCCGAGCCGGCCACCCGCTTCGGCCTGCGCATGCGTGATGGCGGTATCAACCTGCATGTCGAACAGGGTCAGGTCGCGGTGGCCGGGCTGCCCACCTTTCTGGCCACTTCCGGAAATCGTTACCGGGTCGCCGATGGCCGCGCTTCAGCGTTCGAGCGTGACGATATGGACCCCTCCGCCTGGCGCGAGGGGCTGATCATCACCCGCGACATGCGTTTGCAGGATTTTCTCGACGAGGTCGGCCGTTACCGCAACGGTCATCTCGGCTACACCCGCAGCGTTGCCGATCTGCGCCTGTCCGGCGTGTTCCGTCTCGGCGATACGGATGAACTGTTGCGGGTCATGGCGCAGACCCTGCCGATTCGCGTGCAGTACATGACGCGCTGGTGGGTTCGGGTGGAAGCGGCCTGACGCCAGCCACCTCGCATCTGCGTGCAGGCTGAAAAGAGCGTCGTTCTCGCGCTGAAAAAAGTTGGAAAAAACTGTCGGCTTTTCCGACACGGTTCGGCAAGGAATCAGAACCATTCCTATTCATAGCCGTTCCGTCGACAGTGAGCCCCATGCAACCACGCTTAAACGCCGCCCGCCTCACCCCGCTCAATCGTGCCCTGCGCCACGCCCTGTTCGGGGCAGCTCTGGGCTTCGCCGCTGCCCCAGCCACCCTGCTGGCGGACGAGCCCGGTAGCACCGCCAGCGTTAAGCGTTATTCGATTGCTGCCGGCCCGCTGGCCGATGCCCTCAACCAGTTCGCCCGTACCGCCGGGATCACCCTGGCCACGACCCCGCAGCAAACCGCCGGCAAGAACTCGCCGGGCCTGCAAGGCGAATACGAGGCACATGAAGGGCTGAACCAGTTGCTGCAAGGCAGCGATATGGAAGCCCTGAACCAGGACAATGGCAGCTTCATTCTCAGCCAACGCCTGGACGTCGGCAGCGCCATGGAGCTGGGCGCGACAGCAATCAGCAGCACCGGCCTGGGCGGCACGACCGAAGGCAGTGGCTCGTACACCACCGGGGCGGTCAGCATCGGCAAGACGCCGCAGTCGCTGCGCCGCACCCCGCAGTCGGTGACGGTACTGACCGAACAGCGCATGAAGGATCAGAACCTGACCAACCTCAAGGAGATGCTTGAGCAGACACCTGGCGTGGTAGTCGACCAGACCGATAGCGAGCGGGTGAACTACTACTCCCGGGGCTACCAGATAGACGCCCTGCAGTTCGACGGTGCCACCCTGAACATCGATTCGCGCAATGGCAACTTCATCCAGCCGGATGTCGCCACGCTCGATCACGTGGAGGTGCTGCGTGGCGCCAGCGGCATGCTACGTGGCTCCGGCAACCCGTCCGGCACCGTGAACATGGTGCGCAAACGCCCGACACGCGACTTCCAGGGGTCAGCGAGTTACACGGCGGGCTCTTGGGAAGCGAACCGCTACACCGCCGATATCTCCGGCCCATTGACCGAGGGCGGCGCCATCCGTGGACGAGTCATTGCGGTGCACAGCGACAAGGACTTCTTTCAGGACGCACGCATGGAGCGCAAGAACGTGCTCTATACCGTGCTGGCAGCAGACCTCACCGACAGAACCACGCTGACAGGTGGTTTCGAATACACGGAAATGGATGCAACGGGTGCCTGGGGTGGCCTGGTGCCTGACTTCGATGGTTCGCCATTGCCGTTCTCGCGCTCGACCTTTCTGGGCGCGAACTGGGCACGCTGGGACCGTACCAACGCACATACCTTCATCGAACTCGAGCATGCCTTCGACAGCGGCTGGAATCTCAAACTGAACGGTAATCGCAGCCGTCTCGCCTACAAGGATCACGGTTTCCAGCAGACCTCGCTGGCAAGAACGGTGGGCGCTACCAACCCTTACCTGTGGGACGTCAACTACAATTTCAGCGATGGTGGTGGCAGAACCAACTACAGCAACCTCGGGGCCGTGCTGGATGGCCCATTCAACGTGCTCGGGCGTGAACATCGACTCACCGCCGGCGCGGAATGGAACGAAGCGGACGCCATCGGCAATGAGTCCGTGTGGGGCTATAACGCCCGCGGGGTGGATGTACGCAATTGGAATCCGTCGACGGTCAACAAAGACCGTATCAACCCGACGGTGAATCCTCAGGCGCATACCATCACGACTCAGAAAGCCACCTACGCGAGCTTGAACCTGTCGCTGGCCGACCCGCTGAATGCCATCATCGGCGCACGGTTGAACTGGTACGACTTCGATAACCAGAACAGCACAACGGGCGACTACAAGGTCACCCAAGAGGTCGTCCCCTACGCCGCGCTGATCTACGACCTGACCGCAAACATCAGTGCCTATACCAGCTATACCGAAATATTCGCGCCACAAACCAGCTACGACACCTCGGGTTCTCTGCTTGAGCCCATGACGGGTGAAGTCTACGAACTTGGGCTGAAGGGCGAATTCTATGAAGGACGCCTGAACAGCTCCATCGCGGTGTTTCGTACCAACCTCATAGGCAAAGGCCTGCAGGACGCCGAAGCTCTCGCAAATGGCATTACCTGTCAGCCCACGTTTGCACAGGGTTCCTGCATGAGCGCATCGGGCAAAAGCCGTAGTGAAGGCGTCGAACTGGAAATTTCTGGCGAGGTGGCGCCGGGCTGGCAAGTCACAGGCGGATACACTTACACCACCAGCGAGTATCTCAAGGATAGCGCCGCCAATACCGGAAATGCCCTTCGCACCACCGACCCCAAACACCTCATGCGTCTGTTCACCTCGTACAAGTTGCCGGGCCAACTGTCCAACTGGACGGTAGGCGGCGGCGTTCAGACCCAAAGCGACACCTATGCAACCAATACAGCGAGAACCGCCCGTGCCGAACAGGGAGGCTATGCGGTGTATAACGCCATGCTCGCTTACCGCTTCAACGAGCACTACTCGGCACAACTCAACGCCAACAACGTTTTCGACAAGTATTACTACGAGAAGATTGGCGTAACCGGCGCCAACTACTACTACGGCGAACCCCGCAACTTCGCCGTGACCCTGCGCGGCGAGTTCTGATCGCCCTCCGCTCTCGTGCCCTGGTAGGGGAGCGGCTCACCTGGCAGCCGTACTTACGGAGTCACTTGTCCGGTTTGGGCACCTTTTCCAGACTATGCAGTTCGCCAATCAGGCAGTGTTCGGCAAAGCCGCTGCCGTCGCTCGATACGATGCGGTCCAGGCGTGTCAGCAATCCCACGGTCGTGCTGAACCCCAGACCATTGCTGACGTTCAGGTTGCGGCACGGTCGCGAGAAGGTGACCAGATAGGATCGTCCGGGCCCGTCACCGAGGATGATGTGGGTCTTGTCCAGGTACTGCCATCCGTCGATATCGAAGCGCTGCAGCGCATCCACCACTTCGCCCTGCCGGTAGCCGAGGCTGGCCAGGCGTTGCTCCAACGGCAGATTTTCATCTCGCGCCGGCGATTGCGCACAGGCACCGAGCAGGAGCGTCAGCAGCGTGATAGCGCCACAGCCGATTCGGGACATACGAGAGTTCCTGGAGAGGTGTCGACTCAGCGTCGAGCATAGCCGCAGCCACTTCAATATTGAACAAACCTGACAGAAACGCCTGATCGTGATCCGCTTTTGCTAAGGTACGCCGCCGCTGCACAAGGGCACTCTCTCGCAGCGGGTTTGACTGAAAGCTGAGGAACGCGATGAAAGAGCATTACGACGCCACTCTCGAATGGCTGAAAAACTACCCCGAACTGCACACCCTGATCAGCCTGAGCCTGCTGATCCTCGGCGCCTGGATCGCCAACTGGATCGTCAAGCGCATCCTCGTGCGCGGCCTCTATCGGGTACTGCGCTCGACCACGGTCGGTCAGGACAAGGCCCTGGCCGACTCCCATGTCGTGCGACGCCTGGCCAACATCGTGCCGGCGATGATCCTCGCCAGTGGCATCAAGGTGGTCCCGCATCTGCCCGCTGCCGCGGTCACGGTGGTGAACAACGTCTGCAGCGCCTTCATCATCCTGACCATCGCCCTGGCCATCGGCGGCGTGCTGAATCTGGTCAACACCCTCTACCAGCGCCGACCGAATGCGCACCTGAAGCCGGTCAAGGGCTACATCCAGGTCGTCACCATCGTCATCTACGCCATCGCCGCGATTCTGATGGTCGCGACGCTGATCGACCGCTCGCCGCTGATCCTGCTCTCCGGTCTCGGAGCCATGGCTGCGGTACTGATGCTGATTTTCCAGGACACCCTGCTGTCGCTGGTGGCCAGCGTACAAATCTCCTCCAGCGATATCGTCCGTGTCGGCGACTGGATCGAGATGCCTCAGCTCAATGCCGACGGCGACGTGATCGACATCGCCCTGCACACCGTCAAGGTGCAGAACTGGGACAAGACCATCACCACCATCCCGACCAAGCGCTTCATCAGCGATCCGTTCAAGAACTGGCGCGGCATGCAGGAGTCCGGTGGCCGTCGCATCAAGCGCAGCATCTATCTGGACCAGACCAGCGTACGTTTTCTCAGCCCCGACGAAATCGCTCACCTGCAGCGCTTCCTGCTGCTCGGCCAATACCTGAGCAGCAAGCAGAGCGAATTGCTGAGCTGGAACACCGAGCTGGCCGAGGCCGCCCAGGAGCCGGCCAACACACGCCGGGTCACCAACCTCGGTACCTTCCGTGCTTACGTCGAGCATTACCTGCGTCAGCACCCGGGCATCAACCAGAACATGACGCAGATCGTCCGTCAGTTGCAGCCCACCGCCGACGGCCTGCCGCTGGAGCTCTACTGCTTCACCAACACCGTGGCCTGGGTGCCGTACGAGGGCTATCAGTCGGATATCTTCGATCACCTGCTGGCGATCCTCCCGGAATTCGGTCTACGCGTGTTCCAGCACCCGAGCGGTGCCGACATGCGCGAGCTGCGTCCGGTACTCGATGCCGGAAACTGAGCAGCAAGACGCACCTGCTCATGGTACGCAATGCAGCAGCTGAAAAAACACAGATAGCGCAATAAAAAACCACCAAGGGTCGTACCTTGGTGGTTTTCACCAATTTCCCAGACAGGCTTGCCAGCTTTCCCCTCACTGGTTAGGGTTAGCCACATGAATGTCTCGCAAACCCTCATCCTCCTCCGGCAACACGCCAATCTCTGCCTGGTCGCCCAGCGACTGCGCTAGGGTCTGTTGGCGCCCAAGCACGTCGGCAAACCCGCTCCCCGCTTATCCCTCTTCATCTTTTTGTTTTCAGTTCGGCCGTTGCCGGCCTTCGTCTTCAGGAATTTTCCATGAGCATGCTCAAAGACCCCTCGAACAAGTACCGCGCCTTCACCCCGATCAACATTCCGGATCGCACCTGGCCGGACAAGATCATCGACCAGGCGCCGATCTGGCTGTCCACCGACCTGCGCGATGGCAACCAGTCGCTGATCGAGCCGATGGATGCCGAGAAGAAGATGCGCTTCTTCAAGTGCCTGCTCGCCGTGGGCCTGAAGGAAATCGAAGTGGGCTTCCCGTCCGCCTCGCAGACCGATTTCGACTTCGTGCGCGAACTGATCGAAGGCGGCCACATCCCGGATGACGTCACCATCCAGGTACTGACCCAGGCTCGCGACGACCTTATCGAGCGCACCTTCGAATCGCTCAAGGGCGCCAAGAAGGCCATCGTTCACTACTACAACGCCTGCGCGCCAAGCTTCCGCAAGATCGTCTTCAACCAGGACAAGGCTGGCGTCAAGGCCATCGCCGTGGCGGCCGGTACCACCATCAAGCGCCTGGCCGAGGCCGCACCGGAAACCGCGTGGGGTTTCGAGTACTCGCCTGAAGTATTCAGCTCCACCGAAATCGACTTCGCCGTCGAGGTGTGCAACGCGGTGATCGACGTGTTCCAGCCAACCCCGGCGAACAAGCTGATCCTCAACCTGCCGGCCACCATCGAGAACGCCACGCCGAACAACTACGCCGACCAGATCGAGTGGTTCGGGCGGCACGTCGACAAGCGCGACAGCGTGCTGATCAGCCTGCACACCCACAACGACCGTGGCACGGGTGTGGCTGCTACCGAGCTGGGCCTGATGGCGGGCGCCGACCGTGTCGAAGGCTGCCTGTTCGGCAACGGCGAGCGCACCGGCAACGTCTGCCTGGTGACCGTGGCGCTGAACCTCTACACCCAGGGCATCGACCCGCAACTGGACTTCTCCGACATCGACGCCGTGCGCAAGGTGGTCGAAGACTGCAACCAGATTCCGGTGCACCCGCGTCACCCCTATGTCGGTGACCTGGTGCACACCGCCTTCTCCGGCTCTCACCAGGACGCCATCCGCAAGGGCTTCGCCCAGCAGAAGGAAGGCCAGATCTGGGAAGTCCCGTACCTGCCAATCGACCCGGCCGACATCGGCCGCGATTACGAAGCGGTGATTCGCGTCAACAGCCAGTCCGGCAAAGGTGGCATCACCTTCCTGCTCGAGCAGGAATATGGCATCAACCTGCCGCGTCGCATGCAGATCGAGTTCAGCCAGGTGGTTCAGGGCGAGACCGATCGCCTGGGCCTGGAAATGACGGCCGGACAGATTCACGGCCTGCTCGAGCGCGAGTACCTGCAAGCCAAGGCGCCTTATGAGCTGAAAGGCCATCGCCTGCAGGAAGAGAACGGCGACAGCAACGTCGAGGTGCAAGTGCAGGTGGACGGCGCCGTGCAACGCTGGAGCGGTGCTGGCAAGGGTGCACTGGAAGCCCTGGTGTCGAGCGTACCGTTGGCGGTGGAAATCATGGACTACCACGAGCACGCCATCGGCGGTGGCGCCAACGCCAAGGCGGCCTGCTACATCGAGATCCGTCTCGACGGCCAACGTCCACTGCACGGCATCGGTATCGACGAGAACATCACCACCGCGAGCTTCCGCGCCCTGTTCAGCGCACTCAACCGCGCCATTCGCCAGGCCGAAGGGAAAACCCAGGCAGCCTGACGCTCGGCCGCCAATGCACAAAGGGACGCCTGGCGTCCCTTTGTCGTTTCTGGAGTGATGGTTCTGTGGCCTATTGCGCTTTGGCCGGTTTCACCTGCCGCTGCAGGGTGTTGCCGAGGAAGAATGCCGGGGACTGCCAGCGGGCGATGAACATCAGCACCAGGCCGAGCAGCAGAATCACCACGGCGATCACGAACACCAGGCCGAGGCCGGCGATGTGCGAGCCGCTGCCGAAGTCGGGTGACATGCTGTCGAAGGTGGTCTGCCAGAAGATGATCGACAGCATCACCGCCCCCAGCAACGGGCACAGCCCACGCATGAAGAAGTGGCGCACGCTGTCGAACAGGCTGTGGCGGAAATACCACACGCAGGCGAAGGCGGTCAGCGCGTAGTAGAAGCAAATCATCATGCCCAGGGCGGTGATGGTGTCGGCCAGCACGTTCTCGCTGAGGGTGCGCATGGTCACGTAGAACACCGCCGTGGCGATGCCCGCAGCGATGGTCGCGTAACGTGGCGTCTGCGAAAGCGGATGCACGCTGGCGAAGCGCTTCGGCACCGCGCGGTAATACCCCATCGCCAGCAACGTACGCGCCGGTGAAATGAAGGTGGATTGCAGCGACGCCGCCGTGCTCGCCAGTACCGCGATGGACATCAGGATCGCCAGCGGCCCCATGACCGGGCCAGCCAGGTGGGCGAAGACGTTTTCCTGGATCTGCGCATTGCCCAGGCCCAGACCGGTATCGCCGGTGCCGGCGAACTGCAGGGTAGCCGCCGCGGTGAACAGGTAGAGGGCGAGGATCAGCAGCACGGTGATGGTCGCCGCGCGCCCAGGCACCTTCTCGCTGCCCACCGACTCTTCGCTGACCGTCAGGCAGACATCCCAGCCCCAGAAGATGAAGATCGACAGCGACAGACCCGCTGCGAAGGCAGAGAACGAGTCGATGTTGAACGGGTTGAACCACTCGGGATGGAAGACCACTGGCGAGCTGTCTGGCGCAGCGGCGAAGGCGGCCAGCGCAAAACCGATCAGCACCACCAGTTGCAGGGCCACCAGCGTGTACTGCACACCCATGGTCATGCCGATGCCCCGGCAACAGACCCACACGGCCATGGCGATGAAGATGCAGCAGGTGACGATGTTCACCAGCAGGTTCTGGGTAAGACTCGCCAGCCAATCCAGCCCGGTCAACTGGGCGAGAAACAGGTAGAAGAAGTCCACCGCGATGCCCGCCAGATTGGAAAGCACGATGGTCGTGGCGGTAACCAGCCCCCAACCACCGATCCAGCCGATCATCGGTCCGAAGGCCCGTGCCGACCAGGTGAACGAGGTGCCGCTGTCCGGTTCGGCAGCGTTGAGCTCCCGGTAACCCAGCGCCACCAGCAGCATCGGCAGGAAACCGACGATGAATACCGCCGGCAGGTAAACACCGACTTCGCGGACGGTGGGGCCGAGGGCGCCGGTCAGCGTATAGACCGGCGCGATGGTGGAAATGCCCAACACCACGCAGGCCAGCAGCCCGACCTTGCCTTGCGCCAGCCCCTTGGAAGAGGCTCCGGTGGCCGCTAGCGGGCTTCCCTGAACGGTCGATGATTCACTCATAAGCCTCTGCCATCATTTTAGAATTGTTCGTCAGAGCGCCTCGAACCCGGCAGGGTTCAGGCGGATTCAGCGTGTTTGGCGGGTCTTCGCATACACCTGGCAGGCATCGCGAAAGGCCTGGAACAGCTTCAGCGACTCGGGGTTTTCGGTGAACCGCCACTCCGGGTGCCACTGCACGCCGATCAGGAAGCCCGCTGAGCCCGGTATCGACACCGCCTCGACCAGGCCATCGGGCGCCTGGGCCTCGATGCGCAGACTATCGGCCAGACGGTCGATGCCCTGGCTGTGCAGGGAGTTGACCTGAAACTGCGACGGCAAGCCGATGCGCTCGAACGCTCCGCCCGGCTGCACGGTGACCGCATGCTGTGGCGCGTACTGCTCGGCGACCGATTCGCTCTGCGGCTCGCGATGGTCCAGATAACCCGGCAGGTCCTGGACCCGCTGGTGCAGGGTGCCGCCAAGGGTCACGTTGAGTTCCTGGAAGCCGCGGCAGATGCAGAACACCGGCACGCCCTTCTCGATCGCCAGGCGCAGCAGCGGCAAGGTATTGGCATCGCGACGAGGATCGTGCTGAGTACCCTCGATGCTCGGCGTGCCCTGGTAATGACGGGGCTCGACGTTGGAAGGCGAACCGGTGAACAGGATGCCGTCCAGTTGCGCGAGCAGTTGATGCGGATCGCTCGGCGTGCTGCGCGCTGGCAGTACCAGCGGCAGGCCGGCGTAAGCCGCGGCCTCGACGTATTTGTCGCCGACGGTGTGCGAATCGTACTTGCCAAGTTGCTGCCGGCAGGCAGTAACGCCGATCAGGGGCATGCGGGTCATGTTGTTCTCTCCGGAAAAGCCTGCCGACGGATCACGTCGGCAGGCGCAGCATCAGATACCGAGGCGATCGCGCAACTGGTAATAAACGGCGCCCAGGGCCGTGAACGGCACCCGCAGCAGCTGCCCGCCTGGGAACGGGTAATGCGGCAGGCCGGCGAACGCGTCGAAACGCTCGGCTTGGCCGCGCAGTGCTTCGGCCAGCACCTTGCCGGCCAGGTGCGTGTAGGTCACGCCATGGCCACTGCACCCCTGGGAGTAGTAGATGTTGTCGCCGATGCGACCGACCTGCGGCAGGCGCGACAGGGTCAGCAGGAAGTTGCCGGTCCAGGTGTAATCGATCTTCACGTCCTTGAGCTGCGGGAAGGTCTTGAGCAGCTTGGGTCGGATGATCGCTTCGATGTCCGCCGGGTCGCGGGCGCCGTAGACCACGCCGCCGCCGTAGATCAGGCGCTTGTCGGCGCTGAGGCGGTAGTAGTCGAGCAGGTAGTTGCAGTCTTCCACGCAGTAATCCTGCGGCAACAGACTATGGGCCAGCTCGTCCGACAGCGGCTCGGTGGTCAGCACCTGAGTGCCGCAGGGCATGGATTTGGCTGCCAGTTCCGGCATCAGCCCGCCCAGGTAGGCGTTGCCCGCCACCACCACGAACCTGGCCTTCACCTGCCCGTTCGGTGTGTGCACCACCGGCTGCGGGCCACGGTCGATGCGGGTCGCCGGGCTCTGCTCGTAGATCGCACCGCCCAGGGATGCCACCGCAGCGGCCTCACCCAAAGCCAGGTTGAGCGGATGGATATGACCGCCGCTCATGTCCAGCATGCCGCCGACATAGCGCTCGGTGCCGACCACTTCGCGAATGCGGCGCTCGTCCATCAGCTCCAGCTGGGTATGGCCGTAGCGCTCCCACAGCTTCTTCTGCGACTCGAGATGGCCCATCTGCTTGTCGGTGATGGCGGCGAACACGCCACCATCCTTCAGGTCGCACTGGATGCCGTACTTGGCGACCCGCTCACGGATGATGCGCCCGCCTTCGAAGGCCATCTCGCCGAGCAGCTGTGCCTGGCGTGCGCCGACCTGGCGTTCGATGACGTCGATATCGCGGCTGTAGCTGTTGACGATCTGCCCACCGTTGCGCCCCGAGGCGCCGAAGCCGACCTTGGCGGCTTCCAGCACGATCACGCGAAAACCATGCTCGAGCAGGAACAGCGCCGTGGACAGGCCGGTATAACCGGCGCCGATGACGCAGACATCCGTCTCGACGGATTCGCCGAGCGCGGGGTAATCGACTCGCGGATTGCGCGAGGCGGCGTAGTAACTGTCGACGTGTTGAGTCATGTGAAACTCCCTAGGAACTCCAAAGTTTCCGCTCCGCATAGCCATCCCATCGGGCGCCGATACCAGCGCATCTGTTTGCAGAAACAGGCGCGAGGCAGGTCACCCGAGGTCGCTAGAGCTTGATCCAGGTGGCTTTAAGTTCGGTGTACTTGTCGAAGGCATGCAGCGACTTGTCACGCCCGTTGCCCGATTGCTTGAAACCACCGAACGGTGCGGTCATGTCGCCACCGTCGTACTGGTTCACCCACACGCTGCCGGCCCGCAGTGCCCGCGCGGTGCGGTGCGCCCGGGAGATGTCGCGCGTCCAAACGGCAGCGGCCAGGCCATAAGGCGTGTCGTTGGCGATGCGTACCGCTTCCTCGTCGCTGTCGAAGGTGATCACCGACAGCACGGGGCCGAAGATCTCTTCCTGGGCGATGCGCATGGCGTTGTCCACGCCGTCGAAGATCGTTGGCTGCACATAGCTGCCGCCGGTTTCCTGCAGGGCACGCTCACCGCCGCTGATGATCACCGCACCTTGCTGGCGACCGGCCTCGATGAAGCCGAGCACGGTGTCCAGATGGCCGTCATCGACCAGGGCGCCGACACGCGTCTGCGGATCCAGCGCATGGCCGGGCTTCCAGCGTTGCAGGGCCTCGACCACCATCGGCAGGAAGCGCTCCTTGATCGAGCGCTCGACCAGCAGCCGCGAGCCCGCCACGCATACTTCGCCCTGGTTGAAGGCGATGCCAGCGGCAGCGGCCTCGGCGGCGACCTGCAGATCCGGTGCATCGGCGAAGACGATGTTCGGGCTCTTGCCGCCCGCCTCCAGCCACACGCGCTTCATGTTCGACTCGCCGGCGTAGATCATCAGTTGCTTGGCGATTTTCGTGGAGCCGGTGAACACGATGGTGTCGACGTCCATGTGCAGCGCCAGCGCCTTGCCAACCGTATGGCCATAACCGGGCAACACGTTGAACACGCCAGCAGGAATACCGGCTTGCAGCGCCAGCTGGGCGATACGAATAGCGGTCAGCGGCGACTTCTCGGACGGTTTGAGAATCACCGAGTTACCGGTAGCCAAGGCTGGCCCTAGCTTCCAGCAGGCCATCATCAACGGAAAATTCCACGGCACGATGGCCGCCACCACGCCGACCGCTTCGCGGGTAACCAGACCAAGCTGGTCACGGGGCGTCGGCGCCACCTCGTCATACAGTTTGTCGATCGCCTCGGCGCTCCAGCGGATGGCGTTGGCCGCCGCCGGCACGTCGATGCTCAACGAGTCGCTGATCGGCTTGCCCATGTCGAGGGTTTCCAGCAGCGCCAGCTCCTCGGCATTGGCCAGCAACGCGTCGGCGAAGGCGATCAGCACACGCTTGCGCTGCGCCGGGGCCTGATGGGCCCAGTCGCCACGCTCGAAACTCGCGCGGGCAGCCTTGACGGCCAGCTCGGCGTCCTCGGCCATGCAACTGGCCACGCGGGCCAGGTGACGACCGTCCACCGGGCTGACGCTGTCGAAGGTCGCGCCGCCCACGGCGTCGCGGTAGGCGCCGTCGATGAAGGCACGCGCCTCGATGTCCAGACTGCGGTAGCGCTGCTCCCAGTCCTGGCGGGTAGTGATTGTCATGCTCGCCGCTCCGTCAGACCGTGTGCAGGTACCAGTTGTATTCGAGGTCGGAGATGGTCGTCTCGAACTCGTGCATTTCCGCTTCCTTGCAGGCGACGAAGATGTCGATGTACTCCGGGCGGATGTACTTGTTCATCACTTCGCTGTCGTCGAGCTGGCGCAGGGCATCACGCAGGTTGTTCGGCAGGCTCTGCTCCAGTTGCTCGTAGGAGTTGCCCTCGATCGGCTCGCCCGGCTCCAGCTGGTTGGTCAGGCCGTGGTGAATGCCGGCGAGGATCGACGCCATCATCAAGTACGGGTTGGCATCGGCGCCGGCTACCCGGTGCTCGATGCGGATGGCGTCGCTGCTGCCGGTCGGCACGCGTACCGCCACGGTACGGTTGTCCAGACCCCAGCTCGGCGCATTCGGCACGTAGAACTGGGCGCCGAAGCGGCGGTACGAGTTGACGTTCGGGCACAGGAAGGCCATCGAAGCCGGCATGGTTTCCAGGATGCCGGCGATGGCATGGCGCAGCGGTGCGTGCTGTTCCGGGTCATCGGTGGCGAAGATGTTCTGGCCGGTCTTCTTGTCGAGCAGCGAGATGTGCACGTGCAGACCGTTGCCCGCCTGGCCCGGGTAGGGCTTGGCCATGAAGGTCGAGTCCATCTCGTGGTCGTAGGCGATGTTCTTGATCAGGCGCTTGAGCAGCACGGCGTAGTCGCAGGCCTTGATGGCATCTTCGACGTGGTGAAGGTTGACCTCGAACTGCGCCGGGGCACTTTCCTTGACGATGGCATCGGCCGGCAGATCCTGCTCCTTGGCGGCTTCGAGCATGTCCTGCAGGCAGTCGACGTACTCGTCGAGGTCGTCGATCAGGTAAACCTGCGTGGAGATCGGGCGCTTGCCGGAAATCGGCGAACGCGGTGGCTGCGGACGGCCGTTCACGTTCTCCTGGTCGATCAGGTAGAACTCCAGTTCGAAGGCGGCGCAGATGGTCAGGCCCAGTTCGTCGAACTTCTCCACCACCTGACGCAATACCTCACGGGGGTCGGCGAAGAACGGCTTGCCGTCCAGTTCGTGCATGGTCATCAGCAGTTGCGCGGTCGGGCGCTTCTGCCAGGGTTCCTTGCACAGGGTGTCGGGGATCGGGTAGCAGATGCGGTCGGAGTCGCCGATATCCAGGCCAAGGCCGGTGCTTTCGACGGTCGAACCATTGATGTCCAGCGCGAACAACGAGGCAGGCAGGTTGATGCCTTTCTCATACACCTTGTGCAGGCTGGCGCGTTCGACACGCTTGCCACGCACGATGCCGTTCATGTCGGTGATCAGCAGATCGACGTACTGGATCTCCGGATGATCCTTGAGGAAAGTGTTCGCCTCGTTGAGCTGGACGACACGTGGGGTTACCGAAGTCATGGAAAATCATTCCTTTTGGCTCGGCGCGCCCGCGGAAGACATCTCACGAGCCTGGCGCCTCATTATTCTGGGTAATTGATTCTAGGCAACGCCCTGAGTATAAGTGGGCGCATACGCAACCGATACTGGCATTCAGACAATTCATGATTGCATCGACGCAATACCAGATCAGCCATGCCGACCTCGCTCTCGTACTCGCTCTAGTGCGCGGACGCTCCCTGGCGCGAGCCGCAGAGCAGTTGCATGTCGACGTATCAACGGTATTTCGCGCCATCCGCAAGCTGGAGGCCAGCCTGGGCGTGGCGCTGTTCGAGAAAAGCCGCCGCGGTTACATGCCGACTCAGAGCGCCCAGGCCCTGGCGGAACAGGCAGAACGTGCGGAACAGGCCCTGGATGCGGCGCGCATCGCCCTGCAACATGGCGAGAAGGTGATCAGCGGTACCGTTCGCCTGACCTGCACCGACGCCGTGCTGCAGAACCTGCTACTGCCCAGCCTGGCCGAGCTGATGCCGCGTTATCCGGCGCTGGCGCTGGAGCTGGCGACCACCAACACCTTCGCCAACCTCAGCCGCCGCGACGCCGACATCGCACTGCGCCTGTCCAACGCACCGCCCGAGCATCTGGTTGGTCGGCAACTGGGGCACACCGCCTATTACATCTGCGGCCGTCCCGAGCACCGCGAAGCATTCGTGCAGGCACCCACCTCGGTGCCGTGGATCGCCCCCGACGACTCCATGCCCGACCACATCACCGTGGCCTGGCGGCATCAGGTGCACCCCAGCCTGGTGCCGCGCTACCGCTGCAGCAGCATGTCGGCGGTGGCCACGCTGGTACAGGCAGGCCTGGGTGTCGCCGCCCTGCCCGACTTCATGGCCCGCAGCCTGGAAGGCGTGCAGCGCCTGAGTGACGCCTTGGCCGACTGCGACACCGACCTATGGCTGCTGACCCGCCCCGACTGCCTGGCCCTGCGCTCGGTACAGACCCTGTTCGACCAACTCACCCCACTGCTGCGCGCACGGCTCAATACGCGATAAACCCAAAGACCTAGCCCGTGTTGAAACCCTGCACTCGGCAACGTAAACCACCCCGTGGGAGCGGGCCATGCCCGCGATTCGCGCGCACGGCGCGCTCCCACACGGCTTTATCGCTCTCCACCCCCTCCGCTTGCCACGGGATATCGCTTACCGGACGCGGCATTCCCATCCAGAGCGGGAGGAACGAACCAAAGCAAAAGACGCAGCCTGGATTGAATATCGCGCACTCTGCAACGCAAACCATCCCGTGGGAGCGGGCCATGCCCGCGATTCGCGCGCACTGCGCGCGCCCACACGGTTTTATCGATCTCCCCCCTCCTCGCCCTTGCCACGGGATATCGCTTACCGGACGCGGCATTCCCATCCAGAGCGGAAGGAACGCGCCGATTTCAAAGACGCGGCCTGGATTGAATATCGCGCACTCAACAACTCAAACCACTCTGTGGGAGCGGGCCATGCCCGCGATTCGCGCGCGCGGCGCGCCAACGAGAACGGGGCAACCATACTCACGTGAGGAACGATCCGAACGGCATTCGATGGAGGATCAGGACAGAGCGCAGCAGGATTGTGCAATCGACATTCGAGCGTCCAGCGCTACGCTTGTCACCCCCCGCAGCATACGCAGCCGCATTGCAAACGATAGGAATTGCCCATGACCACCATTCTCGGCTACGCCGCCCAGGACTCCAGCAAACCTCTCGCGCCCCATCGCTTTCAGCGCCGCGCCGTCGGTACCCACGACGTGCAGATCGACATCCTCTACTGCGGCGTCTGCCACTCCGACCTGCACACCGCGCGCAACGAGTGGAAGAACACCCTCTACCCATCGGTACCGGGCCACGAGATCGTCGGCAAGGTCACCGCAGTGGGCAGCGCGGTAACGACCTTCAAGGTCGGTGATCTGGCTGGCGTCGGCTGCATGGTCGACAGCTGCCAGAGCTGCTCGTCCTGCTCCGAAGGCCTTGAGCAGTACTGCGAGAACGGCTTCACCGGCACCTACAACGGCCCGGTATTCGGTGGCGAAAACACCTTTGGTGGCTACTCCGACAACATCGTCGTCGACCAGAAATTCGTCCTGCGCATCAGCCACAGCGACAACCTGGCTGCGGTCGCACCGCTGCTGTGCGCGGGCATCACCACTTACTCGCCGCTGCGCCAGTGGAACGTCCAGCCCGGCGACAAGGTCGGTGTGGTCGGCCTTGGTGGTCTTGGCCACATGGGCGTGAAGATCGCTGCCGCCATGGGCGCTCATGTGGTGCTGTTCACCACCTCGCCGAACAAGCGTGAAGATGCCCTGCGCCTTGGCGCGGCCGAAGTGGTGGTGTCGAAGAACGCCGACGAGATGGCCGCCCACGCCAACAGCTTCGACTTCATCCTCAACACCGTCGCCGCGCCGCACAACCTTGACGCCTTCCTCGGGCTGCTCAAGCGCGACGCCACCATGACCCTGGTCGGCGCCCCCGACTCACCGCACCCGTCGCCGGAAGTGTTCGGGCTGATCTTCAAGCGCCGCCGCCTGGCCGGCTCGTTGATCGGCGGCATCGCCGAGACCCAGGAGATGCTGGATTTCTGCGCCGAACACGGCATCGTTTCGGAAATCGAGATGATCGATATCCAGAACATCAACGAAGCCTACGAGCGCATGCTCAAGAGTGACGTGAAGTACCGCTTCGTGATCGACATGGCCTCCCTGGCCAAGGACGAGCACGCCGCGTAACACAGGCCAATCGCCACCCGCCACCGGCCCGGTTTCGCCCTCGCGAACCGGGCCGGTCGCGTTTCTGCGGTATGCGCGTGCGGCCAGGGCGTTTACCAGGCGAACCACGCAGACGGTCGGGCGGTCACACGCTGACGCCCCATCAACTCGAGGAGCATTCGATGTCCAAACGCACTCTCGGTCAGTCCGGCCTGCAGGTTTCGCCCATCGCCTTCGGTGGCAACGTATTCGGCTGGACGCTGGACGAAGCCCAGTCCTTCGCCATGCTCGACGCCATCGTCGACAACGGCCTGGACTTCATCGACACCGCCGACATGTACTCGGCCTGGGCCCCCGGCCATCAGGGTGGCGAGTCGGAAAGCATCATCGGCAAATGGCTGAAACGCAGCGGCAAGCGCGAACGTATCGTGCTGGCGACCAAGGTTGGGATGGAAATGGGCCACGGCGGCAAAGGCCTCAAGGCGGACTACATCCAGAAAGCGGTGGAGGACTCGCTCAAGCGCCTGCAGACCGACTACATCGACCTGTATCAGGCCCATCAGGACGATGCCGACACCCCTCTGGAAGAAACCCTGGGCGCCTTCTCCCGCCTGATCGAACAAGGCAAGGTGCGGGTGATCGGCGCCTCCAACTACAGCGGCGAGCGCTTGCGCGAAGCGCATCAGGTGGCGCAGCGCCTGGGCGTGCCGAGCTACCAGAGCCTGCAGCCGCACTACAACCTGCACGAACGCAAGACCTATGAAGAGGAACTGGAGCCGGTGGTGCAGGAACTCGGCATCGGGGTGATCAGCTACTTTTCCCTGGCCAGCGGCTTTCTCACCGGCAAGTACCGCACCCGCGACGATATCGCTGGCGCCCGCGCCGAGATGGTCAAGGGCTACATGGATGAACGCGGCGTCACCATCCTCTCCGCGCTCGATGAGGTCGCCGCAGCCCGTGACGCGACGCCGGCCCAGGTTGCCCTCGCCTGGCTGATCGCCCGCCCGAGCATCACCGCGCCCATCGCCAGTGCCACATCGAGCAGGCAACTGGCCGATCTGGTTGCCGCCACCCGCCTGCACTTGAGCGCCGACGAAGTGACCATGCTCAACCAGGCCAGCGCGTACTGAGGCAATAAAGTAAACGCGCCGTTGCCGTAGGATGACGTCGAGCGAAGCGATACCCATCAAGGGCTACTTGCAAGGCCTGATGGGTATCGTCGCTTCGCTACTCGATCTACGCGGCCCGACCCAGCCTGCGGATGGTCGATTCGATGCGCTTTTGACGATCGTTCCCACGCTCTGCGCAGGAGCCATTTCCGGGCGTTGCGTGCAACCTTCCTGATTCAGCGAAACTCGAACGGGTCGGCATCCTGATGAGCTGGAAAACGCTCGCGATAGGCAGCCAATGCGGCGCCATCCAGGCGCTGATGGAACACGCCGGCCTTGTCGTGAGCATCGAGCAGGCTGTCGCCCTGGAAGTCCAGCACCTGGGAGTCGCCGCTGTAGGGGTGATTCTTGCCATCCACACCGATGCGGTTCACCGCGGCCACGTAGCACAGGTTCTCGATGGCTCGGGCCGGCAGTAGCCGGTTCCAGTGCAGGCGCCGCGCCGCGGGCCAGTTGGCGGTATAGAGCAGCAGGTCGGTGCCCTGGGGATCACGGCTCCAGACCGGGAAACGCAGGTCGTAGCAGATCAGTGGCCGCACTCGCCAGCCCTTGACCTCGAACACCACCTGGCGGTCACCCGCCGCATAGTGCTCGTGTTCACCGGCCATGCGAAACAGGTGGCGCTTGTCGTAATGCGCCAGCGAACCATCGGGTCGCGCCCACAGCAGGCGGTTGCGATAGCTGCCATCGGCGGCCTGGATGATCAGGCTGCCGGTGATCACCGCGCCGATCCGCCTTGCCTGCTCGCTGAGCCAGCGGCTGGTGGGGCCATCTTCCGGCTCGGCCAGCTCGGCCGACTGCATGGAAAACCCGGTGCTGAACATCTCCGGCAGTATCACCAGTTCGGCGCCAGCAGCCTGCTGCAGTTGCGCTTCGAAATGTGCGCGATTGGCCTCGGGATCGTGCCAGGCGAGGTCGCTCTGGATCAGCGCCAGTTGCAGATTGGTTGCTTCGCTCATCAATGCCTCTCTTGCTGGATGCGGATCCGTGCGATGTGAATAAAGCTGCGTTGCCCAGCTGTAGGAGCTGCGACCCCGCAGCGATTATCGTCACGCCCACGATTCTGCGTGATGGCCACCACCATCGCGCCGGGGGCGACGCTCCTACCGTTCGTCTTCCCCGCGGCGCAACTATATCTGCCGTAGTTTTTCCGCTGCCTGGCGCAAGGTCTCTTCACGCTTGGCGAAACAGAAACGCACCAGACGCTGCGCCGGATCCGGCGTCTGGCAGAACACCGACACGGGAATCGCCGCCACGCCATGCTCACGGGTCAGCCATTGGGCCATGGCCACGTCGTCCAGATCAGGGCGGATCGCCGAATAGTCGGCCAGTTGGAAATAGGTGCCCGGCGTGCGGCTGAAGGTGAAGCGCGAGCCCCCCAGCAGGTCGCAGAACAGATCGCGCTTGGCCTGGTAGAAGCCGGGGAGCTCGTCCACATGCTCGGGGCAGGCGGCCATGAAGTCGGCCAGCGCCCACTGCAGCGGGGTCACGCCGCAGAAACTGACGTATTGATGAACCTTGCGCAGCTCGGCGCTCAGCGCGGCTGGCGCCACCACGTAACCGGTCTTCCAGCCGGTGACGTGATAGGTCTTGCCGAACGAGCTGACCACGAAGGCGCGGGCATAGAGTTCGTCATGGCTCAGCACACTGGCGTGCTGGCGACCATCGAACACCAGGTGCTCGTAGACTTCGTCGCTGATCAGATAGATGTCGCGGTCGCGGATCAACGCGGCCAAACGATCCAGCTCTTCACGGCTGATCAGCGCACCGCTGGGGTTGTGCGGTGTATTGAGGATGATCAGCCGGGTACGCGGGCTCAGCGCCGCTTCCAGCCGTTGCCAGTCGATGGCGAAATCGCCGCTGGCCAGCGGGACGTGCACGCAGCGGCCGCCGGCCAGGGTGACGCCCGGGTCGTAACTGTCGTAGCTCGGGTCGAAGACGATCACTTCGTCGCCGGGATGAATCAGCGCCTGGATCGCGCAGAAGATCGCCTGGGTCGCGCCGGGCGTGACGGTCACCTCACTGTCCACACCGACCTGGCGGCCATACAGGCGCGCGATCTTCAGGGCGATCTGCTCGCGCAGCGCCGGCAGGCCGGTCATCGGCGCGTACTGATTGTGCCCGGCAGCGATGTGCCGGTTGACGGCCTCGCGCAGCGCCTCGGGGCCGTCGTAATCGGGAAAGCCCTGGGACAGGTTGATGGCGCCGGTCTGGGTGGCGAGCTGGGACATGGTGGTGAAGATGGTGGTGCCGATCGACGGCAACTTGCTGGTGAACATCGCAGCGTCCTGGGCAATTGAGGCAGACGCCGAGGATAGCCGATGGCGTGAAGCCCACGCACCCGGTAATAATCGCAGGCCAACCGATGAGAAGCCCATGAACGTCGAAGACCTGCGCCTGTTCGTCACCACCCTCGACACCGGCAGTTTCACCGCAGCCGCCGATGCCCTCGGCGTCACCAAGCAGTACGTCAGCCGCCGTGTCGCCGCGCTCGAGGCGCTGCTCGGCGTGCGCTTGCTCAACCGCACCACGCGGCGCTTGCAGGCCACCGAGCTGGGCGTGCTGCTGCATGACAAGGCCACCACCATCCTGGCCGACCTGCGTGACGCTCAGGAACTGGTGTCGGCCCAGGGAGCTTCGCTGCGCGGTACCCTGCGGGTCAGCGCGCCGATGACCTTCGCGACCCTGCATCTGAGCCACCTGTTGCCGCAGTTCATGCAGCAGCATCCGCACATCAATCTGGAAATCGACCTCAATGACCGCGCCGTCGACCTGCTCGCCGACGGCTACGACATGTCGATCCGCATCGGCACCCTGGAAGATTCCAGCCTGATCGCCAAGCGCCTGACCGACATGCAGACCATTCTCTGCGCCAGCCCGGCCTATCTCGACGAGCACGGCACGCCGGAGAACCTCGATGATCTGCAGCGGCATGCCTGCCTGCTCTACGGCCATAGCCGGCATGTCGAATGGCGCCTGCGCGATCAGGGCAAGGCTCGCAACCTGACCATGCGTGGTCAGCTGCGCGCCAACAACGGCGAACTGATCCGTGATGCAGCCATCGCCAGCATGGGCATCGCCTACCTGCCCACCTTCATCATCGGGCAGGCGCTGGAAAGTGGCGCACTGGTTCCCATACTCGAGACGCATTGGCCGGCGCCGGCGGCGGTCTACGCGGTGTACCCGCAACACCGGCAGACTGCCAGAGCGGTGCAGGTGTTCTCGGATTTCATCAAGGAACAGATTCAGCACATGGGCGGCTGACCCTGACGCAATAGTCAACCCAAAGAAGACAATAAGTCCATTTACAGCAAGTTAATCAATCCACAGATAGTCAGTAGACTTCCCCCATGCAGCCGAATCAGGCAGCGATCATCAACAGGAGGATTCATCATGCTGGCTATCCGTAAATCGACCGATCGTGGCCACGCCAACCATGGCTGGCTCAACTCCTTTCACACCTTCTCTTTCGCCAGTTACAACAACCCGAAAGAAAGAGGTTTCTCGGACCTGCTGGTCATCAACGATGACACCGTGGCTGCCGGTCAGGGCTTCGGCGAGCATCCGCACCGCAACATGGAGATCTTCTCCTATGTGCTGCAAGGTGCTCTCGAGCACAAGGACAGCCTGGGTACCGGCTCGGTGATCCGCCCTGGCGACGTGCAACTGATGAGCGCAGGAACCGGTGTTTCGCACAGCGAGTTCAACCACTCGCGCAGCGACTCGGTGCACTTTCTGCAGATCTGGATAGTGCCGAGCGAGCGCCAGGCCGAGCCACGCTACCAGCAGGAGCACTTCAGCGAGGCGCAGAAACGCGGCCGCCTGCAGTTGATCATCTCGCCGGACGGCGCCGATGGCTCGCTGACCGTGCGGCAGAGTGCGCGGGTGTATGCCGGGTTGTTCGACGGCGCCGAGCAGGCTCAGTTGCAGCTCGACGAGAACCGCTATGCCTACGTTCACGTCGCTCGCGGCAGCGTCGAACTGAACGGCCAGCCGCTGCAGGCAGGCGATGGCGTACGGCTGCGCGATGTGCGTGATCTGCACCTGAGCAACGGCGAACAGGCCGAAGTGCTGGTGTTCGATCTGCGCCCCAACGAACTGCCGTCGCTGTACTGACAGGCAGTAGCCCGGCGTCGAGCGGCGATACCTGGGGGATTCCCCTGGGTGTCGCTGCCCGCTTCGGTAGCCTTGGGCAGACCAGATACCGCCTCCCGGGTTTCGCTTCGCTCTACGCCAGGCTACCGATACCAATGGCGGCTCTTGTCGCGATCCCCTAGGCGCCCCTATACGCCTGCCTTAGAATGAGCCTCCGCCGCCCGCCGGCCATCCGCTCAGTCGAAATCCCATGCGTTGGTTGCTCGCCTTCACCCTGCTCTCTCTGACCTTCGCTGGTCAGGCTGCCACCGCGCCTGCCTCCCCCGCCGCGACCGTCGACAAGATCCTGGTGGAAAAGTCCCAGCGTCGGCTGCACCTGATCGGCCAGGGTGAAACGCTCAAGTCCTATCGCATTTCCCTGGGCAAGCAGCCGCTCGGTGCCAAGCAGCGCGAAGGCGACCTGCGCACGCCGGAAGGCTTCTACTGGATCGACTGGCGCCGCAAGAGCGAGAACTACCAGCTATCCATGCACATCTCCTACCCCAACGCCCGCGATCAGGCCCAGGCCAAAGCCGCCGGGGTGAAGCCGGGCAGCATGATCATGATCCACGGTACGCCAGTGGACGACGAATACCCTGAGTGGTTCTTCCACACGCTGGACTGGACCGAAGGCTGCAT
The DNA here is from genome assembly GCF_052958135.1 of Pseudomonas sp. SZ40. NCBI lineage: Bacteria > Pseudomonadati > Pseudomonadota > Gammaproteobacteria > Pseudomonadales > Pseudomonadaceae > Pseudomonas > Pseudomonas sp. SZ40. The sequence goes on along the minus strand of NZ_JBQWIF010000040.1, from coordinate 14,579 downwards.
CGCCATGAAGAACGCCGACATGCGCGAGGTCTGGGGCCTGGTGAAAGACGGCACGCTGATCGAGATTCGTCCCTGAAAGGGCGTGATTACCAACGGATACTGCGCGCCACCTCACTGCCGCCAGGCGCCAGCCACTGCGCACTGACCAGCACTGGTTGCAGTGCCGCGCCAGGCTCGACTCGCCCCGTCAACCTGGCTTGCCTGGCGAGCAGATCGGCCGCCAGGTCGGCATGATGCTGCCCAGCCAGGCTCAACTGCCCTGCCAATTTCCAGCCAGCGCTGCAATCGAGCGCCACACGCGCACGTCCCAGGTCCAGCTGCCAGGGTGCGAGCAGCGCCAGACCATCACCCTGTAAATTCCCGTTGGCTGACAGGCAGCGTGTTCCACGGCCTTTCAACTCGATGCTGCCCTGCCATTGCCCTGCCAAGCGGTAACCGGTCACGAACGTATGTGGATCGCTGGCGGGTTGCAACGAGGCATGCCAGGCCCAGGGCCAGCCGGACACCTGCAGTTGCCAGCGCTGCCCCTGATAGCCAGCGCTCGCCTGTGCGCTGAGCCGCCAGGGTTGCCAATTCCAGCGCAACGGGCCGAGATCGCCCAGGCGCTCGGCCTGCCCCTGCCAGATACTGCCGCTGATGCCTGCCAGCGGGACGGGCAGCGGCGCCAACAGCCAGCGGGCGGGCAGCTCGACCAGCAGCGTCATGACAAAGACCAGCAATGCCCACAGCCAACGACGCCGCGTCATCGTTGCAACGCCAATTCGAAGTGCAACGCCGAGTCGTCACGCCGCAGCCCCCAGCGCAACGGTCGTGCGCCCTCTCGCTCCAACTGCTGGAGCCAGTCCTGTAGCACGCGCTCATCCTTCAACCGCCCGCGCACCAGCCACTCTTCACTGCCAGGCTCCAGCGTTTCGATGCTGATTACACGGGCCTTGGCGGCCTGCTGCAGGTCATCGACGGTCAGTGTCCTGGCGGCCCGCAGGGCCTGGGCCGACTGGGCCAGCGCCTGCCATTGGCCAAACGTCTGCCAGCGCTGCTGGCCTTCACGCCAGGCCAGCAGCCCCAGCAACACGGCGATGATCGCCACCGCCAGTATTCGTACGCCGCGTCCTTCGAGATTCAGCCTCATGATGCGGCTCCCAGGTCGAAGGTCAGATTGAGCGCGTCGCCTGCTTGAGTCACCTGCACCGCCACGCCTATGGCGCTGGCCATCGCTTGCCAGGGTGCATCGTCGATGACCTCATGCCCCTGCAGACGCAGTGCCCAGCGCTGACCATCGAACCGCGCAGCGCTCAATTGCCAGCTCCCGTTGGCCCGCAACCAGCCATCGAGTTCGGTCTGCAGATGTTCCAGTTGCCGCAAACGAAGCTGTCGCTCATCCGCGCCCAGACGCTGCTGCCTCACCCGCTGCGCGGCTTCGCGCAATGATGCGACCGGCCCGACCAGCGCTTCCACCTGCGCCTGATAGACGCCCTGCTGCCGCCACTGCTGGCTGGACCACAGGCCAGCCCAAAGCACGGCCACGGCCAGACAGGCAGCAGGCAGGCGCCAGAGGCCAGGGCTCATCTGGCGGACCTGACGTTTACCCCGGCGCCGTTCGAACAGGCTGGGCATGCCATCCAGCGCGGCGAGAGGCTCGGGCCAATCGCCCTCGACCGTGTGCATCTCGAGTTCGCGCCAAACACCGGCAGGCGTTGCCGCCTGAAGCGCGACTGGCCAGGCCAGCCAGTGCAGGCGCGCCTCGGCACTGCGACCGACGAACAGGCTCGCGCCGGCGTCCTGTCGCCAGCACCATGCCGAGCCAGGGACCGGCACCGGTAATAGCTGGAACTGCGCCCAGCAACGCTGCACATCGAGTTGCCACTCGGCGCACTGGGCCAGCCAGCCATCCAGCAGCGTTTGTTCGACGCAGACCAGTTGCATGGAGCCGGGCTCGCGGGCCAGGCAGCCACAGGCCAGATCCTGAGCGCTCTGCAGCAGGCGATCCTCGAGCAACAACGGCCACTCGTGACGCTTCAGCCCAGGCGGCGCGGGCACCTGAAAGTGGCTGCACAGCTCACCCGGCAGCACCAGCGCCACCCGTGCGCCCGTGATCGTCGGCGGCGCACCACAACCTGACGCCTGCACGCGCCCCTGCTCTACCCGCGCCCATTGCCAGGCCTGGGCATCCGCGCCCGGGCGCAATAACAGCCAGGGCCGTGCCGCGCGGCGGCGCCAGCGCTCACGCTTCATGAACGGCCCCACGGCAGGGCGAACGTACAGACATAGGGTGCTCCATCCCACTGAAAAGTCAGGCGCACGCCCCTGTCGGGTCGCAACCTGTCCGTCGATGGCCAGGCCAGCCAGCGGCTGTCCTGACGAAAGGTAAAACTCACCGCTTCCACCCGATCCAGCTGCTCGCGCAGTGCCCAGACAGGTGCGGCTGCGGCGTACAGATCGCTGGAGGTGTGCAGCAGCAGACGCTGGCTGCGGCGGTCGTAATCAAGACGCTGACGCTGCAGACGGGCACCGCTCTCGGCACTCGGCCAGGCACCCAGCGCGACCCACTGCAGTTGCAGCTCGTCCGGCCGCCAGTCCAGCCAGTTCAAGGCCAGCGGTAACCGCCGCTCATGGAGCTGACGCAACACGGTGGTATCGAAACGACGCTCCAGTGCCAGACAGAAATCCAGAACCGGCATCCCTGCAGAACCTTGCGCCAAGCGCTCACGAACGTTGATCCAGCCATTGACCAGGGCCGCCAGAAGCACACCCAGCAACGCCGTCAGCGCCAGGGCGACCAGCAGCTCCACCAGGGTCAAACCGCACTGCCTGCCCCTCATGGGCGCACCAGAAACAGTTGATACTGCCCCAGCGACTCGCGGCGATCGCCATCAGCGAACAGGCTCAACTCGGCACGCCGCAGGTCCCGCACACCGGTGCCCTGCATCTGCAGTTGCCAGTGGCAGTTCTCGTGGCCCTGGGCAAGAACGCCAGCGAGGCTGTTCTGCGCAGGCCAGAGCTGCTCGACCGCGAAGCGTGCCTCCAGCTCACGAGCACACAACGCCCCCAGTTGATGCTGCTGGACGCTCTGCTGTACGGCCAGGCGCTGGCGCAGCACCTGGCTGGTCATGACCGCCAGCGTGGCGGCGATACCCAGGGCGACCGTCACTTCAAGCAGGGTGAAACCCCGTTGGCGCTTCATGGCAGCGACGTCCGCTGCAAGCGACCGGCGCTGTCCCACTGCCACCGTTCGCCTCCATCGGGCCAATGCCAGCGCAGTGCCTGCGGACGACCGACCCCGTTTGGCGTGAAGACCAGACGCGGCTCACCGGCAGCCGGCCAGTCAGGTCGCAACATTGCCGGCCACTCCCCCAGCGCGACCGCCTCGACCTGCCAGTGCAGTTGATCGTTGTCGCGTACCTGGCGCACGAACTCCGGGCGCTGGCCATTCCAGCGCAGGCCATGAATCTGTCCGGCATGCAGCGCCACTGCGGCCTGAGCGCGGCTGGCCGCGGCAAGGCGCTCCAGCGCCTGCTGTGCCGGCGCCTGACCGCTGTCGAGCCAGGCCACACTGAGGCTGGTCAGCAAGCCGGCGATGAACAGCACGACCAGCAGCTCCAGCAGGCTGAAACCGCGCTGCCTGGACACCTACCAGAGCTCCCGGCCATGTAGGGTGGACGACGCTTTGCCCGCCCACCGCTCACGATCGCAATGGTGGACAAAAAGAGCGTTGTCCACCCAACGTACCGGTTCATCCACAATGGCATCAGCCACGCAGGATGGACGACGCTTCACCCGTCCACCGCTCACGATCGCAACGGTGGAAAAAAACGGCGTTGTCCATCCTACGTAAGGGCCTTCCACCCCGCTGTCATTCCGGTTCATGGCAACGTCTCAAAGCTCCCAGTTGCCCAGGTCGGCATCGATGCCCTCGCCGCCCGCGATGCCATCGGCGCCCAACGAATAGACATCGACCCGACCATGCTCGCCCGGGCTGCGGTACTGGTAGGAATTGCCCCACGGGTCCTGCGGCAAGCGGCGGATGTAACCGTCAGCGCGCCAGGAGCGCGGCAGCGGTTCGACGGTGGGTTTGATCACCAGGGCCGACAGCCCCTGCTCGTTACTGGGGAAGCGCAGGTTGTCGAGGCGGTACATGTCCAGGGCCTGTTCGAAGGTCGAAAGATCGGCCATCACCTTCTGCTTCATGGCCTTGTCCTGGCTACCCAGCACGCTGGGCGCAACCACGGCGATCAACAGCCCCATGATGAAGATCACCACCATGATTTCCATCAGGGTGAAGCCCCGTTGAGTGAAACGATTGCTGCGCATGATGGCTTTCCTCTTCAAAGTGTCAGGCCCTGATTGAGCTGCATGATCGGCAGCAGCACGGCCATTACGATGAACAGCACCACGCCGCCCATCACCAGAATCATCAGGGGTTCGAATAGCGCCATGGCGGTGTCCACCTGGCGGGCGAAGCCACGCTCCTGGTTGTCCGCCACGCGTTCGAGCATGTCCGGCAGGGTGCCGCTGGCTTCGCCACTGGCGACCATGTTCAGCAGCAACGGTGGAAAATGGCCGCTGGCCTCCAGAGCGCGGTGCAGGCTGACGCCGCCCTTCACCTCGCTGCCGACCCGCTCCAGGGCCAGGCGGATGCGCCGGTTGTTGACCGTGGCGGTCGCCACTTGCAGGGCTTCGAGCAATGGCACGCCACTGCCGGCGAGGATCGCCAGGCTGCGCGACAGCCGGGCACTCTCCAGGACCTGCAGGAGCACGCCGACCTGGGGCAGGCGCAGCAGCAGGTCATCGCGGCGCAGGCACCAGTGCGCCTTGCGCAGCAGCAGCTTGCCGACCAATGCCGCCAGCAGTGCCGCTCCCAGCAGCCAGGGGCCGAGCAGCACCAGCGTATTGCTGATGCCGATCAGCAGCGTGGTGATCCACGGCAGGCTCTGCCCGGCATGGGTGAACTGTTCGGTGAGCTTGGGCACCACGAAGGTCATCAGGCCGATCACCACGGCCAGGGAAACGCCCATCAGCACGGCCGGATAGATCAGCGCGGTGCGGGCCTTGTGCTGTTGCCGCTGGACCTGTTCCAGGTGCTCGGCCAGGCGCTCGAGCACCTGGGCCAGGCGACCGGAGCGCTCGCCCGCCTCGACCAGCGCGCAATACAGCGTCGAGAACACGCCGCCCTGACGCGCCAGGCTGCGGGCCAGGCCAACGCCCTCGGCGAGGGAGCCGCGCACCGCCACCAGCAGGCTGCGCAGCGCTGGCTGGACCAGCTGCCGCTCCAGAGTACCCAGTGCGTCGACCAGCGGAATGCCTGCGCCGGTGAGGGTCGCCAGTTGCCGGGTCAGCTCGCACAGTTGCGCACGGCTGACCCGCTGGCGGCGCGGCTGCCGGCTTTGCGGGTCGTGACGATGCAACTCGCGGGCGAACAAGCCGCTCTCGCGCAGCAGCTGCCGGGCGTGGCGCTCGCTGTCCGCCTGCAGACTGGCCTTGTGCGGCTTGCCAGCCAGGTCGACGGCCTGATAGCGATAGGTCGGCATACTCAGCCCTGCACCGCACGCAGCACTTCAGCGAGGCTGGTGTCGCCGCGTGCCAGGCAGTCGCAGGCCATGGCCGAAAGGCTCTGCCGACGATCCTCGAGGTAGGCCTGCATGCTCACCTCGCTGGCGCCGCTGTACAGCAGCGCGATCAGCCCGGCATCCAGCTCGATGAATTCGTAGAGCCCCAGGCGGCCCTGATAACCGCAACCCTGGCACTCTTCGCAGCCGACCGGATGAAAGCTGTACTCGAGGCCGGCCAGCTCCGGCATCAACTGCCGTTCGGCGGCCTGCAAGGGTCTACGCTCGGCGCAACTGCACAGGCGGCGCACCAGGCGCTGGGCGAGCACGCCACGCAGGCAGGAGGCGATCAGGAAGGGCTCGATACCCATGTCGCGCAGCCGCGTCACGGCGCCCACTGCACTGTTGGTATGCAGGGTCGACAACACCAGATGCCCGGTGAGGCTGGCCTGCACGGCAATCTGCGCGGTTTCCCGATCACGGATTTCGCCAAGCATGATCACGTCCGGGTCCTGGCGCAGGATCGCCCGCAGGCCACTGGCGAATGTCAGCCCGGCACGCGGGTTGATGGCGGTCTGGCCGATACCGGTGATGGCGTATTCCACCGGGTCTTCGACGGTGAGGATGTTGCGGCTGCCGTCATTCAGGCTGTTGAGGCTGGCGTAGAGGGTGGTGGTCTTGCCCGAGCCGGTCGGGCCGGTGCTCAGCACGATGCCGTTGGGGCGGCCCAGACAGGCACGCAAGCCCTGCTCCACGGCAGGCGGCATGCCCAGGTTCGGCAGCGCCAGCAGGCTGGCCTGCTTGTCGAGCACGCGCATCACCACCCGCTCGCCATGAATGCCCGGCAGCGTGGAAACCCGCACGTCGACCTCGCGGCCGGCGGCCCGCAGGGTGATGCGGCCATCCTGGGGCTGGCGTTTTTCGGCGATGTCCAGCCGTGCCATGACCTTGATCCGCGACACCAGCATGGCTGACAACGCCCGTGGCGGGCGCAGAACCTCGCGCAGGTGGCCGTCGATGCGCAGGCGCACCACCAGGCTCTGCTCGAAGGTCTCGATATGGATATCCGAGGCCTGCAACTGCAGCGCCTGGGCGAACAGGCCATTGATCAGGCGGATCACCGGCGCCTCGTCGTCGCTCTCGAGCAGGTCCTCGATGCGTGGCATGTCATTCATCAGGCTGTCGAGATCGACCTGTTCGCCAATGCCCTCGATCAGCGCCGCATTCGCCCCCTCGCCGGCCTGGTACAGCTGGCCCAGACGCCGTTCGAACTCGGCCCGCGGCAAGTGACACACCGCGCCGGGCGCACCTTCGACACGCAACAGTTCCTGCAACTGGTCGCTGTCGGCGTCATCGCACAGCCACAGGCTCCAGCTACCCTCGCTGGGCACCCAGGCCAGGCCGGCCTGACGGGCCAGACGATAGGGCAACAGGCTCATTACCAGGCGCCCCCATCGAGGCGTGCGCGGCTTGCCGGGAAGAGCTGCTGCAGCCGGGCATCGCCATCCAGCGCGGGTAATTTGAGCGCCGTCTCGCGCTGCAGATTCTGGTATTTGTCGGCACTGAAACTGGCGATGCTTGGCCCGTCACGCAGGATGCGCGGACGAATGAACACCATCAGGTTCTGTTTGACGCCGCTCTTGCCGGAGGAACGAAACAGCCGGCCGAGCCCGGGAATGTCACCGAGCAGCGGTACTTTCTGATCCGTATTGCTGACTTCATCGCTGATCAGCCCGCCGAGAATGATCAGGCCATTGTCCTCGACCATCACCTTGGTCTTGATCTCGCGCTTGTTGGTGATCACATCGCTGGCCGAGGCGTAGTCGGCGATCGAAGACACTTCCTGAACGATATCCAGACGCACGCTGTTGTCGATATTGATCTGCGGCTTGATGCGCAACTTCACACCGACCTCGCGGCGCTCGATGGTCTGGTACGGGTTGCTGTTGTTCTGGGTCACCGAACCGGTGACGAAAGGCACTTCCTGGCCAACCAGAATCGACGCCTCGGCGTTGTCCAGGGTCAGCAGCGTCGGCGTGGACAGCAGGTTGAAGCCGCTCTTGCTCTTCAACGCGTTGAGCAGCACGGCGAAATTGAACCCGCCACCGAAATGGCCGATGCCGGCGGTCGCGCCGTTGACCCCCGAAAGCAGCTCACCAAGGGCGGCATTGTCACCACTGGCCGCCGCACCGGCGATACCCGCGATGTTCGCGCCGCCCGCGCTGAAGTTGACCACCCCGGCGCCAAGTTTCTCGTCGGCGAACAGCCACTGCACGCCCAGCTCTTCGGCACGGGAATCGGAGACCTCGGCGATGATCGCCTCGACCACCACTTGAGCACGGCGGATGTCCAGTTGTTCGACGATGGAGCGGTAGGCTGCCAGCTCGCTGTCCGGGCCGACCATCACCACTGCGTTGGTGCCCTCCTCGTACTCCAGGCGTACCCCCGAATCACTGATCGGCAGGCGCGCAGCCTGGACGCCCTCCGTGCCCTCGCCGGGGGCCTGGGGGGCCTCCTGACTGAGACCGCGCAACACCTTCACCACCTCACTGGCGTTGGCATGGCGCAGGTAGATCACCTGGGTATTGGAGCTGCGCAGTTCGCCACCCGGCCGATCCAGTTGTGTCAGCAGGGCGCGCACCCTTTCGCGGCTATCGGCACTGCCTCGTACCAGCAAGGCGTTGCTGCGCGGATCGGCGATCACCTGGGCGCTGTCGCCGCCCTTCTCGCTGGCCAGCAGGCGAGTGATCAGCACGCTGGTGTCGGCAGCGCTGGCATGCTGCAGGGGCATCACCTGCAACGGCTCGTCACTGACCTGATCGAGCTCGGCCAATAGACGATCGATACGTTCCAGATTGCTGCGCCAGTCGGTGACCACCAGCAGGTTGGCGGCGGGATACGGTGTGATGACACCCACCCGAGGGTCGATCAGCGGCTTGAGGATGCCGAGCAGCTGTTCGCTGGCAGCGTTGCGTACGCTGAATACCCGGGTGGCGATACCATCGCCGCCCGCCTGCTGCCCGCCGCTGGGGTCCACGGGCACCGGCTCCAGGCGCGCCGCCTGATCGGGGAGAATCTTCACGCTGCCGTTGGGCAGATTGACCGCGGCGAAACCCTGGGCACGCAGTTGCGCGAGGAAGATGTCGTAGATCGCTTCGCTGTCATGGCGCTCGACCGTGCGTACGGTGACCTTGCCCTTGACCCGCGGGTCGACGATAAAGGTCGTCCCGGTGATCTGCGACACGCTGTCGATGAACTCGCTGAGCTCGGTGTCGACGAAATTCACCTCGTACAGCGGCGACTCGGCGACCGGCAGATCCAGCACGTCATCGGCCAGAGACTGGGTCGAGCCCAAGGCCAGCAGAGCGGCCAGGCAGTAGCGAACGATCATCTCTTATCCTTGCCGCTTGAAGCCGGTCACGGCAGGCCGTGGCGGCCAGGGCAGGCGCTCGCGCCGCCCCTGGTTATCGAAAATAAGCCCTGTTTCGTCGATGTCCTGCAGCACGATGCCGGGCCCCAGGCGTTGCCCACGGCTGAAGCTGCGGACCTGCTCGCCGTAGCGCAACACCACCACGGTGGCGCTCAGCGGCACCGCGCGCAGCCCGCCCAGGTACTGGATCGGCAGGCGCGTGAGCGGCAGTGCGTCGCCATCGGCATTCAGTTGCCAGTGGCCCACCAGCAGGCCAGGGGGCGCTGCCACATCGACGGCAGCGGCACGGGCCGGTTGCGGTTCACGGCTGAGCTGCAATACGCACTGCGCCGCCAGCCAGGCACCGAGGGTCAGCCAAAAGCCGCTCCACAGTCGCTGTGCGCTGATCAACTGACGCCTCTGGGATGCCAGCCGGGATGGCCCTGTACGTAACGCACGCTGGGCAGATGCAGCGCAGGTAGCTGCCAGTCGCTTGGCTGCCTGGTCAGCCAGGCCTCCACACGCTGCCAGAGGGGTTCGCCTGGGCTGGCGTCATCGGTCAGTGACACGCTGCGGCACAGGCCGTCGAGTGGAGCCAGACCGGAAACCCGCTTGCCGGTCGGGCTGTAGTTGACCTGCCAGGCCTGCCCCTGCCAGCGCGGCAGATCCTGGCTGTTGTCGAGCAACAGGGGATCGCCGAACAGTTGATCGGCTGCGTTTTCCAGCACGCTTTCGAGCGGCTTTACCGGCGCCTCCACGACGGGGGCCGGATAGCCGCCAGTCAGGCTGATCAGTTGTTCTCGGGTAATCGCCTGGCCAGCGGCTACCGGGCTGTCGTAACGCAGGCCAGGCAGCAACACCTGCATCTGGCCGTCATCGGAGAGCGCCTGATGCAGCAGGCGGTCCCAGCTGCCACCCCGGGTGTCGCGACGCCACAGCGCCTGCGGCGCCTTGGCCAGGGGCTGATCGAGCCAGGCGGCGTGAGGCGCTCGCTGGCCCTGCAACTGCGTCCGCAGGCGCGCCGCATGCGCCTGACCTGCCGGGGACAGCAGATGTTCGAACGCTGGGTGAAAGCGCGCGACGAAGGTCCATTGCCCCGCCTGCCGCTGGCAAGCGATATGAAAGGCACCGCTGGCCCGGCAGCCGCCCAGCACCACCGGCACCCGTCTGCCGCTGCTCTGCAGCACCTCGATCGGCGCCGGCCAGAAGTCCTGACCACGGGCACACAACAGCAGATCGGCATCGCTCAGTCGTTCGGCCAGCCACAGGCCGGGACCGGTCCCCACATCGGCCAGGGCGATGACCAGATCGGCCTGGGCACGTGCTTCCCTGAAGGCCGGTAGCAGCGATTGGTACCACTGTTTCAGTGAGGCATTCTGATCCCCGGCATAAGGGTCGGTAATCCCCACTACCGCGATCCGCACCCCGGCGCGCCGGATGATGGTGAAAGGCTCGCTACCCAGCGCCTCGGCGTCTGCAAGGCCGGCACCGACGACGGGCCGAGCGAAATGCCGATAAAGGCCGGCACAGCGTTGTGGCCACAGCACGCGCTCATCGCTGCTGACCCGCACCTCGCTGCCCAGCAACTGGCTACCCTGCGCGCCACTCTCTCCCTGGGTCAGATAGGCCAGCCCACTGCCGTTCCAGCCCTGGCCGTTCTCCAGGGTCAGGCAGCGCTCGACGCCGTGGCGCTGACGCAGCTCTTCCAGCAAGGCACCCAGTACGGCGTAACCACCGGTGCTGACGCCTTCGGCCAGGCGCGCATCGAGCAGCGGATTGAGTTCGCTGCGGGCCTGGTGGGCATTGCTGCCACTGAGCCAGGGCGCTCGCCCAAGGTGGGAAACCGGCCCCAGCCGAGTGGCCGGCACCACCGGTTGACCCGGCTGGCGGGCATCCAGGGTATCGGCGAAATACAGCAATTCCAGTTCGGATTGGCCATTCTGCCGCGGGGTTGCGAAGCCCGAGCAGGCGCTGAGCATCGGGGCCATTGCACCGATGCCCATCCAGCTCATCACTTCACGTCTGCCGATGTTCGTCATCGCCCCGCTCGCCTCATCTTTATGCATTGTCGGGGCGGGATACTGGGCAGCTTATGTGACAGTTTAATGGCGGTTATTCGACAGCCATACCTCGGTCATCAATCGAAAAAATCAGATAAATCAGAAAGGTAGCGTCACAAAGCTTTCAATAGCCGTTAACAGAACTGCCAGAAAATCATCACATTCGGTCTCTAAAGTCCCGGTTTCCTCAAGCCGCTTCAACAGAAAAAGGACATGACCTGATGAGTCGAGATACCGGCGATAACCTGGACCGCAACCCCAGTGGCAACCTGCCGATGGCATCGGTTCTGGATTCGTACCTGAGCCGCCGCAGCGTGATGCGCGGTGGCCTGGGCGCCGCGATCGCCATGATCGCGGGCACCGGCCTCACCGGCTGTTTCGACAGCGGCGGTTCCAGCAATGACAGCCCTTCCACCGAGCCACCCGCCGAGCCGAAACTGGCTCTCGGCTTCCAGTCGATTGCCGGCTCGCGCACCGATGCCTGCGTGGTAGCTGCCGGTTACAGCGCCTATGTGCTGGCCCCTTGGGGAACGCCGTTCAACAGCGCCGGTGGCACCTGGAAAGCGGATGGCAGCAACACCTCCACCGAGCAGGAAAACTCGGCAGGCATGCACCACGACGGCATGCACTTCTTCCCCATCAACGGCAGCTCCGATGATGGCCTGCTGGCGATCAACTACGAATACATCGACGAAGACGCCCTGCACCCGAACGGCCAGACCACGGTCAACGGCCGGCGCCCAGCCGAAGAAGTGCGCAAGGAGATCAACGCCCATGGCGCGGGTGTGATCCGCATCAGCAAGGTCAGCGGCCGCTGGCAGGTCGTCGATAACGATCCGCTGAACCGTCGCTTCACCACCGCCACCGTGATGGATATTTCCGGCCCGCTGCGCGGCACCGACCACGTCAAGACCAAGTTCTCGATCAACGGCACCGAAACCCGCGGCACCAACAACAACTGCGGCAACGGCTACACCCCGTGGGGCACGTATCTGACCTGCGAAGAGAACTGGCCGTCGATCTTCATCAACACCTCCCCCCGTCCTGCCGATCAGTCACGTATCGGTGTCGGTACCAGCACTGGCCGCTATGGCTGGGAAACCGCTGCCGGGGATGCCTCGGAACAGAACGACGAATTCACCCGTTTCAACATCACCCCGAGCGGTGCGTCGGCGACCGACGACTACCGCAACGAAGCCAGCACCTATGGCTACATCGTCGAGATCGATCCGTACGATTCCAGCACCCGTGCCGTGAAGCGTACCGCCCTGGGCCGTATTCGCCACGAAGGCTGCTGGCCGGCGCTGCCGGTAGTCGGCAAGCCGGTGGTGTTCTACACCGGTGATGACTCGAACAATGAGTACCTGTACAAGTTCGTCTCCGACGCGGTGTGGGACGCTGCCGATGCCAACCCGAGCGACCGCCTGGCCACCGGTGCCAAGTACATGGACAGCGGCACCCTGTACGTCGCCCGCTTCGATGCCGACGGCACCGGTGCCTGGATCCCTCTGGTAGCGGCCACCCAGACCACCGACGGCAGCACCCTGGGCACCAAGTTCACCGACCTGCCGGGGATCATCCTCAACACCCGCGGCGCGGCCGATGCCGTCGGCGCGACGCCGATGGACCGCCCGGAGTGGACCGCCGTCAACCCGCTCAATGGCGACGTTTACCTGACCCTGACCAACAACAGCGCGCGCACTGCGGCCGCGGTCGACGCTGCCAACCCACGCGGCCCGAACCGTCACGGTCACGTGATCCGCTGGCATGACAGCGACGATCAGCTCAGCTTTGCCTGGGATATCTTCGTGTTCGGCGCCAACGCCTCGGGCACCCCCGACATCAACCGCTCCGGCCTGACCGAACTCAACCAGTTCGCCAGCCCGGATGGCATGAGCTTCGACAGCCGCGGGATTCTCTGGATCCAGACCGACAACGGCGAATCGAGCGTGACCAGCTACACCAACGACCAGATGCTGGCGGTAATCCCCACCAACCTGGTCGATGCCAGCGGCAAGCAGGTACCGGTCAACGCTCAGAATCAGGTGGATCTGCGCCGTTTCTTCGTTGGCCCGAACGGCAGCGAAGTGACCGGCATCGCCTTCACGCCGGACAACAAGACCATCTTCGTCAACATCCAGCACCCGGGTAACTGGCCATCCACCGACGTCGCCACGGACGAAACGCCAGCCGGCACCAGCGTCCGCCCACGCGCCTCCACGGTGGTGATCCAGCGCAACGACGGCGGCGAAATCGGCGTCTGACCTGCCCACGCGGCACGGGGTCATCTCGCGCCGTATCTCTTAGCCTGGATCGAGCACCGCGACATCCAGGCCCTTCTTTCCGTGTATCGCCACGCTCGACACCGGCTACCAAAGCACCCGGTGCGTAGCCTGCGATTGCTGACAACGGCATGCCATCCGCTGGGTGAGCAGGACCGCATCGCCCGCAAGCGGGCTCCTACGGGTTAGATCACCACGTATCGTCAGAGCTGGCTAACAGCGCATTCGCGCCGGGGGCGACGCTCCTACGAATGCAGTGCCGGAAGACCAGCTTGCAGGCACACCGATCCTGTAGGAGCCGGCTTGCCGGCGATCCGCGGGCGTACCGTCAATTCATCTGAACAGCCACTTTGTAGCCTGCGATTGCTGACAACGGCATGCCATCCGCTGGATGAGCAAGACCGCATCGCCCGCAAGCGGGCTCCTACGGATTAGATCACCACGTATCGTCAGAGCTGGCTACCAGCGCATTCGCGCCGGGGGCGATGCTCCTACGAATGCAGTGCCGGGCGCCCAGCTTGCAGGCACACCGATCCCGTAGGAGCCGGCTTGCCGGCGATCCGCGGACGTACCGTCAATTCATCTGAACAGCCACTTTGTAGCCTGCGATTGCTGACAACGGCATGCCATCCGCTGGATGAGCACGACCGCATCGCCCGCAAGCGGGCTCCTACGGGTTAGATCACCACGTATCGTCAGAGCTGGCTAACAGCGCATTCGCGCCGGGGGCGACGCTCCTACGGATGCAGTGCCGGACGCCCAGCTTGCAGGCACACCGATCTTGTAGGAGCCGGCTTGCCGGCGATCCGCGGACGTACCGTCAATTCATCTGAATATCCGTGCGCAGGCCGCGATTGATGGCAACGGCATGCCCATCCGCTGAATGACCACGACCGCATCGCCCGCAAGCGGGCTCCTACGGATTAGATCACCACGTATCGTCAGAGCTGGCTACCAGCGCATTCGCGCCGGGGGCGACGCTCCTACGGATGCAGTGCCGGACGCCCAGCTTGCAGGCATACCGATCCTGTAGGAGCCGGCTTGCCGGCGATCCGCGGACGTGCCGTCAATTCATCTGAATACCCGGTGCGCAGGCCGCGATCGATGGCAACGGCATGCCCATCCGCAGGATGAACACGACCGCATCGCCCGCAAGCGGGCTCCTACGAATGCAGTGCCGGGCGCCCAGCTTGCAGGCACACCGATCTTGTAGGAGCCGGCTTGCCGGCGATCCGCGGACGTGCCGTCAATTCATCTGAATACCCGGTGCGCAGGCCGCGATCGA